>JBBIJR010000080.1:0-4956 GCA_037445875.1 Bacteroidota bacterium | reverse complement strand
ATAGCTAAGCTTGTATGGTGGTCCCCCTGATTCCTCTCCAGGAACAGAACCGTCCATGAGGGCGGCTCTGTGGAACCAACCCGAACGAAGAAGTCCGCCGATCAATTATTGCCTTCGCCGATGCGCCCGACCGGCGTACGCATCCTGCGGCCCGGCTACCGTAAGTCTCCTCCCCAAACAAAATTCCTGTGGACGGATTCCGGCGCATGACGAAAGACGACACAGAACCTGGAGATCGATAAATTCGATGCGAGATCCTTTAAGCTCTTGAGATCAAACAGACCCGGCATTTCCTTGGCCTCGAAGGCCCATCGACCGTCAACGACAGAATCGATTTTGCGGCCGGATTTCCGGGAGTAATACCGAACGCCTCCGCTCCGGCGGAGCTGATTAAAAACGGAATTCTCGAACTGAATACCGCTGCCGGGTTCGGCAATCGTATTGAGAATTCCATTGTCCGCAAAATGGAGCTTGGGTGCTTTGACGATTTCGCGATCTGAACTGCGCGACGCCACGGGAACCCTTCGGATAAGACAGGTGCGCTCGAAGAGTTCGAAGTAGTTGTACACGGTCGGGCGGGATTTACAGCTGAACAGGGCGAATTCGAGAAGGCCTCCCTCCTCACGCTTTTCCCGCATCGGAGCGAAGGTCGCCGCGGCTGCAGCTCGCCGTTCCAAAAAAAAGCCGCCCCACCTGGGACGGCTCTGTAAAACCAACCCGAATGTCGAAACCCGGCAGTCAGTTATTGCCTTCGCCGATGCGCTTCAACCGCGTATGATTGCGAAGGAACGTTGGAATGTTGCGGTCCTCGGCGCTGTCTGTGCCGGTTTTCTTCAAATACGCATCGGTCGGCGGCGCGGGTTCCGTCTCGTCCGTTTCTTCATGCTCCATGCGCTTGATGGCCGGCTGGTCCAGGCCCTTGTACTTCGCGGCCTTGATCTCGTGCAGGTGTTCATAGTAGTCGTACGCCGGCTTCAGCGGCTTCTTGGTGATGGACAGCGGCTGCTGGACCTCTTCGCGTTCTTTGGCCTTTCGATGGCGCTGGCGGTTGATGCCCGCCGCAATGACGGTGACGTGCACCTCGCTCTTGAGGCTCTCGTCCACAGCGTAACCCCAGATGACGTCCGCGTCCTCGCCGGCGATCGACGTGATGTGCGTCGAGATCTGGTTGACCTCGTCTGTGGTGAAGTCCGCCGGGCAGGTCAGGTTCAGCAATATACCAGTCGCTCCGTCGATGTTGGTTTCTTCCAGCAGCGGACTGTTCATCGCCTGCCGGACGGCCTCTTCGCCGCGGTTCTCGCCGTTGCCCACGCCGATACCGATGATGGCGTCGCCCGCTCCGAGCATCACCTTCTTGACGTCGGCGAAATCGACGTTCACGTATCCCGGCTGCGAGATCAGGTCGGAGATGCCGCGCGTGGCCCGGTACAGGACGTCGTCCGCCGCCCGGAAGGCCTCGCGGAACGGTGTGCTCTTGGGCATCACTGTCAACAACTTTTCGTTGGGGATAACGATCAGCGTGTCGACGTACGAGCGTAACGCCTCGACGCCTCGCATGGCCTGGTTCATCCGCTTCGGCTGCTCGAACGTGAACGGCTTGGTCACGATCGCGACTGTGAGCGCGCCCTGGCTTTTTGCCATCTCCGCAATAACGGGCGCCCCGCCGGTCCCGGTGCCACCACCCATTCCGCAGGTGATGAACACCATGTCGGAGCCTTCCAATACGCTCTTGATCTGCTCCATGTCTTCCTCGGCGGCCCGTTTGCCGATCTCGGGATTGGACCCGGCGCCCAGACCGCGCGTGAGCATCCGGCCGATCTGGATCTTGTGATGAGCCTTGCTCGTTTCCAGAGCCTGCAGGTCCGTGTTGATGGCGATGAACTCCACGCCGGTCAGACCGGACTCGATCATCGTATTCACGGCGTTGCAGCCGCCCCCGCCGATTCCCACGATGCGCATTCTCGCACCGTATTCTCGGGTTTCGTCATACGATAACATAAAACCTCCTGGGTTGGTTTCGGTTTTCAACAACTTCGGCGATCAAAAGAATTCCTCCATCCAGCGCTTCATCCGCTCGGTGATCTTCGAGTACAGCTGGCCATCCGAACCGTTGTGGGCGTGTTCCTCGTGCGTACCATCGGCGCCGTTGTCCGCTCCGTCGAATTCCTGCACATCCTCGAACGACCCGTCGAGTTCCAGCCGGTCCTTCTGCACTCCGTAATGGATGAGCCCGACGCCCGTGGCATAGATCGGACTGCTGGCCGTATCCATAAGGCCGCCGAAACCCCTCGGGTAGCCGATGCGCACGGGAGTTTTGAAGATTTCCGTGGCGAGTTCCACCGTACCCGGCAGCAGGGAACCGCCGCCCGTCAGCACGATGCCCGCGTTCATCAGCGACAACAGCTTGTTGCTCTGCATGCGGTACAGAACCAGGTTGAAGATTTCCTGCATGCGCGCTTCGATGATCTTGGTAAGGTACTTCTTCTGAATTTCGCGCATGCCGCGTCCGCCGACCATCGGTACCTTGATCGTCTCCGATTCCTCCACGATGCTCTGCAGGGCGCACCCGCTGGTCTTCTTGATTTCCTCAGCCTTGTCGTACGCCATCTTGAGGCAGATCGAAATGTCGTTGGTGACCTGCTGGCCCGCGAGCCCGATCATATCGGTGTCGCGGATGCTGCCGTCGAAGAACATGGCCACGTCCGTCGTCCCGCCGCCGATGTCGATCAGTGCGACGCCCAGTTCCTGCTCCTCGACGTCCAGCACGGCGTTGCTCGAAGCGAGCGGTTCGAGGACAAGGTCCTTCACTTCGAATCCGGCACGATTGACACAGCGGAAAATGTTCTGGGCCGAGGCCACGGCTCCGGTGACGATGTGGGCTTCCACCTCGAGGCGCGTGCCGGTCAGACCGATGGGGTTTCGGATGCCCTCCTGTTGATCGACGATGAACTCCTGCGGGATGACGTGGATGATTTCGCGGTCCATCGGCATCGTAATGGCCTTGGCCCCGTCGATGACGCGGCGCACGTCGTCCTCGGTGATCTCATGGTCGTCCCGTCCCACCGACACTACCGCGGTGCTGTTGATCCCGCGGATATGATCACCGGCGATGCCGACGTAGACCGAGCGGACTTTGAGGCCAGCCATCAATTCCGCCTGCTGCATGGCCTTCTTGATGGACTCCACGGTGTGTTCGATGTTGACCACCATGCCGCGCTTGAGCCCGACGGACGGGTGCGTGCCGACCCCGACGAGCTTGACCTCCTTCGGCGTGACCTCCGCGATCAAAGCGGCAATCTTGGTCGTGCCGATGTCGAGACCTGCGATGATTTTGTTATGCATAACTCACCTGTGGGTTAAACGGACAGAGGTTTGGAAACTCATTTTCTTCGTATCAGGACCTGGCCATTGAAGCGCAGGTCGATCTCCTTGATGCCACGCTCGCTCTCCTGCCGTTTGAGGTGCGCCGCCGCGGCGTTCAAATACACGGCTGTTCGGACGGGATTCTCTCCATCGATACGGAAAGGCACATGTACACTGTTGAGATAGACGAGGAAATCGGTGCGGTCCACACTGATCTCCGAGATTTCGTAATACAGCATTTCGTTCACCGTCTGCACGAGCCGCAGAAAGGCCAGGGCCACGGACAGCCGGTCGGACGCCACCGCTTTGCCCGGTACCGGCAAGGCGGGAATCCCGCTCACCACCGGCAGATTGTGCACGATGTCGGATTGCAGCCGCGGCAGCGCCACCCCTGCTTCATCGACCGCAGACAGCTCGTCCCCGTTGATGAACGCAAACGGAAGGCGCTCCTCGACGCGGATCACGATGCCGGACGGATAACTTCGGCTCACTACGGCATTGCGTACGATGGGATTCGTACGAATGCGCTCCGCCGCCCTTTGGAGGTCCACTTCGGCGAGGCGGATACCGTGTTCCACGCCTGCAAGCCGGCGCACTTCGTCGGCGTCGAGCAGGAAATGATTCTGGACATACACGTGTTTCACCGTAAACAGCGGAGAATGCACGACCCATTCCTGCCAGTTGAACAGAAGCAGCGCAAGCAAACCGAGGATCGCACTGGCCGCTATCTTGAACCGTCGTTTCCGCCGGCGTTCGCGGCGGTACCTCGTCACGGCGTCTTCTTTTTCCTCCCGGTGCCGGACGCGGGACTCTTCGCTGAGATAGAATCCGTCGGCGAAATCGTGGTTGATGATGAGCCGTTCCGGATCGCTCTTGAGCAGTTCGTTCGTTTCCGTTGTGTCGTCTTTCGCTTCTGCCGGCGTTTCTTCCTGTGCACCCGTATCTTTCACGTCGTTGTTGAGTCCGCCTTGCTCCGGCGGCCGGTGGGCATCGTCCAGCGTGATCACTTCGCCCGAGGTGTCGTCTTTGTGCTGACCCATGAGCATCGGGTTGACAAAATTCTTCACGAACGCCTTGGGCTGGTCGTCTACGGGTTGTACGGACACGCCGGTGTCAAACGCATCGAACACCAGTTCCTTCTGCAGCGACTGGCCGGAGAAGAGATCCACCTGGCGCGTTTCACGTTTCTTTCGGATCATGACTGGCCTACCGCGTTGAGTTCGTCGCCGGTGAATCCGACCAGTTTGACTTCGAGTTCCAGGACGACGCCCGATTCCCTGTGCACGGTGGCCCGGACGTGCCGGATGATGTCATAAACATCCAGAGCCGTTGCTCCACCTTCGTTGACAATAAAATTGGCGTGTTTTTCGGATACGACGGCGCCGCCGATCCTGAAGCCTTTCAGTCCGCATTGTTCGATGAGCCGCGCGGCGTGATCACCCGGAGGATTCTTGAAGACACTGCCGGAACTCGGCAGATTGATCGGCTGGGTCATCTGGCGTCGTTTCATGTACGCTTTGCGCCGTTCCGCGATGGCGCCGGGATCGTCTTTGCTGAGCTGCAGCGCGGCCCCGAAGATCACGATCGTCTCGT
>JBBIJR010000079.1:0-14938 GCA_037445875.1 Bacteroidota bacterium | reverse complement strand
GGACCTATGAGCGGCTGCAGTCCGAGTTGAAAACGTTGGAAAAAGAGCAGTGGTCTCATGAATTCCGCGTCGAAACCGATCTGATCGGCCACGTCTCCGATCTGCCGAAGATTCTGGCCGAACAAAAGGTGTCCGAGGTGCTGATCGCTCTCGACCCGCGCGAACACGACCTCCTGCTCACCATCATCACGGCGTGCGACGAATACCGCGAGACCCACGGACACGTTGTCAACGTCAAGATCGTTCCCGACCTGTACAATATCATCAGCGGACAGGCGCGCACCACGCAGATCGAGGGCATACCGCTGATCGAGCTCGAGCCGGAGATCATGCCGTTCTGGGAACAGGTGGTCAAACGGGCCTTCGATATCGTCGTGTCCGCGGCGGCGCTGACCGTTTTTTTTCCGGTCGGCGCGGTCATTGTCGCGATCATCAAGGTCACGAGTCGCGGTCCGGCGCTTTTCCGCCAGGAGCGCATAGGCCGCCACGGCAAGCCGTACCTGATCTACAAATTCCGCTCCATGCAGCCGGATGCCGAGGCCCAATCGGGACCGGCCCTGGCCCAGAAAGACGATCCGCGCGTGACGGGCGTAGGCCGCTGGCTGCGCCGCACCCGGCTGGACGAGTTTCCGCAATTTATCAACGTGCTCAAGGGCGAAATGAGTATCGTGGGCCCGAGGCCGGAGCGGGCGTATTTCATCGAGCAGATCGTGAAGAAGGCTCCGCACTACATCCATCTCCACCGCGTCCGGCCGGGCATCACGTCGCTGGGGCAGGTGAAGTTCGGATACGCCGAGAACATCGACCAGATGATCGAGCGGTCCAAGTACGACATCCTCTACATCGAAAACATGTCCCTGCGAATGGACTTTAAGATACTGCTGCATACGATGTACGTCATGTTAATGGGAAGAGGACAATGAAAGCACAAGCAAGCACCGTGATGCGGGCGGTCGCTCCGTGGATCGGTCTGGTCCTGTTGAGCGGCCTCACGTACGACCTGAGAGGCCAGTATCCGAACGTTCGGGTGAGTTATCCCGGCCACAACACTCCCGAAGAGGTGACCATCGCCATCAATCCCCTCGATTCGAACAACCTCGTCGCCGGGGCGAATATCACGTATTACTATTATTCCACCGATGGAGGGCAGACCTGGTTTCAATCGAACCTCAGCTCCACGATGGGCGTGTGGGGAGATCCGGTGGTGACGTTCGACGACAGCGGCCATGCCTATTACAGCCACCTGTCAAACCCGCAGGATGGCAGTTGGTTGGACCGTATCGTCGTCCAGAAGTCCACCGACGGGGGGGCGAACTGGTCGGACGGAGCAGGCATAGGTCTGAATCCCCCGAAAGACCAGGACAAGGAATGGCTGGCCGTGGACGCGACCGGCTCGCCGTATCACGGGAACATCTACATGGCCTGGACCGAGTTCGACTATTACGGCAGCAGCAATCCCCTGGACAGCACGCGTATTCTCCTTTCGCGATCGACGGACAGGGGAGTGAACTGGATGGCGCCGGTACGCATCAGCACCAGAGGCGGTGATTGCATCGATGAGGACAATACCGTCGAAGGAGCCGTGCCCGCCGTGGGCCCGAACGGGGAAGTGTATCTTTCCTGGTCCGGACCGCTGGGGATTCACTTTGATAAATCAACGGACGGCGGCGTCACATTTGGCGAGGACGTATTCGTGACGTCGCAGCCGGGCGGGTGGGATTTCTCGGTTTCCGGGATCTACCGCTGCAACGGATTGCCGATGACCGCCTGCGACGTCAGCCATTCTCCGTATCGCGGGACGATCTACATCCTGTGGTCGGACCAGAGGAACGGCCACACCGACGTGTTTCTGATCAAGTCGACCGACGAAGGGCAAACGTGGGGGCCGGTGAGGCGCGTGAACGACGATGCCACGTCGCGGCACCAATTCTTTCCGAGCATGGCCATCGATCAGACCACAGGCCACCTCTTTGTCACGTTCTACGACCGGCGAAATACCGGCGGTGACACGACGGAAGTCTGGATGGCCCGGTCCGTGGACGGCGGCGAGACCTTTACCAACTTGCGCATCAGCGATACGCCGTTCAAACCCATAGGCGGTATTTTCTTTGGAGACTACGTTCATGTCGCTGCCCATAATCGTCACATACACCCGATCTGGATGCGGATGGACGGCAGTCTGCTCAGTGTGTGGACGTGTTCGGTCTACGATACGTCGACAGCGACGGACGTGTGCTCTCCCCTGGCCGTTCGGGGATTCGAACTGCGCCAGAACTATCCCAATCCCTTCAACCATGCGACGACGATCGATTACCAGTTGGGCATGAATACAGAAGTCGTACTCAGAATCTACAATGCGCTGGGGCAGGAAGTGCGGATGTTGGTCGACCGTACGGAGGGTCCGGGGCTTAAATCCGTGGCTTGGGATGGGAGAGATGATCGGGGAAGGCCGGTGGCCAGCGGCGTCTACGTCTACCGCCTGCGCGCGGGGAATCAATTGCAAAGCCGGAAACTGCTGCTTTTGAAGTGACCGGAACGGATGGATCCCTGCAAAGTTGAAGATGCCGGGCGCAGCCCGGAGCACTGACCGTCCGTCCCCGACGCGGCAGTTCGCGCCGCTCGCCGAGTTCGTGGATCGGTGCGCCAATGTCCCACAACTCATCACAATCGAAGATGAAGCACATGAAACGTGCTATCGCGTTCCTCTTGGGCTTATGCACGGCTTATGGCGGCGACACCTGTGCCCAAGAGTCGGCGGCGAGATTCCTGCTGTGGAAACCGTCCGCTGTTTCGAACGACATGGGTGGTGTCGGAGTGACTCAGTATAAAACGACGTTTGTCACGTTCCACAACCCGGCCGGCGTCGCCTTCGGACCAAGTATCGGATTTGCAGGCTCGCTGGCGGAGCCCTTTCCGCACTTTGGCAGCAGTTGGCACTCGTTTCTGGCTTTGTCCGGAAGGAAGGAGTTTCTGGGCGTTGCAGTGTCCGTGAACCGAATTGCGCAGAGCGTACAGGCTGTTACCAGTCCTTTCGGCGAAATCATAGGCGGCGACAAAGATGCCGTTCATTGGCACGGAAAGCTATCGGTAGCCGCCGCGCTCAGCGAGAACTTGTCCGCGGGTGTGTCCCTGGGCTATTTCCGGTAAAAACTTTCAAAGTTCAATGCGACGGGTGAAACCCCCGACGGCAAGACAGGTGTTGCAACAGTAGATCTCGGTCTTATGGTGCGTGATCTTGTTCCTGAGGCTACCATACGAACTTACACGGACGATGCAACGACCCTTCCGTTTCACTCCCTCGCCCCCGTTGATGACCGGATCGGCGTCACACTGGGTCTGTCTTTAGTCAATCTGGGATCGAAAGTTGCTCTGGTGGATGAGGACCAGGCCGATCCGCTGCCGACGACGGTGTCCGGGGGAGCGTCCTATCGCGCCGTGGCCGGTGACCGGATAGACCTGGATATGGTTGGGGAACTGGAAGTCAATGTCAACGAAGCTCATGCGTTCGAATATTTGCACCTCGGTTTCGAAGGGCGCGTGCTGAAGATAGTTGCCCTGGGCCTGGTTACTCGTTATGGCTCGCTTAACGTTGCACGCTATGAACGAACTTATGCTCCAAACTGGCATTTTGACGCTGCCGTATCCATCGTCGTCAACTAGAGGTGCGTATATGAGAAACATGGTTCTGCTGGCTGTTCTCGTCGGTGTTCTGGCCTGTTCAGAGAAGAACAACGTCCTCATCGCGCTGCACGACGATGAAAAACTGCCCGAAAATTCCGCAGTTCCCTTTGAGCTCCATCAGAATTTCCCAAATCCCTTCAATCCCGCGACAACGATAAGGTATGGCATGTTGGCGCCCATGGCCGTACGTCTCGACGTCTGGACGGTGGACTGGCAGCGAGTCGCGACCCTCTACCATGGTCAACGCCTGCAGGGAACTTACTCGGTCGTCTTTGACGCGAACGATCTGGCAAGCGGAGAGTACTACTATACGCTCAAGGGCGGGGGATATACCCTCGTACGTAAGCTCAAACTCGTGAAGTAGCCGGTAAAGCTCGCACCCGAGCGCAGCAGCCACGCGCCGCCAGACGAATTCGCGAAGCGAGCATCTAGGCGAGCGTTGAAATCACCGTCAGCGCGCGGGCGCTCCGCAGTAGCGCGACAGAACGGTCAACAGCATAAGCAAGCGTGTATGTTTACGCATGTCAGAACTCCTTATTTTTTGGTTGATCGGGACCCGGGACGCCCGTGTCCAGATGATTTCCGTGTTCCCACGGTTTCATTGTTCACAAACGATGCGACGAAACGGCCCCATGTCAGGTTGTTCTGTCCCGGCTTGTGGGCTTTGGCCCGCCGTATGGCCATGTTGGCCGCTGCCTCGACGACCCACTCGAAATTCTCTTCCCCAACGGAATGCAGGTCGGCGTCCGGGGCGGGGTTACAGAAGTCGATGGCGTACGGCACGCCGTCCCGAACAGCCACCTCGACCGTGTTGAAGTCGTACCCGAGCGCGTTGCACAGGGTGAGCACGATCTCGGTGACCCGCGCTTCCATCTTGCGGGCGGCGTCGGCCTTTGGCCCCTTTACGTAGCGAGCGTGGTGCGGCTGGCGGGGGTCGTACTGCATGACCCGAACGTCCCGCCGGTCGATGCCGTAGCACCGGAAGTATTCGGTAAACACGATCTCTTCCTGCAGCATCATGACCAGCTGGCCGGTCTCATTGTACGCTTTGAAGAATTCGTCGGCGTTGTTCAATTTGTACACGTTCTTCCAACCGCCCCCAGCGAAAGGTTTGAAGTAAGCGGGAAAGCCCACGTACTCGAAGATCGCGTCCCAGTTGAGGGGATAGGCGAGATTGCGCATCGACATGGCGTTCGTGTCGGGGGGATGTTGATTGCTGGGCAGCAGGACCGTACGAGGCACGGGGACACCGAGCTTGACGGCCAGCGCGTTGTTGAAGAACTTCTCGTCGGCGCTCCACCAGAACGGATTGTTGATCACCGCCGTGCCGCTGAGGGCCGCATTCTTCAGGAAGCCGCGGTAGAAAGGGATATCCTGCGAGATACGGTCGATGATCACGTCGTAACCGGCGGGTTCAGCCTGCATCACCCGGTCGATCTTTACCCACTCGGCGGCCACTCCGGGAGCCTTCTTCGCATGGACCCGATCGATAAACGCCTGCGGAAACGTGTCTTCCTGGCCGAACAGTATGCCGATCTTCTTGGTGGACATATATTCCTCCGCTTACCTGGTCTGAACGCCAAGAATAGTGAGTCAAAATCCAGAAGGGCTCATTAATTTAATCAGCGGAGAGGCCGGATTCAAGGGCAATATGTCCCTCTCGAAACGACACGACCGGTCCCCAACGCCGGAGGCGCTGCATGTCTGTCAAGGGATCTGTCAGGAAAGCACCAACCGCGTCGGGGGTTGCATGTCTCGTTCAAGACAAGATAACAAACGCGACCCCTCTGAGGCCGGACCGGTTCCCATTGCCATCGATCTAGATGCAGGAGCCCCTCTACCGTTGCGATGAACGCAGACGGGTCAGGCGGGATGCTTTTATCAACAGCAGGGAACCCGTTCCCAACAGCAGCACGGCCATCAGGCCGACGATCCACAGCAGCTCCTCCTCCCGCGCGATGGTACTGTGCGCAGCCATGGAGAAGGACCGGTTGTTGAAAAGCTGCTCGATGTCGTAGCTCCACCACGTCGAGTCCTGGTGGAAATCGCCCGAGCTGGAGGTGAGAATTCTTCCCGGCAGAAGCGTGACGAATTCAAACTGTGTATCGGCGAGCAGGACTTTGGCCGTTGCCCGGTCGTTCTTCAATTCCGTTGCGGCCACTTCGTCGTTCAGAATGGCGGTGTAGAACTCCTCGCGGTAGAACAGACTGTCCTTCAGCCGGTGTACGGAAATGCGGGCAAAGCCGTCGGCCAGGACCGTGTCCTTCGGGGAGGGGACGAACAGCTTCGTCGCTTCGAGGCACGGCAGATCGTCGACTGTCTTTTCCAGGATGGCGTATCCGTTTCTTTCCAGAAACTGCCGTTTGAATGCCAGACCTTCCCGGCTTTCCCCGCTCAGGATGATCTGGATGGACCGCGATACGGACCCGTCTTCGAAGACGATCGTTCGTACCTTCGTCTTGTACCCGGAGACAGACGCCTCTGTGTCGGAGAGAGAGAGAATGGTTAGAAGAATCAGAAAGATCAATCGCATGGAAAAGGCCTGGTCGGATGATGAAAACAAGCGGGCGAATATAGCGGAAGAGGGGGTAATTAATCAACAATGAACAAGAGCAAAAAAAAAGCCCCGGAAATCCGGGGCTCTTGAAGAAGAAACTGTCGGTCTTACTTGATACGGATCAGAATACCCAGATCCAAACCAATGCGGGTTTCCTTGATTGCACTCGGGGAGGTCTTCGTGAAGTTGACTTCGGCAGTCAACGCACCGCCTTCCATCGGCCAATACTTGATCCCAACGCCGCCGCCAAAATTGATCGGGGCATCATCTCCACCGTCCTTACCCAAGGGACCATCGCCAATACCCATATCGACACCAACCTTAACATACGGCCACATCTTTTCCTTGGCCGCAAAATGATAGGCGCCGAAAACACCGATATTGGCGCTGAACTTGTCATTGCCTGCCCCGTCGCCGCCGAACTTCAACACGCCAAGATTGCCGCCAACCTCGATGGCCGGAGTTAAGAAGTAGCCAACGTCAACAGCCGGACCGATTGCGCTTACCTCAGCCTCGGACTGAGTCGCGAACAGCGGCCCACCGAGAGAAAACTCCACCATACCCTTGTCCGGCATCTGAGCAAATGCAGTCGCGCCCGCAAAGAGCATCGCAACAAAAAGCATCGTCAGCTTTTTCATACCACATACTCCTTTAGTTTGATTGAGGGAAACTTCCAACTTCGTGGAAGTAGTTCGAATACCGATCAGTTGCGTAACAAACTAAATGTCAGAAAGACTAAGGAAGTAAACTCTCTCTAAGCTTGATGACTCTGTAGCTTAGGTATTTGCAAAAACAAAGTCAATATATTTCGTTTTGGAGGTTATTGTTTTTTTTGTTTTGAAAAGTCCAAGCTCTGGCTTATCTTAAAAAACCCTGTCTCCGTACTCGCCCCGATATCGGACTAAGAGGTAGATCGAATGCAGCCGCATATATCGACCGTTCCCCATGCGGTCGATCTGTATCAGCCAATGGCATCGAAGACAAAGGACATCGTCGACAAGGCCCGTGCCGAACGCAGACGTGCCGTCATCGCACTGTCCGGCGGGTCGACGCCGGCGGGATTCTATCGATTTCTGGCCGGATACTCGATGGACTGGACGAACGTGCACTTTTTCTGGAGCGACGAGCGGTGCGTCGTGGCCACGCATCCCGACAGCAACTACGGCATGGCTCATTCCACCCTGCTGTCGAAAATATCCGTTCCTCCCGCGCACATTCACCGGGTGTCCGGGGAGGAGGATCCGCTGCTGTCGGCCCAGCAGTACGAGGATGAGATTCGGGATCTTTTCGACACGCCGGAGCCTGCCGTACCTTCTTTCGATCTGATCCTGCTGGGGCTCGGAGACGACGGCCACATGGCCTCGCTGTTTCCCGAAACCGAAGCGTTGGAAGAAACCGGGCGCCTCGTGGCCGACAACTTCGTCAAGAAACTCAAAGCCCACCGCGTGACGTTTACGCTTCCGTTGATCAATGCGGCTCGCAACGTTGTGTTTCTGGTTGCCGGTGCCTCCAAGGCCCCGGCGGTGGCCGGTGTGCTGAAAGCCGCCGATCCGCAGTTCCCCGCCAGCCGCGTCCGCCCTGCAGGTGATGTGTATTGGTTCTTGGATAAAGAGGCCGCCTCGCAGCTTTGATCGCCGGCGGCCGTTCCCGCATATCATGAGCTGTCGTTCCACGTTCTCCGGCCTCATCGGCACGGCTCTCGCGGCCCTGGTGGGTCTGGGTGAACCGGCCGCGCTTTCGGGACAATCGGCCGGATACATCATCGAACACCTGTCTATCGAAGACGGGCTCTCGCAGAGTGTGGTCGAAACCATCCTGCAGGACCGCGACGGATTCCTGTGGTTCGGCACCCAGGACGGCCTCAACCGCTACAACGGCTACCAGTTCACCGTCTACAAGAACGAGCCTGACAACCCCAACAGCCTCACGCAGAACTACATCACGACGCTCTGTGAGGACGCCGACGGCGTGATATGGATTGGAACCGAAAAGGGGCTCAACGCTTTCCAGGATGGCCGCATCCAACGATGGTTTGTTCCGGGAGACTCCGCGCTCCTGCCGACGCACCATATCACCGCCCTGACCGCCGACCGTTCGGGCGGCCTGTGGGTGGGCACGCTGTCGGACGGTCTGAGGCGAATCGACCTCCGCACCCGAGCCGTCACCCGCTTCCGCTCCCTTCCGGACAGCGCGAACACGCTTTCGGACGACCGCATTCGCTCCCTCTTCTGCGACGAATACGATACGCTCTGGGTCGGCACTTCGGCCGGGCTGAACCGTCTGAAGGACGGCCGCGTTACGCGATTTCTGCGCCGGCCGGGAGATCCGGGCAGCCTCTCGCACAACAACATCCGGGCAATCGTCGCGGATAGCGGCGGAGGTCTGTGGATCGGAACACAGGAAGGCCTGAACCGTTACGAGCGGTCCACAGGCCGTTTCCGTGCCTACGGCATCGACGACGGGAGACTGACCGACGAGCGGATCGTGTCGCTGTGCTTCGACCGCGACCGTGCGCTGTGGATAGGAACGGAGAACGGTGGACTCCATCGGTTGCACGACGGACATTGGACGCGCTTCCAGAAAGATCCGGCCGATCCCTCCAGCCTTTCCCACAACGACGTGGAGGCTATCGTCCAGGACCGGTCGGGAAACATCTGGGCGGGCACGATGGGAGGAGGTCTCAACAAACTTCGGCTCAACCGATTCGCGGTTTTCAGTCACAACCCCTTCGATTCTAACACCCTGTGCTCGAGCGATGTCTGGGCCATTCTCGAAGACCGCGATGGCGACCTGTGGATAGGGACGCACGGGGGCGGTGTATGCCGCTACCAGGACGGCAAGTTTACCCATTACCGGCACCGTCCGCTAGACCCAACCTCCCTTTCCAGCGACGATGTGATGTGCGTGTTCGAGGACCGCCGGGGCGACATCTGGATCGGGACCGAGGACGGTCTGAACCGGTTCGACGGCAAGCGCTTCCAGGTGTTCCGCAGGGACGCGTCTGTCCCGGGGAGTCTATCCTCCAATTACATATCGTGCATCGCGGAGGACTCAAGCGGCACGCTGTGGTTTGGGACGCTCGGAGGCGGGGTCGTACGGAGAACCCATGGACGGTTTGAGGCTTTCCGACATTCGAGCGAGCCCGGTTCCCTCTCGAGCGACGATGTATTCACTCTGACCGTGGACAGGCAAGGGCGCCTCTGGGTGGGCACGTTCGACGGACTGAATCGATTCGACGGGCAGCGCTTCACAGCCTGGACGGCCCAGAGCCATCCCGCAGGCCTGTCCCAGAGTACCGTCATGAGCGTGCTGGAGGATCCGGACGGCAGTTTGTGGATCGGGACCGACGGGGGCGGCCTCAACCATATGAGGAACAGCGCATTCGACATGGTCACGGAAAAGGACGGCCTTCCGAACAATCTCGTGTACGGTATCCTGTTGGGACCGGATTCGAGCCTGTGGCTCTCGACCAATGCCGGCCTTTGCCGGTTCGATCCTCGAAAACAGGGAAGGGAACGCTTCCACAAGTTCGACAGCCGGGACGGTCTGCCCAGCAGCGAGTTCAATCAGGGCGCTTACCGCACCGGACGCGATGGCAAGTTGTATTTTGGAGGCATCAAAGGCCTCGTCTCCGTAGATCCGCGCGGACTGGTCCCGCGGAAAACCGTTTTTCCGGTGTACATCACCGCCTTCAAGAAGTTCGACCAGGTGGTCCTATTCGAACGGGAGATCATGCACCTCAAGGAGATCGAGATCAGCTATCGGGACAATTTCTTCGCGTTCGAGTTTGCGGCCCTGGACTTCACGAGTCCGCAGAAAAACCAGTACGCCTACAGACTGAAAGGTTTTGACGAGGACTGGATCTACTCGGGCTCGCGGCGGTATGTCAGTTATACCAACCTGGACGGCGGCCGCTACGTCTTCTACGTCAAGGCGGCCAACAGCGAAGGCGTATGGAACGAAAAGCCCGCCCGCCTCGAAGTGATCATCCACCCGCCGTTCTGGAAGACGCTGTGGTTCCAGCTGACCGTGGCGGCCCTGTTCGGCGTCGTGGGCTATGCGTTCTTTCAGTCCAGGGTCCAGGCCATCAAGAAGAGAAACCAGGTCCTTGAGGAGAGGGTCCGCGAGCGAACACGGATGGTCGAGGACAAGAACCGCGAACTCGAATCGAAGAACGATCAAATCCGCAGGCAGCAGGACCAGCTGGTCCAGTCTGAGAAGCTCTCTTCCCTCGGGCGGCTGGTGGCGGGCATGTCTCACGAGATCAACAACCCGCTGAATTTCACCTACGGAAACGCCGTCAACCTCGATCTGGAGCTGCAGGACATCCAGGATATCCTCAAGGGGATCCGGGAACAAGCCGGCGATGCGGCGCAAGTGGAGGAACTGACGCGAAGGATACACGAAATGTGGGATATGGTCGCCACGATAAAAACGGGGACGGAACGGATCAAGGACATCGTGGTCGGCCTGCGGGATTTTGCGGTCATGTACGAGTCGGAAAAGACGGACATCCACGTCCGTTCCCTGGTTGATTACCTGGTCGGTCTCGTGCGCTCGCAAGAGAGACGGAACGTTCGCATCCGGACCGAACACGGCAATGTCGCGTCGATCAAGGGATTCTACGGACAATTGAGCCATGCCATCATGAACATCCTGCGCAACGCCGTCGAGGCCGCTCAACGAAGGTCCGGCAAGGATGGAGAAGTCGTCATCCGGACGTACCGGGAGGGCTCCCGTTTCGTTCTTGCCATCCGGGACAACGGTCCTGGAATTCCCGAGAACATTCGCCACAAGATCTTCGAGCCCTTCTTCACGACCAAGGCCGTCGGGCAGGGGACCGGTCTCGGCCTTTCTATCAGTTACGGAATTGTCCGGAACCATCAGGGCGAGATCAATTTCGAAACATCGGCCGAGGGCACGGAATTTCGGCTCATCCTTCCGATGGACGCGGCCGGCGCCCCGGGGACAAGCGCAAAATTGTCTTGAACGGCCCTGCTAATATTTGTAGTTTACGCCACGTTGAGCCATGTTTTTTGAAAAGATAACGTTCGCTGCCGACGAAACATACAATCTGGGGAAGGACCTCTCGAGGCACGTTGAACCCGGTCAGGTAGTGGCGGTTTTTGGCGACATGGGTGCGGGCAAGACCGTGTTCATTCGCGGCGTGTGTGCGGGTTTGCAGGTTATAGACCCCGTTAACAGTCCGACCTTCATCATCATGAATGAGTATAACGGCCGGTGCCTGGATCGGCCCGTTGTGGTGCATCATTTCGACTTCTACCGCATCTCCTCGGACCGCGACATTGCCGAACTGGGTTTGCACGAGTTCTTCGGCCAGGCGGATTCGATCACCCTCATTGAGTGGGCCGACCACGTCATCTCTTTCCTGATCCCGCCCTTCTGGCGCGTAGACATGGAAAAACTCGAGGAGGACTCGCGAAAAGTCCGCTGGGTCTGGGTGGCGGGAAATTGAAATGGAACGAACGGTCCTTGCATTGGAGACTTCTTCCGCCATTTGTGACGTAGCTCTGGTTCTGGGCGACTCATCCGGTATTGGACTATTGTCCCAGATGCGGCTGAATCTCCCCAACGCGCATTCGGAGAGGCTGTTCGGCCTGATTGAGATCACGCTTCGGCAGGCCGGCCGGGAACCGTCGGATTTGACGGGAGTGGCGGTCTCGTTGGGTCCCGGATCGTTTACGGGCTTGCGCATCGGCCTCTCCGCTGCCAAAGGCCTCTGCCACGGCCTGGGCATCCCGCTGGCGGGCGTACCGACTCTGGACGCACTGGCTCAACGGATCAGGATGACGCAAGGCCGTCTGGCGATCGCAATGCCCGCGCGCAGAGGCGAGTGGTACTTCGCGCAATATGCCGGCGGACGGCGTACAGGCGCCGTGGAGGTTCGCACGACGTCCGAAGTCATCCGTACCGTCGAACAAGGCGATGTTCTGGTGACGCCACAACCGGACATCTTCGAAGAGCTGGAGCAGCAGGCGGTGACCCTGCTTGCCCGTGAGTATGCTGCGCCGGACGCCTGGTATGTTGCAAAAATAGGTTGCGCCATGCTGGACCGAAACGAAGCGGCCGATCTGGAGCAGGTCGTTCCGCTGTATGTGCAGAAGTTCAAAGGAGTGGGATAAGATGGCCGTTCAGGAGACACGGGTCGCCGTCGCCTTGAGACCGATGGGCGAGGATGACCTGGATTCCGTGCTGGCCATCGAAGGCGGAAGTTTCGAGACGCCGTGGACGCGTACGCACTTCCGCGACGAGTTGAAGAACGCCGATCTCTCCGTACCGCGCCTCGCCCTGTTCGACGGACAAGTGGTCGGGTACACCGTCACGTGGATCATCGTGGATGAGTGCCATCTTGCCAATATTGCCGTTCATCCCGACTTTCGCGGTCTGGGCATCGGACGTGTGCTTCTGGAGGACGTGCTGGAACTGGCGCGGGACCGCTCCTGCGGGAAAGTATGCCTTGAGGTACGGCGGTCCAACAAGACCGCCATCCGCCTCTACGAATCGTTCGGATTTCGCGTGGTCGGGGTGCGAAAGAACTACTACCATGACGGTTTTCTCAGAAACGAAGACGCGATCCTGATGGACCTCGCTTTGAAGCCCGGGAGCCCGGCGTGAACTGGTTCCAACGGCGGAAGGAAGGCCTAAAGAGCGGCAAGGCCCGGAAGGAACTGCCGAACGTCTGGATCAAGTGCGATCAGTGCGCAGAAATCATCTACCGGAAGGACCTGGAGAAGAACCTCAACGTCTGCCCGAAGTGCGACTATCATTTCCGCGTGTTTGCGAGAACGTATCTGGAGATCATCCTGGATCCGGATTCGTTCATACCCACCTATCGCAACATGGTCTCGGTTGATCCGCTGGATTTTACGGACACCAAGAAATACGCGGACCGCATCCGCACGACGGTGACGAAGACCGGTTTGAAGGACGCCGTCCAGACGGGATTCGGCCGTATTCACAAGAAACCGGTCGTGATCGCAGTAATGGATTTCGGATTTATCGGCGGCAGCATGGGTTCGGTGGTCGGTGAGAAGATCGCCCGGGCGGCTGAGGACGCCCTCAAGCACCGGTATCCCCTGGTCATCGTATCCGCGTCCGGCGGAGCCCGCATGATGGAGGGCGCGTTGAGCCTGATGCAGATGGCCAAGACCAGTGCGCGTCTCGCGCTGCTGCACGAGGCGGGCCTTCCCTTCATCTCCGTGTTGACGGACCCGACGACCGGAGGCGTGACCGCCAGCTTTGCCATGCTGGGGGACGTGAACATCGCGGAACCCGGCGCGCTCATCGGTTTTGCCGGACCCCGTGTGATCAAGGAGGCGACCGGCAAGGACCTCCCGCCCGGTTTCCAGCGGGCCGAGTTTCTGGTCGAACACGGCTTCGTCGATCTGATCGTAAACCGCAAGCAATTGAAAGATATGCTCTTTCGCCTGCTGAGTTTCTTCGAGACGCACGCCGACCGGACCTGGGAGCCGGAACAGTTGAAAGAATAATCAACCGATCTGCAATCTATTCATCAAGGATTGATTTCATGAAACACATTCTTCTCACGAACGACGACGGGATCGATGCCAACGGCCTTTACGCGCTGTATAAGGAACTGAAGAAGTTGGGCGAGGTCACCGTGGTGGCGCCTCACGTGGAACGCAGTGCCGTCGGCCACGCCATCACGATCAGCGAACCCATTCGCGTGCTGGAATTCAACCGCGTGGATAAATTCCACGGCTACGCGGTTCTGGGCACGCCGGCCGACTGCGTGAAGATCGCGATCAAGAAGATTATGGCCCGCAAGCCGGACGTGGTGGTGTCGGGCATCAACCACGGCTCCAACACCGCGACCAACATCCTCTATTCGGGCACCGTGAGCGCGGCCACCGAAGGGATCATCATGGGTGTGCCATCGCTGGCGGCGTCGCTCACGAGTTTCGATCTGAAGAGCGACATGAGCCTTGCCGCGGAGTTCACCGCCCGGATGGTGGCGCGCGTGCTGGAAAAAGGTCTCCCCCCCGATACGCTGCTGAACATCAATGTTCCGTCCTGCAAGAAGAGCGACGTGAAGGGAGTCATGGTCACCCGCCAGGGCAAGGGACGCTACGAAGAGTACTTCGAGCAGCGCACCGATCTGAGCGGGCGAGCGTACTACTGGCTGACGGGAAAGAAGATGAACCTGGATACGGAGGACGACGTCGACGACGTGGCCGTTTCCAAGAACCAGATTTCCGTCACGCCCGTGCACATCGACATGACCAACTACCGAATGCTGGAGGTGCTCAAGACGTGGAACATCACGGCCTGAGTGCCCGCCCGAACGGCACGGTCACACATCCTCATCGCTTGCTTGTGGTGAGGATTTTTTTCATGCGGGCGGCCTGAATGACCGGAATGCGCGTGGCTGTGCCTGCCCTTTTCGTGTTCGTGACGGGTCTTTATGTCCT
Source organism: Bacteroidota bacterium (assembly GCA_037445875.1). Classification (GTDB taxonomy): domain Bacteria; phylum CLD3; class CLD3; order SB21; family SB21; genus JBBIJR01. The sequence continues at coordinate 247 of JBBIJR010000079.1, read as the reverse complement.
GACGAACTACGGGGGAATCCGTTCGCCCGATTCCGAGGTGGTTTTCCGAACGGCGCTGGCCATAGCGGACAGTCAGCACACCTCGCCGGTGGATCTCGAGGCGTGGCCGAAGTTTGGAGTGGCCCGCGGGGTGGACGGGCGATGGTATTCCGTTTACCCGATTTTCGAATCGGTCGTGCAGGTTCCCATGGTCGCGGTTGCACGATGGATGCTTGGGTGGGGCCGGTTCCGGGAAGCCGGCCGATTT
>JBBIJR010000078.1:0-15247 GCA_037445875.1 Bacteroidota bacterium | reverse complement strand
ATACGAGATTTCGAACGTATCCCCGTCGACGACCCTGGTGATGACCGCTTCGTCGGCGTCCGGTACGAGGGTTCGCCGGAGATCAGGATTCAGGTACAACGCTCCCGCGGCACTGCTCAATGCCAGAAGCGTGAGGAACTTCTTCCACGTTTTTCTTCGGCTCATGGGGATTCGTCCCGTTAACAACCGGATGGTAAGGAATTCCCCGCTCCGCTAAAAGAGAAAAACTGCGAAACTCCACGCTCTGCAACAAAATTCTTTGGAAAGGCGCAATTTTTTTCCTAATTTGTTGCACATCGATGGCGAAAGGCCGTGCATGTCCAGGTTTGTTTCTCTCAAGACCGCTCTCAGGGAATCGATCTTTCTCAAGGCCGCTCTGACGGATCTGAATTGCGAAATCCTACGAACGCGCAAAATCAAGACGCTGCTGCATCGCGTTCACGAGGTAGACGTCGCTGTGAAAACCCCGTTCGGCGTCGTCGGATTCGTACGCAACAACGAGGGCGTCTATGAACTCGCGGGCGATGACCTGATCCTGAAAAAACGCCCCGATTTCATCGAGCAATTGTCCCGCCAGTATGCCTACCACAAGGTACTGGCCGAGGCGAAGAAAGCCGGCTTCCAATTGGTCAAGGAAACGACCGACGATCAGCAATCGATTCGTCTGGTCCTGAGGAAGTGGTCCTAATATGCCAACCGAATACCGGGAAATCGAATTCACAATCAAGAAGGACGGATCCGTAGATTACACCATCCGCGGCATCAAGGGAAGCGGATGCGATGAGCTGTCCCACGTGTTCGAGGAACTCGGTGAGGTGAGCGAGAGCCGCAAGACGGGCGAATACTATGAAAAGGAACCGGAAGCGAAGGTCCTAACACAGCGCAAGTGAAGAACAACGCCCCTCAGGTCCTGTGCGTGGATGTTCAGCTTGTTAGTCTCACGAATGGAGTATACGTTCTCAACGATGGAATCTTGGCGCTCATTCTCCCACACTCGATCGATCACCCCTTCCGGATTTCAACGAACAACGACAATCCCGACACCACCAACCACGGAGGTGATGTTATGGCCGGCATAGTCGGTTACGGAGCGCATCTGCCCAGACACAGGATCAAAGTAGAAGAGATCGCGAAGACCTGGGGGATGGATGCGCAAAGCTACAAAAAAGGTTTGATGCTGCGTGAGAAATCGGTGCCCCCGCCGGATATGGACACGATCACGCTTTCCGTGGAGGCGGCCCGCAACGCACTAAGGAGAGCGGCAGTCGTGGATCCACAGGACATCGGAGCCGTGTACGTCGGATCCGAGTCACATCCGTACGCGGTCAAGCCGTCGGGAACCACCGTGGCCGAAGCCATCGGCGCCACACCCAATATCCATTGCGCCGATTTTGAGTTCGCCTGCAAAGCCGGCTCCGAAGCGATGTTCGTGGCGCTGTCCCATGTTGCATCGGGTTACATGAAGTACGCCCTTGCGATTGCGGCGGACACGTCCCAGGGCGCTCCCTCCGATGCGCTCGAATTCTCTGCCGCCGCCGGTGCCGGAGCTTTCATCATGGGTAACGATCACCTCGTTGCCGAATGCCTGTTCACGCACTCGTTCATGACAGATATGCCGGACTTCTGGAGAAGGGAACATCAGTTCTACCCTCAGCACGGAGGGCGGTTCACGGGTGAGGAGGCGTATTTCGCCCACACCAAAGGTGCGTCGCTGGCCATTCTCGAGAAGGCCGGCATGTCCCCGAAGGACTTTGCGTATGCCGTGTTCCACCAGCCGAACGGTAAGTTCCCGCAGAAGGTGGCCCTGGACCTCGGATTCACCCAGCAGCAGATCGATCCCGGATGGCTAGCGCCGACACTCGGCAACACCTATTCCGGAGCATCGCCGATCGGACTGACGGCGACTCTGGATGTCTGCAAGCCCGGTGACCTCGTTTTTATGTGTTCGTACGGTTCCGGTGCGGGCTCCGACGCTTTCATCTGGAAAGTAACCGGCCGCATCGACGAGGTGCGGGACAAGGCCGTTCGTACGAAGAAGCTGTTGGAGGAACAACTCATCTATGTCGATTATGGAACCTACGCCAAGTATCGTCACAAGATCAGAAAGAACGACTAGGAGGTGAGCTACCCATGCGAGACGTTTGCGTAGTAGGCGTTGGGATGTCGGAATGGGGAGAGGTCTGGCGCTCCTCGATCCGGGATCTTTTTGTGGATGCGGCCCTCGGAGCGATACGGAACGCCGGTGTGGACCGGCTGGATTCCCTGTACGTCGGATGCATGTCCGGCGGTCTTTTTGTCGGACAGGAACACCTCGGAGCGCTGATGGCAGATTACCTGGGTATGCGGGGCATTCCGGCCGTACGGGTCGAGTCGGCCTGCGCATCAGGGGGCATGGCCTTCCGGCTGGCTTTTCTGGAGGTTGCTTCGGGAGCTTCCGAGATCGTGATGGCCGCCGGCGTGGAAAAAATGACGGACTGCTCGGGAGACGAAGCGACGGCTGCGCTGGCAACGGCCGCCGACCAAGAATATGAGGTCTTCCACGGCGCGACGTTCCCCGGACTTTACGCCATGATGGCCCACGCTCACATGGCCCGGTACGGAACGACCCGCGAAATGCTTTCGGCCGTTGCGGTCAAGAATCACCGTAACGGCGCAAGAAACCCTGTGGCCCAGTATCCGCACGAGGTCACAGCCGATCAGGTGAGCAGTTCAGTGATGGTAGCCGATCCGCTTCGTATTCTGGATTGTTCCCCGATCACGGACGGTGCGGCCGCCGTGATTGTCACCACACCCGAGATTGCACGAAAGCTCAAAAGGCCCTGGGTCAAAGTGCTGGGATCGGCGGTGGGAACCGACTCGATCGCCCTCGCCCAGCGCGACAACCTTACCGCGATCAAGTCCGCCGCCGTGGCTGCCCGTCGGGCGCTGAAAATGGCCGACAAACGGATCGAGGATATTCAATTTGCCGAGCTGCACGATTGCTTTACGATCGCAGAAATCATGGTCGCCGAGTCGATCGGAAAATTCGAACCCGGCAAGGCGGGGCCAGCGATCCTCGCATGTGAAACGTCCCTTGAAGGGAAGTTCCCTATCAATTCTTCCGGCGGTTTGAAATCTAAAGGTCATCCGGTAGGTGCGACGGGTGTGGCCCAGATCGTGGAGGTTTACAAACAATTGACGGCGCAGGCGGAAAAGGGACGGCAGATACCGTCGCTGCCCAGGATCGGGATGACCCAAAACATGGGCGGTACCGGTGCCTCGTCGGTCGTCCACATCCTGGAGGTGGGCTCATGAGCATGTTCAGCTCGCGCAACTGGCGCGAATACCCGCAGCGGTATCGTCTGGAGGCGGTGCGATTCAAAAAGAGCGGCAAGACCTACTTCCCCCCGCGCAAGATCGACCCCGAGACGGGAGATACCGAATGTGTGAAAGTGCTGCTGCCCGATAGCGGCAAGGTGGTCACCTATACGATCATAAGGACCGCGTCGGCCCAGTTCAAGGACCTCGCGCCCTACGCGCTGGGGATCGCCGAACTGGCGGATGGTACCCGTGTCATGGCACAGTTTACCGACTGCGACGTGGACAAGATCCGCATCGGGATGGACGTCCGCCTCGAGTTCCGCCGCATTCAGAGCGAGGGCGACGCCGGCGTGATCAGCTACGGCTACAAGTTCGTTCCCAAGTGGTACTGATCGGCATACGATTTCGCTGAACGTTTGTGAGACGGACCGGATGCCGTCCAGGCCGAATCGGCTCGTCCGGTATGCCGATACGTACGGCCTTTTGTTGATTCATCACCTAACCCCATTTAGCGCGTGAAGAAGAAGATTCGAATTGCGAATGCGGGCGGATACTGGGGCGATGACCTTTCGGCGCTCCGCCGCCAACTGCTCGGCGGCCCCCTGGACTACATCACCATGGATTTCCTTGCGGAAATTACGATGTCGATTCTCCAGCGGCAGCGTGCGACGAATTCGGAACTGGGATACGCGACCGATTTTCTGGACCAGATCGCGGAATGCCTGCCCCTCATTGTGAAGAAGAAAGTCCGCGTGATCTCTAATGCCGGCGGGATCAATCCGATCGGACTGGGACGCAAGATCGTGGAATTGGCCAGAAAATCGAACCTCGACATCAAGGTAGGCATTGTGTACGGCGACGATATTGTGGGTGCCCTGTACGAGCTCACAGCTGCCGGGGAACGCTTTACGAACATGGAAAGCGGCGAAAGCTTTCTCAAGGTCCGCTCCCGCATCACGTCGGCCAACATCTACCTGGGCGCCGAACCCGTTGTGAAAGCGCTGGACAGCGGCTGCCACATCGTGGTGACGGGCCGCGTCACGGATACGGGTATCACCCTCGCCCCCATGATCCACGAATTCGGCTGGGCCATGGAAGACTGGGATAAAATGGCGGCCGGGATCGTCGCCGGACATATCATCGAGTGCGGCGCTCAAGCCACGGGTGGCAACATCACCGACTGGCACCAGGTTCCCTCGTATCACGACATCGGATACCCGATCATCGAGATGATGCCGAGCGGCGAGTTCGTCGTCACCAAGCATCCCCGGACCGGCGGCTGCGTGAACGAAAAGACCGTAAAGGAACAACTGATGTACGAGATGGGGGATCCGGCCAACTACATCTCACCCGACGGCATAGCGCGATTCGATACCATTCGCCTCAAACAGGAAAGCAAGGACCGCGTGCGCGTCTACGGCATAAAAGGAAAACCCGAACCGGACCATCTCAAAGTCTCGATGTCGTATGACGATGGATGGAAGGCCAGCGGTGAAGTTCTCGTATCCGGCCCCGAGACGTTCAAAAAGGCGGAGGTGATTGCCGGAATATTCTGGAACAAGCTCCGGCATATGTTCGAAGCGACGGACACGACCATGATCGGGGCCGGATCGTGCTGGCCACGGCACCTCTCCTCCTATGAGCCCAACGAGATCCTCCTCCGATTCAGTGTCCGCGACAAAGATGTGCGCAAGATCAAAGACTTCGGCAAAGCGCTTTCAACCCTTATACTTTCAGGACCGGCGGGTATGGCCGTAACCGGACGCGGCCGTCCCAGGCCGGTCCCCGTCGTGGCCTACTGGCCCGCCCTGATGCACCGGTCGCGCGTGAAAGCGAAGGTTCTCGCGGTATCGACCAATGGCGACGAGGAGTTTTACGAAATATCGTTCCCCGTGCGCGTTCGCAAGCAGACGGATGAGGAACCGTCATCCCCTCCCCCACCCCGTGGACGATCCGCCAAGTTCCCAGGAAAACGAAAGGCGATCAAACTGCGGCAACTCGCCTATGCCCGGTCCGGCGATAAAGGCGACACCTGTAATATCGGTGTGCTCGCCCGATCGCCGATGGCCTACGAGTGGCTCAAACTCCACTTGACGAAAGACAAGGTGAAGACGTTCTTCCTCGGACAGACCCGAGGGAAAGTCATACGTTATGAATTGGACAATCTTCTTGGATTGAATTTTCTACTGGAAGAGACCCTGGGCGGAGGCGGTACTCAGTCGCTCCTGCTCGATCCGCAGGGCAAAACCCTGGCCCAGGCCTTGCTGGAGATGGAGATCGACGTGCCTGCTTCCGTCATTCAATCCGTTCGATAACTGGTTCTTGTCGGCTTCGCCTTTCTTCACCGCACGATGCGTCCGTCATTTCTTCCGCTTCTTCAAAACTGCAATGTTCTTACGGATCGCGTCCGCGTCCGGCTGATTCGGATCGAGTTCGAGTGTTCGCTCGAGGTGCCACAGAGCCTGCGCGGCCTCCTTCTTGTCGTGCATCAACAAGATACCAAGGTTGCGGTGCGCCAGGACGTTGTTTGGATCGTACGTGATAGCGGACGTGTAGTGTTTCCTCGCACCGGCGAAGTCCTTTTGCTGCTTCAAGATGATGCCCAGATTCAGATGGGCACCGGGTAGCGTGCCATCCAGCTCGATCGCCCTGCGATAGGAGTGCATCGCACGTGCCGTGTCTCCGCTATTGTCGAGGGCGACACCCAGGTAATAGTAGGCGACAGCGCTGGAGTCTCGCGCCTTCACTGCGCGCTCATAGGCGGCCACAGCTTCTCCATGCCTGCCCTGCGCTTCGAGCACGTAACCCGTGTTGATCAATGCGTCAAAATCTCCCGGATCCAGGTCGAGGACCTTCCCGTAGTGTTCGAGCGCTTCCGTCCAGTTCCCTTGCTCCTTGAAAGCGTTGCCCAGATTGTACAGCGCGGGGATGTTCTTGGGGAAGAAGTCCAATGCGGCGCGATAGTCGCGGACGGCCTCGTCGTATTTTTTGAGGGCCAGCGCGTCGCTCCCGCGCAGGACGTATACGCTGGACAGGTTCGATGCCGTGTTGAGGGCCCGGGTCTCGTCAACGGCCATAGACGCGCGGAAATAACGAATGGCATCGTCCCACTTCCCCTTCTGCGAGCGATCGATGCCGTCCTCGTAGTACCTGAGGGCCATCCACGTTCGGATGTACGAACGGAACGCTTCAAGGTCGGCGACCGCGCTGCGCGTTGCATCGTGACTTCGTACAATGACTTCCCGCTGCAGCGAGAAATCCAGCTGCGTGATGAGCTGCGCGTACAAAGCCTCCATCAGGCGGTACGCCGTGAGATAGAAATCGGTATACTCGACCCATCGGCCCTTGATGGCATCGATCCGTGTGAAGGACTGCGTTGCAATCCGGAAGAGACGAAACGCCACTTCGACAGAGTCTTCCCATATTCGGTACGAACCCAGAACACAGTAGTTGGCCTGCCAATCCAGGTGATACTTGAGAAACGTCGGCGTGGTCTTTCCCTCAAATAGCGACAGCGGGTAGATGTCCGCATCGATGTGCGCACGATGAACTTCGTCCATCGGTACCGTCTGAAAAACGCCGCTGCCGTCGAGTCCACGCGCGACCAGATCGCTCCAGCCATAGACCAGCCACGGTTGCTGCGCCGTTTCGGACCGGTCCTCGAACGGGAAGACCGAGATGAGTGTACGGTCCTGGGCCGAAAGGCCGGAGAAAGAGACAAACAACAGAAGTATACTGAGCCGTTTCATGAGCGTCTCCTTGTTCGGTGTGTCCGGGCCTGCCAAACTACTCACAAACGTACCATCCATTCAACAAGAATCCCCGGAAGCAATCCTCCGGGGATTCGGACAGTCTGCCGCCGTGAACGAGTCATGTCACTTGGGGTTTCCGATCATGACATACGGCGCCCAGAAAAACGGATGGACGTGATAGTCCCCTTTCCGAATCAGGGCCGTCTGGGCCTTGCGCATGGCTTCTGATTTGCTCAATCCTTTCTTCAGTCCGTCGTAAAAATTGATCATGATGATCTTGGTCGATTCGTCGTCGACGGGCCATAACGTCGCCACGGTGGTCGGTGCACCGGCGACGGCGAACGCACGCGAAAGGCTGATGAGCTCTACACCCGTGGCGCTCTTGCCCATCGATGTATTGCAGGCCGACAACACCACCAACTGATTGGCGTCCTTCAAGGGGAGCCGGAGGATTTCGCTGATGGTCAGTTTATCGTCCTCGTTCTTGGCTGCGTTGGGTGCCATGAGCAGAAACGACTTCTGCGGCTCATCGCTCGATAGGAAGCCGTGCGTAGCAAAATGCACCACTTCGTACCGTCCGGACTGGCTCTTTGCCTTGTCTTTGGTCGCCTCCTGGTTCTTATAGAGGACGGCGTTGGTGTATGCCGCCTGGATCACTTTGGCTTCCTCCTCGGCACCGGGCAAGCTTCCGTCCGGATTTCCGAACACGAGGACATTCTGGATCGCCCGTTGTTTGTCCGCAGAGACCAGGTCCATCAGCGTGGCCGCCGTCAGATAATTGACCGCTTTCTTTTCGATCAGGAATTGAATATCGCCGTCCGTGGTCTCGGTGGCGAGGCATTGGAACGGCACGTAATAGAGACCGGCCGCCGGTATGACCGTGATGGTCTTGATCCTGTCGTCCTTGATGTGGTCCCAGACCGGCAGGATCAGGTAGTCATACAACTGCACCATGATGTCCCGCAGCGGCTTGGTGTGTCGTTCGTAGAACCGCGTGTCGGCGCCGGGCTTCCATCCGGTCATCTTCAGATCGAACTTGCCGCGGCGCAGCAGGGACGTTACGTCCGAAATGTAATACCGGTACTTGTTCACCAGCGAATCCAGGTACGTATCGGCCACCGGAACGGACTTGGCCTCGACCTTGTCCCGCGTGATCATGAAAATGTACAGCGCGTCGCTGGCCGGGAAGTACTCCAGCAGTACTACATCGTCCGGCAGCTGCTTCTGCAGGTCGGTGAGCTGAATCGGATCCACCTTGATCACCTGGTAGATGTTCGGGTACTTTGTCTCCAGGTCGATCATCAACGCATTGAAATCGCCCTGCGTCTGGGTCAGAGTCTTGCTGAGGCTGTCGATCTTCGATTTGTCCTGCTTCTCCAGCGGCTTGGCCTTCTCTTCGGCAAGAGCTTTTTCCAGTTCCTCGTTCTTGACCTGCAGGGATTGGACCTTGTCGATCTTCTCCTGCGCCGCTTTTTCGGTCACCTGGATCTGGCCGGACCCGATGACGTCGTTGGAGAGTTTGGCCTTGCTCCGCTCGATGTACTGCAGCGCCTCCGCCAGATTGCCCGTCTGCTTCAGCAGCATGATCAACCGCTTATAAACGGGAACCTTGTTGGAGAGAAAACTGTCGAAGAACTCCTTGTCGGTGAAGTTGCCCCGCAGGTGCTCGATCTGATCGACCGATTTCTTCAGTGCGGCAATGGCCGACTTGGGATCCTGATTTACCTCGTGAATACGGGCCATGAAGTAATACGTTTTCCAGAGCCCTTCCCGGTCTCCGATGTCCTCCAGGATGTCCGCGCTCTTCTGATAGTACTTCAGCGCATCCGGTATCTGTTCGGTCTTGAAATACACCCGGCCGAGGTTGGCCAGATCGTACGCGATGCCGCCTTTGTAGCCCATTTTCATGTGGAGGGCGAGCGCCTGATTGAGGTAATCGGCGGCCTCCTGGTAGAATCCGGCCTCAAAGTACATCGTCGAAATATTGTTTAGGTCGCTGCCAATGCCCGTCTGGTCCTTCAATTCCTCGTGATACTGCTTGGCCTTCAAGTGGAAAGCCATGATTTTCCCGATATCGGCGATGGTGAACTTCTTCTTCTGTTTCCTTAGGTCCGATTCTTTCGCCCGGAATTCCGAAATACCCCAGTTGCCCATCGCACTGGCGGCCCCGGACTTGTTTTTGGTCTCCAGAAACAACTGCACGGCGGGCTGGAAATGTTCGATGGACTTGGTGTACTGGTTCAGAACCTGATAGACCAGTCCAAGGTAATTGTGGACGTCCGCCATGCCTGCTTTGTTGCTCGAAGACGTATAGGCTTTGAGGGCTGACTGAAACGCATGTACGGCTTGTTCGTATTGGCCGTCCTCAAACGCCCTGACACCGCGCTTGTAGTCCTCGTCACCGCCTTGCGCCACCAGAGGCGCCGCAGCCAGCACCAAGACCAGGAAGTTGACAAGAAAACATTTAGCCATCATGTATCGGTGATCCTTGTTTTTGCAGCGATTGATGACCGCAGAACTGTTTATGTATACGTGTCAGCTGGGAACGGTAAGCAGTTTCTTTTTTTCTGCAAGAAAGAACTCCTTGAACATTTTCCTGAACTCGTTTTCCGATTTCAGGTATTGGCCTTTCTGTCCGACGTCTGCCAGGGCCTGTTCTATGGCGTAGTAACCCGACATCAGCGGCATTTCCAGTACGGCAAAAGTCGTATCCTTGTTTTCGGACTGGGTGTATTCGGAAACGCGGCTGCCGCGCAGCGTTGTCGATTTGTTGAGGGCCGCCTCGACCGAGTGTGCAAACGTTTCGACATCCGCACCTTCCGTGAGTACTTCGGCGTGTCGTTGAGCGAACAGGCGTATCAGGGCGGCAGCATCTTCTCCAAGCACTTTCATGATGGCCACGCGCCCCTTCTGCTCGGCCTGAGAACGGGCAAGCGATTCCTTCTTCAGCAGCGATGCACCGACGCCTTCGTATACCAGTTCATCAAGTGACCCGGCATCGGCGACAACCGCGGGCGAATCCGGAGGGACCGGCTGTTGAACCGTGGTGCCGGATTCGTCTCCCGGTTTCTTCTGCGGACCGCAGGAGACCACTCCTGCAGTCAGCACCAACGTCCATAACACGCTCTTCATAGGGCCAAATCCTCCTGGTTTCACTTCAATGCGGCGTTCAATCCGGACAGGATTTCCTTGGACGTTTCCTGGCTAAGGGCCTGGAGAGCCATGATACCGGCTTTTTCAAGGGAAAGCTGCTGTCCGCGGATGCCCTGTTTCTCGGAGTTCGCAATGATCTTGCCCGTTTCCAGGTCGATACATCGCACCGAACCGCCGGCCCAGGATGTCTTGCGACTGCTGCTGCCGTATGGGGTCGTGGCCCCGCCTTCGGATTCTTTGGCTTCCACAGAACCGATGATCAGCACATCGGCGACGGCCTTCAGCGCGTTGGCCACCACGTCGTCATTGCTGGAGGCCGCCGCTGAACGGGCCGCTTCCCGGCTGACGGCCTTGAACACCTCGGACTTGTCGATGACTTTGAATTTGTTGCTGACAAGGGACTTGACGATATCTCCCTCCACAATGGAAACGGCCTGTTCCTTGCCCATGTTGACTTCAAACACCAGGATCACGATCCGCGTAATGGCAGACCCTTTGGCCGTGAACGAAAATTCCTTGAAAACGTTACGCGCCTTCTCGACGGCTGCGGGCAATTGCTGCTGAAAGGCCTCGAAGTCGCGCGTGCTCAGGCCTATCCGGACCTTGTTGACCCCGCTGGGATTGACGGTTTCGACGGAGTGTACCGTGAAGCTAGCGACGCCTTGCCCGTCCGTCTTCGCGGTCTCATCGGCTTTTACAACGCTCGGAGACACCGAGGAAGAGGCGAGATCGGCGTTCTTGACCGGGATGGCGGATCCGCCGCGATCGTAGATCAGCTTGGCCACGAGCGGCTGGGCCAGGGGTTCTCCTTTGACTCCCTTCTGGCCTTCTCCGCTGACAATCTCCACGCGCATTTTGCCCAGGAGGTTCTTCAGTTCCGTATCGAAGGTTGCACGAACGGACACACTCTTACCGGAACCATCCAGATCGCCTTCGATCGGCTCCTTGTTGATGAGTTCGGCGATCACGACTTCCTTGGCGCCTTCCAGATACTGCGTCAGTGCAAGGTAATAATCACCGCTGCCTTCGGCTTTTTTCGCTGCCTGAAAGTACGTCCGGGCGACGTTGATGGCCTTCTTCAGCCGCTCGGCAAACTGGCGCTCTACCTCGGCGACGGCGATCTCACAGTACGCGTAGTGTTTCTTGTTCTTCTTGTCGATGTGGAATTCCACCTTGAGGTTCTTCAACGTTTCGCTGGAAAACGACTCGGTCACGGAATTGAAACTCTCGCTGTATTCCGAAGCGCCGCCTTTGGTGGTCTCCTCCATGACGCTGGTAACCTTGCTGGAGATTTCCGACCGGATGGCGCGAATGACCTGCGCCCGGGCTTCCGACTCGGCCTTCTGCGCATCCTCTCCTTGTTTGGCGCTGACGGTCACCACACCCAATCCCTGGTAGTATCCGTCCCGTTTGGGCATGTTGGGAAGGCTCTTGGTCCAGTCACCGTACGAAGCGCCTCCGCCGGTCTGGGATCCGCCGGTTTCCGTCTTGATCTCCGTCATGCCTCCGCCGGCCATCGCGGTATCGTCGATCAGCTCCTTGCCTCCGCCCGCCGATTCGCCGCTATCTTCCGCCCCACCTTCGTTGTTCCACTTGGCAATTGCTTTGTCCAGGGCCGCGATCGCCTTGTTCGCGCTCATCTTGACGCCCTTGATCTTGTCCGCAGCGGCGTCTTTGGATACCTGTTCCTTGAACGCTTGCTCCAGGTCGGTCTTCTTCAGCACGGCCTTGGCGTAGAACTTGATGTTCTTCTTGCCGACTTTTTCACCTTTCGGCGGATAGTATTCCTCGATGAAAACGTTCTTGAGCGTCAGGTCGGTGAGGCTCTGCGTGACTTCACTGAAATACTCCTGCGCGGCCGACGAAGATCCGGATTCCGTCGTGGTGCTCGCCTCTTCCATGAAATGGGTGGACAGGCTTCGCACGTTGGTCTGGATCACGTCGGCGATCTTCTTGCGTGCGCTGAGTTCCGCCTCGCTCTTGGCCGATTGTTCGGACATGCCTTCCCCGATGCCCGCGGCGACGATTACATCTTCATAGATTCCGGGTTTGGAAATCCACTCCGGTACACCGCCCGACTTCGCCTTTTTCTTCTTCTTCTGGGCAGCCGCTTCGTTCTGCGGAATCACCAGCGCAACCACAGTCAACGCCGCCAGTACACAAAACAGTTTCTTCATGACATAGCCTCCTGATTAGTCCATTCGCTCACAGTTTGGAATCAAGCTTATCCAGAGCTGCGTTCAGTTTCTCCAGGGCGGCCTTGGCTTTTTCACGACCGGTGGAGAGGATACTCTCGACCTTTTCATCGTGGCTAAGGTCCTCCGTGGGCTCGGGCACCTTGATCACTTCCGCGGCCTTCTTTTTCAGCTTGGCGATCATGCCCCCCGTGTACAGCCTGCCCAGCGCATAGAACGACGTCTTCCCTTCCTTGGTCGTCTTGACGAACGTCGAAACGATCTGCGAACCTTCGAGGCTGACGTCCGTGGCCTCCTTCGTCAACTGGGAGAGATAGTCGTTCAACGGCTGCCCGCTGAATGCGTCGCTCGTTTCCTTGATCTCCAGCCAGCTCTTGGTGACGGACTCGACTTGCACTTCGACCGCCTTGGCGAGCTTCGTGCGGGCCGCCGCCTTCGCCTTCTCGATGCCCTGCGTCTGGGAAAAATACTTGCCCTCATCGATTCCGACCGCGAAGATGGCGCCCTGATCCTTCGGCACCTTGGTGATCCAGCCCGGCTGATCTCCCTCCAGCTTCATGTAGGAACGATTGATCAGCTTCTCCAGCCGATTGCTCAGCCCTTTCAGCGCTTTCGTGTCCGTCACCTTGGCCTTGGCTTTTTCCGTCACCTGGTTGACGACGCTGCTCAGAGACATGCGAGCCAGGGCATAATGCCATTTCGCCTGCCGGTCGTACCAGGTTTCCACGATCTGCGATCCGCTCAAGGTGGCCTCGGACACCGACTCGGCCATTTCATCGACCACGCTGCGTTCGAGGACATAGGATTCGCTTCCTTCGTTGACTTCGTACCAATCGGTCAGTATCGCACTGACTTCCGACTTGAGCGTCTGCCCCAGCTCGGCGCGCGCCTTATCCTTGGCCGCCTCGCGGCCGTTGACATAAAAGTAGAACTTCTCGGCGATACCGACCGCATAGATCGCATCGGCTTCATCGGGCAGCACCTGAATCCAGTCCGGTTTGTCCTTTCGGACGTACGACTTCGGATCTTTCAATCCCTTCAGGGAAACCTCGAGCTTTTCGATCTTCTTGAAGTCTTTCTTACTGTCCGCGGTCTTCTTCACCTGATCCACGACCTTCTTCTGTATCGCCCCCACCGAGCCGGCCAGTGAAAGTTCGGCCAGGGCATAGATCAGCCCTTCCGGATCGATCCACGTCTCGAGGATCCTGGCGCTGGCCACGGCGGCCATGACGTCTTCGTCGATGCTCTTTTCCATTTCCTGCAGAAAACCTGACCCCACCGTCGTTCCACCCCAGGAACGCGTGATGGTCTTTACGCTGACGCGGATCGTCTGGGCCAGTTCCATGCGCGCCGCCTGGGCCGCAGCATCTTCGCCCGCCTTCTTCTCAAAATAGCGGTTGACCACGCCCACGGCGAACAAGGAACCCTCCGACACCGGCAGCTCGTTGACCCATTTTGGCGCCGGTTTGTTCTGGGCCCACAGCCAGCCATGGACCAGCACGCCGCAGAGCATCGCGGTGAGACACGTTGACAGTTGCTTCAGCATCATGGAAAGGACTCCTCCTCGAGGGAAACAGACCAGGAAAAGATCAGTTGAACCGCCGCCGAGAGACACCGGCGGGATTCATCGCGTTTGGGGAACAGTGGAATTTTAATCAAAATGAGACGTAAAAATCAAGCACATTTCCCCGGCGCAAGACCGCCTGGAGGTGGGGACTCCTTATTTTGACCGAGAATAAGGTTTTGTTTTGTTATTGATTTAGTTTCTTTCAATGGCTACCTTTTCCAGCTTTTTGGTTCTTTTAATCCTGCAGAACATCCACATGTAAACTGGGAGTGCGCGTGTGACCGGGGTTCAGGTCACTCTGGTCGATTCCGGCCAATTGGGTGAGTTTATAAGGTTTCCTTGGGTCGTGTACCGGGAGGATCCAAACTGGGTCCCGCATCTGATCGTCGAACGGAAGGAGTTTCTGTCGCCAAAGAAGAACCCGTTCTTCCGGCATGCGGACGTAGCGTTCTTTCTCTGCCGTAGAGACGGCCGGATCGTGGGTCGCATGGCCGCCATTATCAACCACCTGCACAATCGTTTCCATGAAGAGAAGACCGGCTTTTTTGGACTGTTCGAGTGCTTGAATGACGCCGACGCTGCGTCTGCCTTGTTCAATACGGTCGCGCGCTATCTGAAGGAGCGTGGGATGACCGTCATCCGGGGCCCTGCGAACATGTCATCCAATGACGAGTGGGGGCTGCTCGTGGAGGGGTTTGACCGACCTCCGCAGATCATGATGACCTATAACCCGCGGTACTACGTTGATCTTGTCGAAGCCAACGGATTCACGAAAGCCAAGGATCTGCTCGCGTATGAGATGGGGGTCCCGCGGACGATTCCCGATCGGCTGACCCGCGGCGTGAACCTGATCCTGAAACGGAACGAGTTCACCATTCGCAAACTCAACATGAAACGATTCAGCGAAGAGGTCCAGGCGGTCAAGAAGGTATACAACGCAGCGTGGGAAAAGAACTGGGGCTTCGTCCCGATGACCGATGAAGAGTTCGATTACCTCGGCAAACAAATGAAATCCATCGTGGATCCGGACCTGATGTTCTTTGCCGAGCACAAGGGGGAGCCGGTCGGATTCTGCCTTTCCGTTCCCAACATCCATGAGGCGTTGATCAAGGTGCGTGACGGCCGTCTTTTTCCAACCGGTTTGCTCAAGATCCTGTGGAACACGCGAAAGGGGAAGATGAAGTCGCTCCGAGTGATTACGCTCGGCGTGACGCGTGAACACCGCAATTCGGGAATCGATGCCGTGTTCTACTATCACTGTTTTGTAGAAGGCATGAGGA
>JBBIJR010000077.1:0-15658 GCA_037445875.1 Bacteroidota bacterium | reverse complement strand
TCTCGTATGCCGTGTGGTGGATTCGACAGTCGATCCTGCAGGCCATTGCCGAACACTCGCGCATCGTGCGGCTGCCGTTGAACCGGGTCGGCATGCTCAACAAGATCGGCAAGGCGTACAACGAACTCGAGCAGGAATTCGAGCGGGAGCCCAGCACCGAGGAAATCGCCACCGAGCTGGAGATCAAAGATTACGATGTCTCGGATGCCCTGAGAATATCCAAGCGCCATTTGTCTTTGGATGCTCCGTTGCAGGAAGACGAGAAGAGCGTGCTGATGGATACGGTACCGGACAAGGTCAATCCGCTTCCGGACGACATTCTGATGACGGAATCGCTGCGTCAGGACATCGAAAACACGTTATCGTCCCTGAGCGAACGTGAAGCGAAGATCATCAAGCTGTATTTCGGTCTGGGCATCGAGCGGTCGCTGACGCTCGAGGAGATCGGCGAAGAGTTCCAGCTGACGCGGGAGCGTGTCCGGCAGATCAAGGAGAAAGCGATCAACCGGCTCAGGCACAAATCGCGGAGCAAAGCACTCAGAGCTTATCTGGGTTAGACTTTCAAGCCGAAGCCTGCACCCGTGCAGGCTTCTTCATTGGGACGGACATGCTGCCAGTCAAACAATCCGAACAGACGCCGGCGCCCGTGTTTATCGAGCGCGGCCGGCAATACGTCGAGGAGTCGGAAGGCCGCATCCTCGCCCCCTACGCCTGCCACAGCCAGGGACAGCACACGTCTCGCCTGCATGAGGAAATCCAGGACGCGCACCGCACGGCGTTTCAGCGAGACCGCGACCGCATCATCTATTCTAACTCGTTCCGTAACCTTTCGGACAAGCGGCAGATTCTTGTCGAGCAAAACAGCGAGCACAACCGGAGCCGCCTTACCCATACGGTCGAGGTCGTCCAGGTATCCAAGACCATCTGCAAAGCCATGGGGCTCAACGAGGACCTGACGGAGGCCATCGCCCTCGGCCACGACCTGGGCCATCCGCCGTTCGGGCATACCGGCGAGGCCATTCTCGACCGCATTCTAAGCGGGGAAGACGATGTGGAAGGGACGCTTTCGGGGGAGAACTACGGTGGGTTCAAGCACAACTATCAAAGCCTGCGGGTCGTCGATTTTATCGAAAAGAAGTACGGCTACGAAGGACTGAATTTGACCGCCGTCGTTCGCGAGGGCATCCTCAAACACACGAGTACGCGGTGTGAACGATATGTGTATCCGGACATGAATCTCTCCCAACTCCACTACGACAACCTGATGCCGCTGACCCTGGAAGGCCAGGTCGCGGCCGTCGCGGACGAGATCGCGCAGCGGACGTTTGACCTGGAAGACGCCCTGAGGGCCCATTACATCTCGCTGAGAGACATACGCGAACTCAAACTGGTTCAGGACGTCGAGGACCAGTGCGCCATCGGACACCTCCTGCCCGACCGGCCGGACGAGTATATCAACCTCCTGATCAGCGGGCTCGTCCGGATTCTTGTCAGCGACGTGATCCAGAACACCATCCGCCGCGTCGAGGATTTCTGCCGGCGGAAGGCGCGGTTCACCGACTTTGACGAATGGCTGGTCATCTTCAGCCTGGACGTCAACCGCAAGCAAAATGAATTGGATTCCTTCCTGCAGAAAGAGCTGGCCAATAATTTTCAGGTCAATCGCGTCAACAAGAAAAGCGAAAAGGTCATACGCAAGCTCTTCAAAGCGTACTATACCAACCCGCTGCAGATGAACGACAAGTTCCTCGAGCGCTATACATCGCACAAGGTCGGACCGGAGTTCCGGCTTCGGAAGCTGCCCCACAAGCAAGTGCAGGACACTATACGGGACTTTCAGGAAGACCCGTTGTATGCGCGCCACATGGCCGACTACATTGCAAGCATGACCGACAGTTTTGCCATACAGGAGTACAAGGCTATCTACATTCCGGAAGTGTCGAGATTATAGGAAAGGAGCTCCGAAATGGAAATGCATTTTCCGAAGTGCCTGAAATGCGAGAAGGGAACGTTGGTGCCTCTGTCGGACTACGGACGCGACGGCGCGAGCATCCATTACAAAGCCTGGGTCTGCACCAATCCCGATTGCGGATTCAACCTGCGCATCGACAACGGCGAACTGGGGATCGGCAAGAAACTGTCGCACTCTGAACGGTGAGGCGCCGCGAGTGACGGGGTGGGGTAGGCGGAATGAAACTCCTCAAAAGCTATAGAATCTTCCTTGTTTCTGTCGTTGTCGCTTTTATTCTTTGGTTTTACGTCAAGTCTTCCGACCGATTTCAACACATCATTCCGGTCCCCTTGCAGCTGACGAACGTCCGTGAGGGACTCGTCGTAGTGTCGGACCTTCCGGACGAAGTGCCGGTGCTGTTTGAAAGCGACGGGCGGACGTTGATCGGCCTGCGGTATTTCCTCGACGTTCGCTACGTGCTGGATGCTTCGGTCATCAAGGAAGGACAGGAGATCGTATTGTCCGAGCATGCCGGTGCTGTGCGTCTGCCGTCCAACACCCAGGCCGTGGTAGTTTCCGTTCCGTCCAAGGACACGATTGCGCTGCGGTACGAGCGTTTGCTTAGACGGCGCATTCCCATTCGGCCGCTGGTGCGCGTGGCGTGCGAAGCCGGATACGTGATGGTGGGCAATTTCCGGCTCCATCCGGACTCACTGGATGTGGAGCTTCCCGAGAGCTATGCCGACAGTGTGCCTTTTGTTCCCACGGAAGAGGAGCATATCGAGGGTGTGAACAAAGACCAGACGCTGTCCCTGGGTCTGGGCCTGAAGCCGTCCCGACGCATCCGGTTTCGCGAAGCCGAGGTAGAGGTCTTCGTGGACATTCAGCCCCTCGGCGAAACGGTCATGGAAAACCTGTCCATCCAGCTGGTTCATGTTCCCCCCAACGTAAGTGTCGCCGTGCAGCCGTCGACATTTTCCCTGCGGCTGCGCGGCGGTATCGATTTCCTTGCTTCGCTGTCGAGGGACAGCGTGCGAGGGGTCATCGACTACGATCTCGAGCAGAGGCTCAACCGCGCTCAGCCCGTCCTGCAGATCCTCGTGCCTCGCGACGTCACGTGGACACAGCTCAGCCCGAACCGTTTCAACCTCATTCACCTCGATGATACCGACCTCCAACCCTGAGCTCGTGGTACTGGCGATCGAGACGTCGTGCGACGACACGGCGGCGGCTGTGCTGCGGGGACGGAAGGTCCTGTCCCAGGCCGTGTCTTCCGAACTCCAGGGCAGTGAGTTCGGCGGGATCGTGCCGGAATTGGCTTCGCGGGCCCATCAGCGCAATGTCCTGCCTGTGGTCAAGAAGGTGCTGACCGCGGCCCCACGGCCTCCCGGTTTGATTGCCGCGACTCAAGGGCCGGGCCTGGTCGGCAGTCTGCTGGTCGGGTTGAACATCGCCAAGGGTCTTGCGCTGGCGTGGAACACGCCGTGGATCGGTGTCCATCATATCGAAGCACACATCCTGGCGTGCCTGCTGGTGGATCCGTCTCCCGATTTTCCGTTTGCGGCACTGGTCGTCTCCGGAGGACACACATTGTTGGCCGTGGCGCGATCGGTCGGGGACTACGAAGTCGTTGGCGAGACGCTCGACGATGCGGCGGGGGAATGTTTCGACAAAGTGGCCCGTTTATTGAATGTAGAGCCCGTTCCGGGGTCCCTTATGGCCGGCCCGGTGATCGACCGCCTTGCGCAACGAGGTGACCCGTCGAAAGTCGTTTTCCCGAGGCCGATGCGGAGCAGCGGGGATTTCCATTTCAGCTTCAGCGGCCTCAAAACGTCGGTCATGAATTATCTCGGAAAACATCCCGAGTCCCTGCGGCCGGAACGACTGCCGGATGTGTGCGCCGGATTCCAGGAATCGATCGTGGATGTCCTGACGGAGAAATCGGTCGCCGCCTGTGAGCGATATGGATTGGACCAGCTGGTCGTCACCGGAGGCGTCGCGGCCAACAGCCGGTTGAGGCACCGAATGGCGGAGGCGGTCCGGGACGGGCGAATAAAGGTATTCTTTCCACCCAAAGCGTTGTGTACGGACAACGCTGTGATGATCGGGTGGACCGGAGCGTTGCACCACAGTTTGGGCCGCCGATCCGAGTACACGGCGCCGCCCAGGCCGTCCTGGCCGCTGGGAAGGGCAAAATTTATTTGACTTTTAGCGAAATGTGCTTTAGAATTAGCCGTTTGTCGGCGGATCAAAAAGCACATCTTAACCTTTTCCAGCAAAGTGTTACATCAATTCAGGAGGCCTGCGTTTTATGGAAAAATCACTCATTGATTACTACTGGGACGGCGGTGGCTTCATGCATCCCATACTTATCTGTCTGATTCTGGGATTGGCCATCTGCATCGAGCGGTTCATTACCCTGAGCCGGTCCGGAGTCAACACCCGGAAGTTCCTGGTCAAGATCAAGAATGCGCTCGATGAAGGAGGGGTGCAGCGTGCAGTGGAGGTCTCGGCAAATCAACGCGGGTCTGTGGCGGCCATTTTTCATGCGGGCTTGATGCGTGTGGACAAAGGGATAGACCAGGTCGAAAAAGCCATTGTCAACGCGGGCGCCATTGAAATGGCCTTCCTCGATCGTGGTATGGTGTGGATTGCCTTCTTCATCGCGGTCGCGCCCATGCTCGGTTTTACGGGAACGGTGCAGGGTATGATCCTTGCTTTCGAGGCGATTGCCAAAGCCAACGATATCTCACCGGCGATCGTCGCGACGGGTATCTCCGTGGCCCTGTTGACGACCCTGTTCGGCCTCATCGTTGCGATGATCCTGCAGTTCTTCTACAATTTCTTCACCGCCAAAATCAATCGCCTGATCGTCGACATGGAAGAGAGCTCGGCCTCGCTCGTCGAAGCCATCGTCGAGATTGAGCAGAAGAAGTAACCAACAGCGAATCAACCCATGCTGGTAGAAAAACGAAAAACGACCTCGGCTGATATCCCAACGGCTTCGCTGGCGGACATGGCCTTCCTGCTCCTTATTTTCTTTCTGGTCGTTACGACGATCGGCAGCGACAAAGGCATCGACCTCGTATTGCCGCCGGAAGGCGAGGTCAAGCCTATTCCTCCGCAGAATATCATGAACATCCTGATCAACGACAACGGCAATATCCTCATCGATGAAGAACCGCGGTTTCTTAATCAGGTCCGTGACATCGTGAAGGAACGCATTGCCAGGAACGACAAGCTGATTGTTTCGGTCAAGACGACGCGGTACACTCCGTACCGGGTGTTCGTGGCCGTTCTGGACCAGCTCAAGCAGGCAGAGGCCAAGAAGATTTCCATTGCGGAACCCGAAAAGTAGAGCCAAGGGGAGATTAACATGAAGTTCAAGAAAAAGCCACGCGGTGTTCCGCAGATTCCCGGCGCATCGATGTCTGATATCGTGTTCACGCTGCTGCTGTTTTTCATGGTATCGACCGTCATCAAGAAGTTCACGGGCCTTCCCGTGGACATTCCCGAAGCTTACAAGGTCGAAAAGCTCGCAACGAAGACGCATACGTCGTACATCTGGATCGACGAAACGGAAACCGTGTCGTTTGATGACATACCCGTTCGCTCGACATCCGAAATCTACGATATTGCACGGCAGAAGATCGAGCGGGATGTTCAACTTATAGTTTTTCTTCGTGTGGATCGGAATTCCAAAATGGGAGTCCTCAACGATGTGCAGCAGGAGCTTCGCAAGGCCGGCGCTCTGCGTATTTTCTACGGCACCAAGTCGAAACCCAGCGCGGAGTATTGATCGTCACCCGGTCTAACCCTGCGGAAGAAGATAGGAGTCGTTATGAAACTACATGAATTGAAGGCCCAGTATCGAAAGAATTTTGAACTTTCGTTGATTCTGGCTCTTCTGATGGTGACGATCCTGTTTCGTTTGCTCAACTTCGGAGGTTTGGGCCGCGACGTGGAGCAGCCGAGCATCGTGTTCGAAGTGACGAAGATCGACTTGACGAAGCAGGTCAAGCGGCCGCCTCCACCGGCCCGGCCGGCTATTCCGATCAAGTCGGAGCAAGAGACGCTGCTGGGGGACGAAACGATTGACGATACGGAAATCGATCTGGAGGAGATACCTCCTCCGCCTCCTCCTCCGCCCAAGAAGGACGACGGTGGCGACGAAGCCGATATCTTTGTAGCGTACGATTCGCCCCCGAACCTGATCGGCGGATACGATTTCATCCGAAAGAACCTGAAGTACCCGGAACTGGCTAGACAGGCCGGCATCGAAGGAAAGGCGTTGATCAAGGCGATCATCGACGACAAGGGTAACGTGCTGCGTGTGGAAGTTCTCAAGGAGGACGGAAACGTGGGATTCGGCCAGGCAGCGGCGGACGTCGTCATGAAGTGCAAGTTTCAGCCCGCCATGCAGCGCGACAAACCCGTGAAGGTATCGATAACCATACCGGTGACGTTCCGACTGAAGGGTTAGTAAGAAAAAGCAAGTTGCAGAAACGCCCGCGGAGTACCGCGGGCGTTTTGCTTTCGCGGGACGGGACAACGAAAGAAGGTGTGATGAACAGGCGGGATCGACGCGGGGACTATCGCAAGACTATCGAGCTTTCGTTGATGGTGGCGCTGGTTATCGTCGCGCTGTCTTTTCGCGTCGTGACGTTCGAGGGTGAACGCCGCGTGATGGACCCTCGCGATACTGTTACTGTGGTCGGTATTGAGCGTACGGAGCAGATGGCCAGGGAGCGGCCGCCGGCGAAGCCTGTCGTGCCGATCATGGCGAGGTCGGATGAGCTGCTGGATCCCGGTACAGAAATCGACACGGTGGAACTCGATTGGTTCCAGAAGCCTCCGGTCCCGTCGGAGTTTGCGAATCCCGTCGTCGAGGAGAAAGCAGAGGTCTTCGTTCCGTACGACACCGAGCCGAGCATCATCGGGGGCACGGCCTACATCCAGAGGCATCTGAAGTATCCTGAACTGGCTCGCCAGGCCGGCGTGGAAGGAAAAGTGCTCCTTCGGGTCACGATCGATGAAGAGGGTCAAATGGTGGACGCGGTCGTGATGGAAGACGAGACGGGCGTCGGATTCGGTCGGGCGGCTCTGGAAGTACTGAAGAAGTGTCGATTCACTCCGGGCATGCAGCGCGATCGTCCGGTCAAGGTGTCCATTTCGATTCCCATCTATTTCCGATTGAAATAGTTCCTGTCCGCAAACTCATCGCGGAGCCGCCGGGCACAGCCATCCGGCGGCTTTTTCACGCATACATGAGCACCACGAGTATCCGTTTGATGTCAGGACGCAAGGTAAGGTCTCTCGAAGCAGCCCGTCATGGTCGTCCTCAGGATTTTTCGCCAGAGGCGACCCCGGACCAAAGGAGGGCAGCAGAGTTGAGCAAGAGTCGGGAGATGGTGGGCCCTCAGGGATTTGAACCCCGGACCAAAGGATTATGAGTCCTCTGCTCTGACCGCTGAGCTAAGGGCCCGATGCGGCCCCATTATACTAACGGCGCCCGACACAGTCAATACGATTCTCGTTGTCTTCACGCCTCACGGCAGCCGGTCGCACAAAGGACAGATGGAAAGCACCGGCAGCGTAAAATAGCGCACATGCCCCAGGACCACGTCCACGCCGCGCTTGCACAACCGTGCGTCCGCCACGTCGAAACACCCCAGATCGAAATCCGGACAGAACAACTCCCTTGGATCGCGATGGGCAACCTCGGTCGCCTCCGAGGTGAATACGCGCGGATGCATATCCACAGTGCAGTCCATGCTCACGACCTCCGGTTTCTCAGAAACAGGATTTCATGCTTGAATTCCCGAAAGACATACGGATTGAGGTGTTCGGCCAGGACCGTGTACTTGCGCTCCGTCTCGCTGACATAGCGCTTGACCTTGGTCTTGTTGGTGCTGAATCGAAGGGACCGGAGATTGTCCAACCGGTCGCAGATCTTTACGAGCTTGATGTCGTCGGTGGCGTGTAGAATCCCTTCATAATACACACGCTTGTGGTTCTCGACGCGAGGGTCCCTGGAGAGTACCTTGACCATGTGGGCGACGTGGTCGTTGAAGTTGTTCTTCAGTTCCCGCGTAGTGATTGCGCAATCCTCGATGACATCATGAAGCAGGGCCGTGCACACGAGGTCGGACTCCATCTGGGCCACTTCGTGCAGCAGAATATTGGCGACCCTGACCGGATGCGTGATGTACGGAATGCCCTCGTCCCGTTCCTGGCCGTTGTGGGCGAGCCGGGCAAAATCGAGCGCCTTCAAAATGAGAAGGCGGTGGGAACGGGAGTACTTGTAACGGCCAAGGTACTCGTGGAACCTGGACTCCAGATATTCCAGATCCGCAAAGTTGTCGAAGAGGTCCTTCTCGCGACGGCTGTGAAAAGAGGCGGGAGACACGGATTTCCTTGGTCGCGTATTCACAGATCGAACCGGATGGGTTAGAGATGAGCAAGAGGCTGGCGACCCGCGAAGCCGCCGTTGATCGTGTGCCAGAAGTCGATGTCCGCTTCTCCCAGCTTCCAGCACAGATACGCTTCTTCACGGTTGTCCCTGACGCACGGGAAGTCGACGAGACCCTCCTGGATGCTCTTGATGACGAGCCCTTCTTTCTCGAAGTAATGCATCAACTCCACAAGGCGCTCCAGTTCGGCCGGATGATAACGCTGTCCGTTCGGGCCTTTGCCGCCGAGGTACTGGTGTTTGAAGATGTCGTAATGAATGGAGTCGAGGTGATTCTTCAGGCGGACCAACTCTTCTACTTTCTGGCGAACGGTGGGCAGCATCCGGCGGGCCTGTTCGATCGTGAAGTGACGTCTATGGAGATACGAAGACATGGCGCGGGGATTCCCTTGGAACTCGCCAATGTAATTATTCGGTCCGGCGAAAGCAAGCGCAAACTGGGGACCTCAAGCTCAACAAACGGTTGCTTTTGATTGGGAAACTGCTGAAATTGATTGGACGTGGGGCAACCGCGAAAAGAGCGTGTGCGGATAGGACTGGTCGGCGCCGGTGCGGTAGGTACCGCGCTGGGAGTTGCCCTTGGGGAACGCGGCTACCGGATCGAGGCTGTGGTAAGCAGGACCAGGAGTGCAGCGTTGCGTCTGGCCCAGCGGATCGGATGTGCCAGGGCAGGCAACAGGGCCGACCTCGTGAACGGATGTCACGTCGTCTTTGTCTGTGTTCCGGACGATGCACTGGATTCGACGGCTCGGGAGTTGGGGACGGTCCGATTTCGAACGCGCAGGACCATTCTCGTTCATACGTCGGGTGCGCGATCGCACCGGGCCCTCAGGCCATCGGCCAATCCATCCGCGGGCAGAATTCTGACGTACTCGTGCCACCCCATGCAGTCGATCCCGCGGCTGCGTGGTACTGTCAGCCCGAACGTTTTTCGCGGTGTGGTCTTTGGCGTGGAGGGAATGCGGGAGGCTCGACCTGCGGTTGTGCGGCTGGTGAGGGACATTGGAGGGACCGTCGTGAATATTCCAACCGCCCTGAAACCTCTCTATCACCTGGGCGGTGTCGTCACGTCCAATTTCCTTGTTCTGATGCTCGAACGGGTGAGATGCTGGTACGAAAGGATGGGCATACCGTGGCGAACGGCTCAGCGCATGATGCAGCCCATTCTCCTCAAGACCTGGAACAACGCCGCGCGACACGGACCGGGACGCTCGCTGACGGGACCGATGGTTCGCGGGGACCGCGGCACACTGGAGGCCCACCGGGCCGCTCTCCGGCATGCCGACCCTCAGTTCCTTCCTCTGTACAATGAGTTGATTGTCATGGCAAACGAGTTGATATCGAAGAAACGAGGCTATTCGGGAAAGAAACGTTCAAAGAGAAAGGCGTAGCATGAAGCGAGGGATAGCTACGGTTGTTTTCTGCGTGTGTCTGCTCTCATGCCGCGAGAGCATTGTGGATCCCGCTGACGCGCGCATGGAACGGCTCCTGTGGGGAGAGTGGCGTTTTGTGACCGAGACCAACGACACCACGACTGCCCTGGCGTTGTCGTTTTACGACGACAACACGGTTTACATCAGCAACACCTATCAGCACCTCTATCGTGACTACCGGTACTACGTGGAAAGCCGCTACCTGTATCTGGAAGAGCTTCCCGAGCCCGCGCCCGGAGATCCGCCGCTCACGTACTACATCGATCGCCTGACGAAAACGTCCCTGGTGTTGAGGTTCAGTCTGGGAGAACGGCGGTTTGTGCGCTTTCAGTAAGAGGATCATCATCGGCGTCGACCCGGGGACGGTGGTGACGGGTTACGGGGTCGTCGAAGTGTCGAGAGGGCAGTTGGACCGTGTGGCCAGCGGGACGGTCCGCCTCCCGGGCGGAGGCCTGCAGACGAAACTCAGCGAGTTGTATGCCCGTGTTCTGCAACTGCTCGATGAGTATGCGCCGGGTGAGGTGGCCCTGGAAAGCGTCTTCCACCACCGGAACGTTCAGTCCGCCTTGAAACTCGGCCATGCGAGGGCTGCGATCATGCTGGCGGCTATTCACCGGGGCGTGCCTATATACGAGTATTCTCCGAAGGAAATGAAATTGGGTGTTGTGGGATCCGGCGGCGCAACCAAAGAACAGGTGGCCTTCATGGTTCGCCAGATCCTCCGGATCGATGGGAAGATGAGGGCGGACGAGTCGGACGCATTAGGGCTTGCCATCTGTCACGCTCATCGAATGAAACGTCCCGCCGTCGCCCCGAGGAGTTGGGAGCAGTACGTCAAGACACATCCGGAGCGAATTAAAAGCTGAACCCTGACCCGGACGTCCGGGCTGGGAGGACAACCGGTCCAGGGAGGAAAATTCTTTTCGAAAAGTCTTGACAAAAAAAAGGCCTTTAGGTATGTTGATTCTGCCTTCCTTCCAAGGTTTTGGTTTGCTTAAGACTTTACTTGGCTTCTCTTTTCTTGACTGGGTTTCCCTGGTGTCCTGATTGTAGATAGGATCACCAGCCCTTCGGATTTGATCGTTTTCTCATTTTGTTGAGCTCTCTATCATGAGGGTAGTTTAACCAACCTGAGATCCGTAACATAAAACAGGGAGAGGTATGATGAGATTGAGTCACTACTTGAGATGGAGGGGCCTTCTCCAGTTGAGCCTCTGGTTGTTCGTTGTGGCCATTGTGGTCCCGGACAGTCTCAAAGCTCAGTGGAAGAAACAAACGCAGCCGGAGCACGGCCAGGCCATTGTTATGGAGGACGGTAGCGTTCGTTACCTGCCTGCCGTGAAAGTCAAACAGCCGACTCTGGCTAGACCCTACTATACGTCTTCGAGGAGGACCATCGAAGGGTTCCAGATCCAACAGGATTTCGAAGACGCAACGTTTCCCCCGACCGGATGGAGCACGACCGGGACGATCTGGTCCCGTTCGACCGCCGCCAGCGGATACGGCGTCGGCGTGGCTTCTGCGAAGAGCGCTTTCTACGACGTTTTTTCGGGGAACCATGAGTTGATACTTCCAACACTCACAGCCACGATGGCGGGCGATACGCTTGTGTTCGATCATGCGTATGCGAACTATTCTACTCCCGCCGATGACTCCCTGTACGTCGATTACTCGACGGACGGAGGAACGTCGTGGCTGACGATCGTATCGTATTCCGGGCTGGATCCGGTAGGAACCGGCATGGTTACCGCACCGCCAACAAGTTCCGCTTTTGTTCCCACGGCCGGTCAGTGGGGAACCAAGAGGCTGGCCATTCCGGTTGGGACGAACAAGATTCGTTTTCTGGCTGCCAGTGACTTCGGCAACAATCTGTACATTGACAACATCTTCGTCGGGCAGTTGGACACGAACGATATTCAGGCCTTCTCGTATGATGATCCTCTCAGCGGGTCCACGATTAACCCTAACCAGACGTTCACTCCGCTGGCTTCTTTCAAGAATTTAGGTTCCGCAACGCAATCCAATGTGAACGTCAAGTACGAAATCAACTCCGGCGGCAATGTCTATACGAGCACTAAGATCATCACCAGTATTGCGCCGGGTGCCACGGAGCAGGTGACCTTTGATCCGGTAACCGGAGGCATTCCTTCCGGGGCCTATACGCTCAGGCTGATCACTCTGACTCCTGACCAAAACTCGTCCAACGACACGCTGAACGGGACGCTGAACGCGTCGCCTCCGATTTCCGGGACCAAGACGATCGGCGGCACTACGCCGGATTATGCCTCCTTTACGGACGCCATTACGGCCCTGGGAGGCGGTGTGGGAGCCGGCGGGGTGACGTTCATGGTGCGTCCTGGCAACTACGGAGTCGATGCGGGGACGGAAGCCGATTCTACGCTGCAGATCGATCCGATTTTCGGCTCGAGCCCGTCGAATCCGGTGGTGTTTGTCAAGGAATCCGGGACGGTAACCGTTCACATGAACGGCCTCGGTATCGTGTTGAACGGCTGCGACTACGTCACGTTTGACGGTATCGACGTTCAGCAGCGGGCGGCAGGGGGCAGTACATTAAACATTGGATACTATCTTGCGGCTGCAACGGCAACCGATGGTGCCACGAACAATACCATAAAGAACTTCACGGTCATGCTCAATGACACCGTCAGTACCAACCAGACTCAAGGTGTTGTTTCGGCATCAACCGGCGCGACATCGGCCGCGGGTGCCAACAGTTACAACCACATTTACAATTTCAACATCTCCGGCGGCAGCTGGGGTATGACGTTTGTCGGAAGTGCGACGTACTTTGAGACGGCCAATGAGATCGGGACCACCGGTGGTGGATCGAGCTACATTAGTGCCGTTGCCGCAGCTTCAGCGAATTTCAATTGCGGTATCTACTATTACGGCCAGGACGGCTTCAAGATTTTTGATGTTGACGTTATGGTGACTCAGGCGGGAGCGTTCAGCCTTTACGGGATTACCGCGAATGGCGGAATAGCCACCGGGACGGTCGACATATATGATAATGTGGTGCATGGCTTGATCCACCGCTCGACCGCTGGTGGATTGGCCCGCGGGATTCACATTATTAACACGGGAACGTACAACATCTACCGGAACCAGGTTTACGACCTGTATCACTTCACGACAAGTACGACGACGTACATCGCGGGCCTGGCCGTCGATGCCATGGCGACCGTGAATATCTACAACAACCTCGTGTCGGACATCAAATGCCCGGGCGGGACGTCCACGACGTCGACGCCAAATATCCAGGGCATTCGCGTTGCGTCAGGATCGGCGGTTAATGTCTATCACAACACCGTGTATCTGGATGCAGCTTTGACATCTACCTCCCGTACCAGCGGTGCGTTCTATGTGACAACCACGCCGACGATCGTGGACGTGAGAAACAACATTTTCGTCAACCTCAGCTCGCACGGATCGGGCACATCCCGTCAGTGCGCCTTTGTGAAGACGACAACGTCTCTGACGAATATCGCAACCACATCGAACAACAACATCTGGTACGCGGGGACGCCGACGTTCAACAAGAGGCTCATCTTCTACAACGGGGCGAACAGCGACTCCACACTGGCTCAGTTTCAGGCCAGAGTGATCCCGCGCGAAACGTCGTCGATGACCGAGAATGTGCCGTTCAGCAACGTGTTGGTACCTCCATACGATCTGCACATTGACATGGGTGTTCCGACACAAGTTGAAAGCGGGGGGCAGGGACTTGCCTCGGTAACTACGGACTTTGACGGTGATCTGCGGAATGCCACGACGCCGGACATCGGTGCGGATGAGGGTACGTTCATGATCGATGACTTTACAGGTCCGGCCATGACGTATACACCGCTCGGGGACGTGCCGGCGATCTATGCCACTCGGACGCTGAACACGACCATCACGGATGTGTCGGGCGTTCCCACGTCAGGGATCGGGTTGCCGGTCTTGTATTGGAAGATCAGTTCGGGTGGCTCGTACACTGCTGCGACGGCCACGCATACGGGCGGCAGTGGATATCAGTTCACCTTTGGTACCGGTGCTGTTCTGGGCGACACGGTGTTCTACTACCTTTGCGCGCAGGACATGGATACGACGGGCCCGAACGTGAGCGCCTCGCCGTCGGTTGGGGCGTCCGGGTTGACGCCCAACCCGCCCGCGGCGGCCGTACCTCCGACCACTCCGAATTCGTACCGGATCGTGGCGGATGTGCACGACTACACCGTCTCCAAGGTTGACTTGTCACCGGCGTTTGTGGCAGGTGACCTGGGTTCCGTGATGGCCAGAGTGACGAATCTCGGCAATGTGCCCGAAACGGGCGGTATTGTCAAACTTTTCGAGGACGGTATTCAGGTGGGCTCGGATGGAGCCATTACACTGAATCCGGGCGAGACGGGAATGGTATCGTTTGACTACACGCCTTCGGTCACGGGCCTGCATAATTATCTGGTGCACTCGGCTCTGACCAGCGACGGTACACCCACAAACGACTCTGTGTCCTTCTCCGATATGGTCTATGCGGCCGGCAATACGGGTGCGACCATTGCCATCTACAGCACGGATGCGTCGCGACCATTTACCAACACGTCCGGTCGCTTTGACACGCTGGCGGTCTCCACGGGTTCCAACTATACGGTCAATCGGGTGCGTATGACGCTGGACTCGCTGACGCACACGTTTGTGGCCGACATCGATATGTTCTTTTTCGGGCCGAACGGCGACTCGCTGGAGATCACGACGGACAACGGCAGCAGCGGGGACCATTTCATCGGAACCGCTTTCACCGATATGGCCCGAGCGTCCATTACGTCCATCGTGCTGGCGAATGCGCCGTTTACCGGCTACTTCAGGCCAGAAGGTGCAACGGGGTTTGCGAAATACCGCGGCATAGACCCGAACGGCGACTGGATTCTTCGTTCCCTTGACGATGGCATCGGAGACGACGGCAATCTAAGACGGTGGAGCATTTTTGTGGACGTGGTCATTCCACCCAATCTGGCTCCATCTGCGTTTGATCTGCTCAGCCCTCCGGACGGCTCGCGCATCGTAACCGATGCGGCTTCGTCGGATTCGTTCTTTGTCACATGGACGATGTCGATCGATCCGGAAGCTCAGCCGGTCACGTACACGATCGTCAGCGACACGTCGGCTTCGTTCGGCTCGCCGGTGGAAACCAGGGAGCCGTCGAACAACGGAGGTGCAGACACCGTGCTGACAAGCTATCTGAGCGACTTTGACGACTACCTGGCCAGCCTGGGCGTTGCGTACGGCGCCTCCATCATGATCTACTGGAAGGTGGAGGCCACCGATGGAAGCAACACGACCACGAGCAATCAGGTATTCGGCATCAACGCGGTGCGTGCGCCGTTCGTTCCGGTGCCGGGATGGAATGTGCAGACCAGCGGAACGACGAACGCGTTGTACTCGGTTAAGGCCGTCTCACAGACGGTGGCGTGGGCCGGAGGTGCCGGTGGTACGGTATTGAGAACCATCGACGGCGGAAACAGCTGGGAGAACGTGGGAAGCTCATTCGGAGACGTGTACAACATCACGGCGCTGGATCAGTGGACTGCGTTCGTCACGACGTCACCGTCGGCGACGTACATTTACCGGACCACCGACGGCGGCCAGTCGTGGCAGGAGGTGTACAACCTGACCGGCGGATTCATGGATGCGATCCATATGTTCGATGCGACCAATGGCATCGCCTACGGAGATCCGGTCGGTGGAAAGTGGGTGATCCTGAGGACTACCGACGGCGGTTCGAGTTGGTATCGCATCGCCACG
>JBBIJR010000076.1:3161-15902 GCA_037445875.1 Bacteroidota bacterium | reverse complement strand
ATTACCTCGTCGGCCGAATCGAGCAGCCGGGATCCCGTTTGTACCATATGCCGGGCGCGCTGCTGCAGGTTCTCATCGAGAATCACGGCCTTGGTGTACGTGGATCCCATATCGAGTCCGAGTGTATACGTCATGACACCGCCTCTCGATGAACGGGCCGGCGACTTGCCATCATATGGTCCATGGCAAAGAGCGCTGCACCCAGCGCACCGATAAAGTGGGACTCGTCCGACACGTTGATTTTCTTCTGGAGAGAGTCTTCGAGCGCTTTGATCATCCCAACGTTGCGCGCAACTCCGCCCGTGAAGGTAAGTTCATCCTCTATCCCCACACGGCGCAGCAGCCCGATGGATCGCGATGCGATCGACTGGTGTACTCCCCACAGTATGTCTTCTACCTTCTTGCCCTTTCCCAGCCAGGACAGGATCTCAGACTCCGCAAACACCGTGCAGGTCGTGCTGATTCGAACCGGTTTGGTGCCTTGCAGCGCCGTTTCGCCCAGATGATCCAGGGGAATCCGCAGGGTAACGGCGGCTGCCCCGAGAAAACGTCCCGTACCGGCGGCGCACTTGTCGTTCATGCAGAAGTCCTGTATCTCCCCTTTTCCGTTCACCCGGATGGCCTTGCTGTCCTGTCCGCCCATGTCCAACACTGTGCGTGTGTCCGGGAACATGTGCACCGCCCCACGCCCGTGACAACTGATCTCCGTGATTTGCTTGTTGCCGAACGTGACCTTGTACCGGCCGTATCCGGTCCCAACGACATACTCCACTTCCTCCTCTCCGATATGTGCCGCCTCGAGCGCCTGGCGAAAAGCCTTTTGAGCGGCCTGCATCACGTTGGCACCCGTATCAACCAGGGCTCGCTGAACGATGTCCCGCTGCTCGTTTAAGATGACGGCTTTGGTCTGTGTGGAACCAACGTCCACACCGGCTGCATAGGCCATAGGACCTCCTAGACTTGAGTTTCCGATACGTGCCTGCGCGACATCATACCCTCGAAGAAGGCGTCGATGCGATTTTTCATTTGAGCTTCGGATACCACACGTTTGTCCATCATGTCGGACTCGAGGAACAACGTCGAAACGTCGCGCTGCGCCATCAGATGCTTGCGGCCGTCGGCCAGTCCGGTGGAAACGGTCCGGCAGCTCTTGATCGGATGGTAGACGACCCCTTCGATCCGGTAATCGTCGATCAGCGACATCAGCACCTGATCCTGATGAAACATATTGTCCATCGCGTCCCGGACCCCCACCAGCAAGCCTTCCGCCAGGCTTTCGATCGGGCGCTTCACGTCGTATTCGAAGCCGAGGTTCGCCCCGCCCGAAGCAAAGTGCAGGTACGTCGATTGAACAAAGCACCCTCCCCACTCGGAAAAAAATTCGTTGAAGCGGCGGAAAATCGGATAACACGGAACACCCACAAACGCGAGCCGGAACTTCTCATCCGTGAGCGTTCCGATGCCCTGCTTCGTCTTATACACCATTTCTTCGACCAATTCCGAAAAATACTCCGCGCCTTCTTTCGTGCCCCGGAAACCGTTCGCCACGCCGAGATAGATCGTGCCGTCGGTCAGCGCATTGAATACGGCCGGCAGGAACCGGTTGCACTCCAGAATGGCTTTCCACGATCGCGAAAGATCATTGGCATAGGCAAGCGTTTGTCGCAGCCTGTCGATGTCGAAGGATCGCCCGGTCACCTCCTCACAGATTAGGATTAATTCCTTCAGTTGCGCCTCCACGTATCTTCGATCGTTCTCGAAGTAACGGTCCCTCGTCGGCGTGCTTGTCCTCCTTCCTCGCGTACCGGGTACATCGATGGTCACAACCGGAATCTTGTACATTCTTTCCCAGATTTCGGCCCACTTGATGTACGTGTTGCAGGCGTTGGTCAGGACGGCGAGGGACGGTTTGGGAAGCTGGCCCATGGGGTGCTGGCCGCCTCGCAGCTGGACGGCAACATCCGCCTTCACATAGCCGCAGATGTCCGGCGAATAACCGTAGTCCTCCGCTTCGGTCAGGAACTCGCCCGCCACCCGTCGAACCGCCGTTTGAAGAGAATTGATCTCCGGAAAGACGACGGGCATGTCGAAGCTCTTGAGGATCTCGTTCAGGCTGCCCATGACAAACACATACGCTGCGGGGCGTCCGTCCGAACAAGCGCTCTCGAGGTCCGTGAACCAGTTTCGGAAGAGCTCGGCTCCCTTGCGATTTCCCCGCCCAACGATCTGGGCTTGATCCTCTGTCATGGCGCTGTCCTCATTGAAAGATGAGATTTTCGATGAACGTCTCCATCTGGATCCCGATATGATCGAACGTGGTCTGGTTCTCTTCAAACTCGGTGACGAAGTAAGGAATGCCGGCTTCATCCAGCGCCCTCGTGTAGGCCACCTGTTCCTCCAGTCCGGGCTCGCACATCTTGGCCGCCGCGAGGATCGCGGCCTCGGCATGTGCCTCACGGACGCGCCTCAGGAGCATGTGTTCCTTGGGTTTTCTCAGATCGTGTTGGACCGGAGAATAAGAGGACTTGTCGACATACGCTGCCGCAAGGTTCCACAGGGCGTTTCCTTCCGGATCGATGTCTTCGGTGATGTACCGGAGACCGATGAAGAAATCGTCATCGACGATGTAGCACGATTGTCCGATGACCTGCACGAGATCCAGCGGCGGCTGTTCGCAAAACGCCCCTTCAAACACGATGCGCATCTTGTCCTGCTTGTGGCCCGGAGAACGCTGAATGAGCGGGAGAACGCGCCGCATCAGTACGTTGTATTCCTCCCTCGGCAGCAATCCCGCGACGGCCACCAGCGCGTAGGCATCCTCCGCCGAAATGAGCCACGGGCTGTCCCGT
Source organism: Bacteroidota bacterium (assembly GCA_037445875.1). Taxonomy (GTDB): domain Bacteria; phylum CLD3; class CLD3; order SB21; family SB21; genus JBBIJR01. The sequence continues at coordinate 13,053 of JBBIJR010000076.1, read as the reverse complement.
TTGATCTCATAAAGCTGCCGTATCCACCGGCGGCTTTCGTTGTATATGCGGATGGAGTTGGAAAGGGCGCCCGGCCCGATCGTGCGTCCGGCGACACGCTCCAGCTGATGGGACAGCCGGAGATACTCGTCATGCAGGTACCGGATCGAATCGGCCGAATTCGGGTTCTGCGGAAGATACAGGATCTCGCAAGGATACTCGAAGTTCCTTCCCCATATAGCGGCCAGGTTTCTTGCCGCATCGCAAATGGGGTGGCTTATGAACAGGTCCAGCTCGATCTTCTTTGTCAGGGCCAGCTCCAGGGAGGTTTTTATGATGGAACACAAATACGATCCAAAGTGGGATTCGGCTTCCATGCCCTCCACCTGGGCGCCGGATATTTTGACCGGAAGCAACCCGGCCGCATGTGCAATCTCCTCCGGAAAATAGACCTGAAAATGACCGGCCACTTTGCCGCCCCGGTCCCGCCAGGCACGAACGGTTGGAAAATCGGGGTCTTCCGCCAGTTCCCTGCAGGCAAGAAGAATCGCATCCAGCGATTGGTTCTCCACCGTATGGACGAAGAGGTTCATCGGTAGCTCCGTTTGGTCCACGACACTTGATTCATCCTGAAGCCTTCAAACCAGTTGGCCGCCGTCCACCGTAAGCACATTACCGGTGATGTGGCTGGCAAAATCTGAACAAAGGAAGAGAACGGCGTGAGCGACGTCTTCCGGCTTCCCGATGCGGCCCAACAGGATCTCCGATTTAGACCGCTGGATCACATCCTCGGGCAGTCGGCTCGTTAACGGCGTATCGATCAGGCCCGGCGCTACCGCGTTGACATTGACATGAAAGGCGGCCAGTTCCCTGGCCACGGTCCTGGTAAGCCCGATAAGACCCGCTTTTGCCGCAGAATAATTCGCCAGGCCGAATTTCCCTCTGAGTCCGTTGATGGACGATATGTTGATGATCTTCCCGGCATTCCTATTCCGAAAATGCGCGGCCACAAAGTGGATCATGTTGAAGGCGCCTTTGAGGTTGGTCTGCAGGACAGTGTCCCAATCGGCTTCCGTCATCTTCCACACGGGCGCGTCCCTCGAGATGCCGGCGTTGTTGATGAGATAGTCGATCTGCCCCTCCGCATTCAGAACATCGTTGACACAGCGACCGCATTCCTCGAAATCGCCCACGTCGGTCTTGATCCAACGGCCGGCGGCTTCTTTCGGCTCGGTCAGGTCCGCCGTCACGGTTCGCGCTCCGGCCGCCGCAAACGTTCGGGCAATGGCCAGACCAATGCCCGATGACCCCCCGGTAATCAATGCCACTCGCTCCGTCATGTCGATCGAGATCATTGGTTCTTCCAGATCGGCTGGCGTTTTTCCATGAAGGCTTTAATGCCTTCGTTCGCGTCGTGCGATTTCATGAGTTCATCGATGTACATCTTCTCGAGCGCGGAGATATGCTTCAGCACGGCCTCGTGCATGGCCCAACGGCTGGACCGGACGGTGTACCTCAACGCGACGGCACTTTTCGGCACGAGATGTTTCTGGATAAACTCGCGCGCCGCTTCTTCCGGACGGTCGGTGACCGCGTGCAGGAAGCCTTTTTGCCTCAGTTCTTCGGCCGCCCAGGATCGCCCGGTGAGTGTCAGGTCATCGGCAGCTGTCTGGCCGACGCGAAACGGAAGCACGAGCGAAGCTACCGGCGGAAACACGCCGAGATGGACTTCCGGCTGGCCGAAACGGGCGTCGGGCGACGCAAACACCCAGTGCGTGAAGGCGACCAATTCAAAAGCCCCGCCCAAACATTGGCCGCGGACGGCACTCACCGTTGGCAGCGAGCTGGCGATCAAGGTGCGAAACAGGGCGTGAAAGGCCGTCAGCATCTCGGCTACCACCTCTGCCCGATGCTCCGGGACGCTGGCGCCGAAGGAGAAATGGTCGCCCTCGGCACAAAACAGGATGGCTTTGACTTGTGGGTTGGACCCGGCGTTTTCAACCGCTGCCGCGATTTCATGCATCATGGCCTTGTCGATAACATTCCCTTTGCCGGCCCTGAGTGTAACGGTCGTAACGGCTCCGTCGGCTTCCGCGGATATCTTTTGAAAGGTGCTCACGATGCACTCCCTATTTCGCTTTGGGCAACACTCTTTCCGTGAGGACTTCATTCCACTTCTCACCCTGTGCGAGAAGCTTTCTGAGCGCAATGAAGTCCACTTCGCGGCATTCCTTCGTCCCTTCGTTGAAGGCTCTGAATCCTGCGCGGCCCTCCGTCATCATGTTCAAACCCAGCCAGGCCCGGTTCGTCTCGCGGTTCTTATCCCAATGGGCCAGCTTGTGTTTTCGCACGGACTCGACGGTCTTGGACAGACATCCGGGCACAGTCATCAGGAGAGACGTAACGAGCCGGTCGACGGATTGATCGAGCAGGCTGAAGTCGATCTGGCATTCCTTCATGAGTTTCTTTGCACGTTCCTTCTCATCCCCCGTTCGCAGCTCTCCGTACACGATCTTACCCATCTCATCCAACCATCGGTCCGTGATTACGAGAGGATTGGGCAGGAACTTCCCGTCCTTTTTGAGAACGGGGGCAATGTCCGTGACCAGTCCCAGCCGATACGCCTTGTGCGCGCTCCAGATTTCACAAAGTGTGCAGGAGACCATGGCGTGCTCAATTCCGACAAAAAGTGGCAGAAAATCGGTCGCGCCTCCGTCGGGCGCAGAACCGTGCTTCGGTCCGGCCTGTCCAAAAACGGCCAGATCAGCGGCAATCGTGAAATCGCAGGCCATCCCGATTTCCTGGCCTCCGGCTATCCTCATCCCGTTGACGCGGCAAATGACCGGTTTGTCGCAGTGAAGGATGGCCGTAACCATGTCGTTGAACAAGCGCATGTACTGGCGGTACTCGTCCGGCTGTCCGGCATAGTACTCGGCGTATTCCTTTGTATTGCCGCCCGTGCAGAAGGCGCGATCGCCTTCCCCGGTGAGTACGACCGCCACGACGTCGCGGGCATTCGACGCCTTGCGAAACGCGAGAACGACCTCTTTGACCATCTCGGTGGTGTACGAATTCAGCTGCGACGGGTTGTTCAGCGTAATCCGGGCGCTGTAAAGACCCTCAACGGGTCTTCCGGCCGTGTCGTTCACGGCCTTGCGTTCGTAGCGGATCTGTGTGAACGCATAGTCCGGAACCAGATCGTGATCCTTGAACATGCGCGAGGCTCCTTCGTGAGGGAGGACGAATACTAAACGGCAGGGACTAGAACCGGCCGTTTCTTGAGTTCTCTTCTATGTGATCGTTCGAACACGTCGTTGATCATATCGAGCGCATGGATTTCGACAAACGGCCCGATCCGAATCTGGCCCTTCTGCACCCGTTCCAATACCTCGGGATAATAGTCCGGATGACAACCCCAGTTGCCGATGGCCCGGGCGTCGAAGGCCATCAAGTTGCTCAACCGGATTTGCGGCTGATCCATCGTAAATCCCACGACCGAGAGCGTGGACCCGAAGGTCAATAGAGCAAACGCCAGTTCCTGGCCTCTGGTCGTACCGGACGTTTCGAAGATCTTCCATTGATAGGGCGAAAGGCCGTTGGATTTCGCAAAATCCTGAACCGCGCGGCGAATCATTTTGGCGTCGAGGTCTCGCGGGTTGAGCGTAAGTGCGGCGCCGTAGTCTCTCAGGAAAGTGAGCCTTCCATCGTCCACATCGATGGCAACGACCCTGGCTCCGATCGCTGCGGCGATCTGCACTCCAAAACCACCTATCCCACCGACGCCCACGAACACGGCCAGGTCCCCGGATGCGAGACCGGCACTCTTGATCGCCTGATAGGGCGTTGTGACCGCATCGGCTACGACACTGAGTTCACGAAGCGTGACGCCCGACTCACCGAACGATTCCGATTCCGATTTGACCTTCACCGCACAGAGGTAGCGCGACGGTACGACCACGTGGCTTGCAAAGCCGCCGTCCATGTGGTTGCCCGGCATCTGCTGGCTGCGGCAGATTCGGCCCTCTCCTTTCAAGCACAGGTCACAGCTCCCGCACGGAAGCACGGCGGGAACGATGACCGCCTTGCCCATCCAGCTGCGCGCGTTCGAGCCCGCATCGTCGACAAACCCGCTGATCTCATGTCCCAGAGTCAGCGGCGGAGCTTTCACGGTCTTGACTCCTTCATAGAAGAAACCGAGGTCGGTATGGCAAACGCCGCACCCACAGACTCTGACCAGAACCTCGTCGTCCCGTAGAGTAGGAACCGGCCACTCGACGAGTGAGAGTCGGCTGCTTCCCGCGATCATCTGCCAGGCTTTGATTTTCATGCCACCCGATGGCTTTGATTCGGACTTGACTATCTGAAATATAGACAACCGTAGCCAAATGTCAAGAGAAAATTCTAACGAACGTTCGAAAAAAAATCAGAGCGATCCTCCCGAACAATCACAGGCCGACTCGTCCTTTCGAGCCGGCCCATACGTCGTCGCACGTATTCTGACGGAGGATGCAACAGTGTCAGAGGGTGCGGAGAGGCGCGGTGCTCCAGGGAGGAGTGCGTTGGTGGGATGAACGGTACGGGAAAACGGGTTTGGCGGTGCCGGGCACGGCTGGCTCCGCCATTTTCTATTGCCGCCGTTGCGCCGCTGCCCGGTATGAACTCAGCACTTCACACGCTCCCAGATGGTGCAAATGCCTTGTCCCAGTCCGATGCACATCGCCGCCAGGCCGTAGCGGGCTTCCCGCCGGCGCATCTCGCGAAGGAGCGTCCCGACGATCCGCGCACCCGACGCCCCCAAAGGATGGCCAATCGCGATGGCGCCGCCGTTTACATTGAGCTTATCGTCCGGAACCTGCAATGCCCGCGCGCACGCCAGCACCTGGATGGCGAACGCTTCGTTGATTTCGACGAGGTCGATGTCCCTCATGGCTAGCCCGGCTCTCTGCAGCGCCTGAGCGGCCGCCTCTACCGGTCCCAGGCCCATGATGTCAGGGTGCAAGCCCGTGATCGCGCACGCCCGAAATCGAAAATACTCCGTGAAACCCTGGCGTCTTGCCTCGTCCTCATCCATCATCAGTGTCAGCGCAGCCCCATCGTTCAGCGGACAGCTGTTGCCCGCCGTCACCGAGCCGTCTTTCCGGAAAGCCGGCTTCAATTCGGCCAGCGCCTCCAGGGACGTATCTTCACGCGGACATTCGTCTTTTTCCACCACGGTTGATCCCTGGCGTGTGTCGACGCTGACCGGGACCACTTCCGGCCCCAGAACGCCATCCTTCCATGCGGCGACCGCTTTCTGATGGCTGCGCAGGGCAAACTCGTCCTGTTCCATTCTCGAGACGCCGGTTCGATCAAAAATCTCTTCTGCCGTTTCGCCCATGCTCAACGGCCGGATCCGGGATTCGATCCTCTTGTTGGGAAATCGCCAGCCGAGGGAACTATCGTACACGGTGAAATTGCCGAAGGGAAATCCCCTCTCGGATTTGGAAAAGACCCATGGTCCCCGGGACATGCTCTCCACTCCACCGGCAAGGATAATACGTCCAAGACCCGCCTCAATGGCGGCGGCAGCGGCGATAATTGCCTGCATGCTTGAGCCGCACAAGCGGTTCACCGTCTGTGCGGGTACTTCAAAGGGCATCCCGGCCAGGATGACGGCCATGCGTGCAACGTTACGGGAATCTTCGCCCGCCTGGATGGTACATCCTACCACGACGTCGTCCACCACGTGGTCTTGTAAACGGTGGCGTCCGTACAGGATCTTCAACAGATGGGCCATGAGATCGTCCGGACGCACGGAACTGAGGACGCCTCCGTACTTTCCGAAGGGCGTTCGTATCGCGTCGACAACAACGGCTTTCATACGCTCCTCATGGTGGCTTGAGAATAAACGGATGCCGTCACGGCTTTGAACCGGCGGAGTCGGACGCGGCGGGACCCAGCAAATACCGCACGTCCCACAGGGTCACGTTGCCGCCTCCGCCGGACGAGGCGAACCGCTCACCGTCCGATGACGAAGCCAGGGACCACACTCCGTCGTGGTGAGGACTTTCCACCGTTCGTACCGCCGTCAGGTCCTTCGTTCTCCACAATGTCAGGAGACCGACGGCATCGCCGCTGACAAAGTACTCGCCCGATTTCACCCAACAGAAGCTTCGTATCTCGGTACCCGTTGTGATCACGGTATCGGCCCGGTCCGTCGTCAGATTCCAAACTTGAATGCCTCCTTCCCCCCCGCTGATGATCCGGTCCTCTCCCGGTGTGACCAGACACGCGTTGATGGGATCTGCCTCAGGGTACGTCTTGATCTCGCGGCCCATGTTGATGTCCCACACTTTTACACTCCGATCCCACCCCACAGAAAAGAAGCGCGAACCGTTCTTGCTGAACTCGATGTCCGTCACGGCCGCCACATGTCCTGAAGGAGCGGCAACGTCCGCCGAATGCCCGGAAAAGAACTTCAATTGCTCGCCCGTCTTTGCGGCGTACAGCGCGATGTTGAAATGGTTGGCCGTGATCAGCTGGGTACCGTCGGGTGAGAATTCCGCGAATTGAACATCGTTGGTCAGGCCCTTTCGTCCCCACACTTCCGCCTTTCCTTCCGTGTCAAACACAACCACCTGCGCCGTGTTCTCCGTGTTGTCACCGCACGTCGCTGCAAAAAGCCGTCCGTCCGGCGAATACCGCACAACGAGCACCGCATCGGGCTGCGGGTCCGAAGCCCACAGGACATTTCCATCGGCCGCGTTGATGATCTTGATCCGCTTGTTTTGTCCTCCCACGATCAGCGTCGCGCCGTCGGGTGAAAAGGCAATGCTTTTTACGATCTGGCTGTCTCCCACCGCAAAGCTGCGCGGGGGCTGCACGTGGGGCCGCTCCGCGGGACCGCTGCAGGCTGCAAACGGTAAACATGCCAGGAGCCACACTGCTTGTCTCATCGAACACTCCGGACTTGCTGGTCGTTTCAGAAACTTCTGGTTTTTCCTTGCCGCATCGGTTAACTTAGGAAGGCGTCGAAAATAAATCAAGCCTCAGGATTCCATTCCTCAAGCAGCGGAATAACCAGCATGATTCGCCGCAAACGGACCGCGACGAAACGCAAAAAGACACGCCCCCGGACGCGCCCTGCCGACGGTTCATTGAATGTTCCCCAGGCGGAACAGCTGTTGACCGAACACGAATACGGCCACCACCTCGCAACCTATTTCGATCTGATGTATCCGGAGGACATGTTGAGCCGACTTCAGAAACCGTTCTTTGAGATGATGGTGCGGCGGTACCATGTTCAATCGGCCTGCGACTTGTGCTGCCGGACAGGACAGACCCTGCGCCTGCTGCACGATCTGGGCGTCAGGCATCTGACTGGGATCGACGTAAGCGAGGAAATGATACGCCGTTCCAGAAAGAAACTCCCGCGCCGGACGGCCTTCCACGAATCCGAGCTGGGGCTCGCACCGATGGTGGTGAGCGACCGGCGTTTCGACATGGTGCTGTGCACAAAAGACGCCCTTTCGATGTTGCTCGACGACGAGGCGCTCATCAACTTCTTCAAGAACGCACGAGACCTGCTTTCCGACGGAGGTGTGCTTGTCGTGGAAACGCTGAACTACGAGAAGATCTGGCGAAACAAGGAACGCTTCATGCCCGTCATGAACCGTACAACCCGGAACGAACCGCGCTTGTTCCTGATGGTTCATGACTTTCACGAGGAGTTGCTGGTGCGTAACCTGATGCGTATCGAGAGGAAGGGACCCGAATGGTATCAGAGGACGATGTCTCTGCCGATCCGGCCCATCACGCACGCCGAGCTGGAGTTTTGCATGCACGAGCCGCCCTACTCCAAATGGGGCTACCTCGGATCTTACACGGGCAAGCCGTTCAACAATTTCGAATCGTACCAGGCCATTCTCATCGCCATGAGATAGGTCAGTCGGCCGCTCCGGCCGCCGGCTTGCGGGCCAGGCGCTGCTTGAAGTATGCAATCACGCCCGGCAGAATCGATACGAACACGATACCCGCTATGACCAGAGCGAAGTTGCTTTTAACGACCGGGATATTACCGAAGAAGTAACCCCCGTAGACAAACACGAGGACCCACACGGCGCCCCCCGTCACATTGTACGAGATAAAACGCGGATAGTCCATTGTTCCGATGCCTGCCACAAAGGGCGCAAAGGTCCGGATGATGGGCATGAAACGGGCAATGATGATGGTCTTGCCTCCGTGGCGCTCATAAAACCGGTGCGTGCGAAGCAAGTGATCCTTGTTCAGGAACCGTGACCGTTCCTTCTTGAAGACCCTGGGACCCACGTACTTGCCAATCGAATAATTCACCGTATCTCCGGCCACTGCCGCAGCGATCAGGAGCATCACCGTCACGTGTACGTCCAGCGTGGTCGTGGCCGCCAAGGCACCCGCAGCAAACAGGAGGGAATCGCCCGGCAGGATGGGCGTCACGACAAGGCCGGTCTCGCAGAAGACAATAATGAAAAGAATCGCGTACGTCCATGCACCATACAGCGTGATGATCTCCGCCAGATGGCGGTCCAGATTTACAATCAGGTCGACGAGGTACAGAACAAACTCCATTACACCCTTTCGATCAGTCCGTCGCGCTGCTGCCCGTGTGTCCTACCACAAAGTAGTGACGGGGTCCAACAGAACGAGGATCAGGCTGAGCAAGAACGACACGCACGCAAAGACCCCAAAAAACACCAGCAATACGAGGAGATTACGTACGAAGGCATTCTTCATGCGGGTGACGAGCAGCCGGGACACCAGTATGGTCAAGAAAATCGAAATGACCAGATAAACCAGCAGCAGGGCAAAGCGGGCCATGGCGGACGCAAAGATGCCTTCCAGGAAAAACAGCTCGCTCTCGTACGACTTGCCGGTGAACAGACGGTTGATGTAGTCCGAGAGCTGCGTGAACAACAAACTCACGAAGAATGTCACGACGGCCAACACGACCATGAACGGCGTGATGTTCAGCTTATCCGGACCCCCTTTGAGTTCCCGATCCAGCTCTCCGATCATCGTGTCGATCTTTTCGAGAACGACCGGTGGTGCATCCGATTCCACCTGGCGCTTCCGGATCTCCACGAGGTCCTCGTACGATCGAACGAGATCGATGAGATACTTCGATTTCTGCAGGCGATCGACCCTTTGGAACCAGAAGACAACCAGCGGAACGAGGACGGCCAGCGCGCCGGCCAATGCGCGCAGCAGATCCAATGTTTGCGAGGACGTATCCATCAGGGATTCCTGTTTTGGGCCCTGCAAAATACACGAATCGTCCCGAACTTTCAAGAAGGGAATCTCCCTGCTTCCGAGCAGGTGTAGATTCACCGGCAGACGCAAGACAGATGCCGGGACTATCATAAACTGATCACCCGGATGCCTTGATCTGCGAGCGCGGTGCTTTTCTATTGTTGCAGGGGTATACCGTTGCATGAGTATGTGAAACTCAGGCCTTCCAAATTTCATTGAAATTGGTGGAGTCTTTCGGTAACATGCACACGGATTCTAGCCCGAGATCGCGCGACATGGGGTCTACATGACTGCATGGAAGTATCCGATGACGTTCTGGACGGCCAACCTCGTCGAGTTGTTCGAACGGGCTGCATACTACGCCGTCTTCATAGCCCTAACGCTGTACCTGACGGATATTGTCGGCTTCAACGATATCGAGGCCGCGTGGATCGGCGGGGTGTTTTCAGCCGGTCTGTACTTTCTGCCGCCATTCACCGGCGCATTGGCCGACAAAATCGGTTTCCGAAAAGCGATCGTCCTGGCGTTCGCTCTTCTGAGTACGGGTTACTTCACCCTGGGCGCCCTTCCTCACAAATCCACGGTTCTACCGGCCATCGTGATCCTCATGTTCGGGGGATCATTCATCAAGGCGATCATCACCGGC
>JBBIJR010000076.1:0-3151 GCA_037445875.1 Bacteroidota bacterium | reverse complement strand
TAGGATTCCTCCAACCGTGCGCGCGCGTTTTCCATTTTTTACGGAATGGTAAACGTAGGCTCGTTTTCGGGTAAGACCTTTGCATATCCACTCCGCCTGAATCTCGGTCTGGAGGCGATTAACTACTATTCCGCCATTATGTGCGCGCTCGCTCTTGTGGTCGTGTATTTTTTCTACCGCAGCGTCAATATGGACGGTGAGGGCAAGTCGATCCGTGATACGTGGAATAGTTTCGTACGGGTGATCACGAACGTCCGGCTGCTGACGCTCGTCCTCATCGTCAGCGGCTTCTGGATGATTCAGCACCAGATGTACGCCACCATGCCGAAGTATGTGCTGCGCACCGTCGGGCAGGACGCGTCTCCGGAGTGGATCGCCAATGTCAATCCCCTGGTCGTCATGACCTGCGTGATTTTGATCACGCACGTGATGAAGAACGTCAAGGCGATCACGTCCATGAACATCGGCATGGTGATCATGCCAGTTTCAGCGGTTTGCATGGCCTCCAGTCCCCTCCTTGAATCGTATTGGGGAACGTCGATACCGATCGTAGGGGAGGTTGCCGCGCATCCCATTACGATCATGCTCATCGCTGGAATCGTATTGCAGGGGCTTGCTGAGTGCTTCATTTCGCCTCGCTACCTGGAATTCTTTTCCCTGCAGGCCCCCCAGGGAGAGGAGGGACTGTACCTTGGCTTCGGTCACCTGCATTCGTTCCTCGCTTCCCTCTTTGGCTTCGGCATCTCCGGATACCTGCTCACTACGTATTGCCCCGATCCTCATACCCTGACCGCGGAGCAATTGCCGCACGCGTATGCGAAGGCCAATCATGTGTGGTATTATTTTGCCGCCATCGGCTTTGTTTCCGCGGTCGCCCTTTTTGCGTACGAAGTTGTAGTCAGGCGCATCGACGCCCGCCGTGCCCTTTTGAAATCATGATCACCGCAACGTACGACCGGATTTGGCGGATCGTGCGCCGGATACCGCGAGGGCGGGTCGCCACCTACGGACAAATCGCGCGCATGGCCCGTGTAGGACCGCGGCAGGTGGGATATGCCCTCCACAACGTGCCCCACGGCATGGAACTTCCGTGGCATCGGGTTATCAACTCACAGGGCCGTATTTCCCTGCCGCGCGCCGGCGGCTATGATCGTCAGAAAGCGCTCCTTCTGAAGGAGGGCATCCGATTCAATCGCGAAAAGGTCGACCTGCAGAAATATCAATGGAGAATCCGCGTTTCGTACGGTTCCGCGCAACCGTGAACGTCCTTGTCGTCGGAACCTTCGTCGGCATGTTTCTTAGTCTGCCCGTAGCCCAGGAGAAGGAATTCGGCAAGATGCACGAGGCCACGACCCTCGTCTATCCTCCCGCCCGGCACGCACCCATCCACAAGGCCACAGCCCTCCATTTGTTCGCTTTCATGGCCCTCATAGGACGCACGGACGTTGTTCCCAGCGACCCTCAGGCTCTCGCGGTCACGCGACTCAAAAGCACCGACGATCCGCTGAACCGGATGGATGACGACGACCTGACCGTCTACGGGGTCAATGCGGGGCAGAACAACATCATTTTCAACAGCTCGATGCAGAGCCTCGACGTGTACGAGGGCCGGGGGCCTCGACAGCGCCTGAAGCGACCGCGGGGCATAGCGTGCAATGCCGATGGAGACGTCTACGTCGCGGACACCGGCCACGACCGGATTGTTCGCTTGCACAATCCGGGCAACTATCTAGCCTTCGTCGATGCGTATGGAAAAAGTGGTAAGAAGACGGGAGAGTTTGACGAGCCCTCCGCTGTGGCTCTGGCCGGGGATGGAACGCTCTACGTTGCCGATACCGGCAACGACCGCATTCAGGTTTTCGACCGTTCCATGCAATTCCTCTACGTCATCCCGGGCAAAACGGACAGTCTCGGCACCTCCGGCCCGCTTTTCCGGCCAGCGGCACTGGCGCTGTCCGACCGCGCGGAACACGACCTATTTTATCGCGAGAGTTTTCTGATGGTCGTCGATCTGAACAATTCCCGGCTGCTCAAGCTCACGACCGACGGACGTTTTGTGGCAGGTGCGAATTCGGCGGATTACGGCTACCCCAAGGTCTACCTCACATCCGTGGCACTCGACTACTACGGTAACGTATGGGCGACGGATCTCCTCAACCACTGCGTGCATAAGTTCGACCGGAACCTCCGGTACATCACCTCCTTTGGCACGGTCGGCGAGGGCGACAACGAGTTTCTGGAACCGAGGGCAATAGGCATCTGGAAGAAACTGGGGCAGGTGTTCATCGTCGACAAGATCAGCGCGCAGTACTTTCACATCGGCACGGACATTCTGGATGTGAATGTTTCACAACAGGATTCGGCGATCCGATTCGATTTCGCCCTCACGGAACGGTCCAAAGTATTGGTCACCGTCCTCGACGAGGATGACCGACCCGTGGCGCAACTTGCCACCAACCGCATCCTCGATATGGGACGGCATGTGTTTCTGTGGAATCGTATGCCGACGGTGGAGCGCGTCAAACGTTCCCGCAAATCCACCGGGGGTACTTCCGATTCCGCAGCCGCCCCTTTCGCGGACTCGGTCCGCTCGGAACTGCGGCTTCCGTCGGGACTGTATCGCCTGCGTATCGAGGCCCGAACGACATACACCTTCAGCCGCTATTTCACCAAAAGGGCCGAAGTTGAGTTTGCTTTCTAAAGGAGTCTTGTTCGTATCCGACCACGACACCGAGTATTTTCTCTTTCTGGCGGCATGGGCCCTGTACGCCCTCATCCACAGCGCCGCGGCCTGCATGACCGTCAAACGGTTGGTCCAACATCATGTTCGGGCGTTGGCGCCTCATTACCGTTTGGCGTACAACGCGCTGGCCGTGGTACTGCTTGTCCCTCTGGTCTACGTGATGATGGCCACGCCGGAGTTCGTCCTGATCGAGTGGTCGTTTCCTATCCGGTTAGTCCTCATCCTCGTGCAGGGAGGTGCGCTGGTCTTTGCAGCCGTGGCGGCACGCCATTATGATATGGCGGCCTTCCTTGGACTGCGCGAGGAACCGTCAGAACTTTGCACGTCGGGCGTCCTGGCGCGCGTGCGTCACCCTTTCTACACCAGTCTGTTGATCGTGGTGTGGTGCCGTGACCTGACCACGGTTTC
>JBBIJR010000075.1:0-16560 GCA_037445875.1 Bacteroidota bacterium | reverse complement strand
CGCCCGGATCGACCGAAACGACCTTGCCTATCTGATCACGACCGGTTACGGGCGTCACATGATTCCCTACCGAAACCTTCAGGTAACCGACCTGACGGCAACGGGGAGGGGTAGTCGTCACCTCTTTCCCGGGACACGAACGGTCCTCGACATCGGCGGCCAAACGATGAAGGCCAGTCGAGTCGACGGCGCCTCCAAAGTCCTCACGTTCCGCCTGAATGACAAGTGTGCTGCGGGTACGGGGGCGTTCCTGGAAAAGACGGCGCGGTACATGGGATATTCGACGCGCGATATCGGTTCACTGTTATCGTTGTCGAAAGCGACGGTCCCGATCAGCGGTGTCTGCGCCGTGTTCGCCGAGTCGGAGGTCATCAGCCACCTCTCGGAAGGAGTTCCTCCGGAAGACATTATGTTCGGAGCAATACTGTCGTTGATCGATCGATCGGTTCAACTGCTCAAACGTATCAAGGCCGAGCCCGAATTCACGCTGATCGGCGGCATCCTCCGGTGGGAGGCCATGGTTGATGCGATCAAGGAGAAGTTGGAAGGCGGTGTCAACGTGCCGGAGGGAGACATGCCGCAGTATGTGGCTGCACTGGGTTGCGCAATCCTGGGCCACGTGCGATTGAGACAACTCCGCTCGCAGCCGGCCTCCGCAAGCGCAAGAAACGGGTGACGCAGATGAGTGTACGCTGTCTCAACGTGATGAGTAGTGGCCGGTCGTCGGTCGGACTGGGGGGATGTTCCTGCGGCGATGAACCCAGGCTCCTCGCGGAGGGGTGGCAGCGAAGGTGCGTCGGTGACATGCGCATGGTGAGGGAAGCGGCGGAGAACTACGAGCAACTCGGATTCGAGGTGCTCTTAGTGGCTCCCGAGCCGGTCACGTTGCCCGATGAGTGCGCGGCGTGCAGGCAGGCCCTGCCAAATTACCGCATTGTGTTCACGAGAAAAAAGCATTAGCTGTTCCTTCATAACTGCTTGCCAGCCGTCCCGTGGTTGAACTCCAGGAAGAGCGGGTGATAGGGTACTTGACAAACGCCTAGCGGGGATGTATATTAGGGGGCTCGTGAGTGTTCTTTAACAACTTTGTGTTCAGGTGTCCCGATGCGGCGTATCGGGATGAAAAGGGAATCACGTGAAAAACGTGAGCTGCCCCGCAACTGTAAGCGAGCGTCCTGCTTCCTAAGCCACTGTTCGTCACCCGGAACGGGAAGGCGCATTCACTGCTCGCGAGCCAGGAGACCTGCCTGAGCCTTTTCAGTAACCTTCGAGGGAAGGCGAGTGACTGACCACAGGATACTTTCAGCGAACATCCTGCCCATCCTCACCCCACACGGAGTGAGGATTTTTTCTTTGTGTTTCTGCCTGACGATTTGTCTCCGCGGCCGATCGGGAGCGAGTCTTCACGCCCAGGATTCCAGCGACGTGCGTCATTACGTGCTGGAAGAAGCGGTCGTAACGGCTTCTCGAAGCGCCCTTGACAATCTGCACTCGCCGTCGTCGATTGAGCGCTTCGCCGGCAGTGACCTGAGGGAAAGGAACGTCCAGTCTGCGGCGGACGCCTTGTCCGCCGCGGCGGGCGTTGACCTTCGGGACTACGGCGGCCTCACGGGCGCCAAACTACTGTCCCTGCGCGGTTCGACCGGGGAGCAGGTCATGGTCCTGCGGAACGGGTTGAAGATCAACAACCCGGCCCACGGCCTTGCGGACCTCAGCTTGATCCATCTGGATGAGGTGGAAAGCATCGAGGTGTACCGCGGCGGCGCGTCCGCCATTTACGGAGCGGACGCGGTCGGAGGGGTCGTCAACATCATCACGCACCGGACGAAGCCCGTGGAGTCTTTTTCTGCGTCGCTCAGAAACTCGACGACCAGCTTCCGCCGTCTATCGACGGGCGTGGCGGTCCGTTTTCCTGTGCAGCGATGGAGCGCTTCCCTGGCCTACCGACGTGAGTATCAACCGGACAGCAGCTACCGCGTCAACGATCCGCGGAGCGGGCGGTCGCCGAGGCGCGTCAACTCTTCCATGGACAGTCACGCGTTGACGGGGGAAGTCTGGTTGCCCGGCCAGCGGTTCAGGATCTCAGCGTTCGGCAATCTGCTGCTGCGCCGGGCAGAACTGCCCGGGACCATATACAACAACACGTCGTATGTCGCTACAGAGCGACAAAGAGACGCGGTGTGGTCGTTGAATCCCCACGTCGATTGGCGCGCCTCCGAGCGGTGGACCGTTCAATGGGCTATGGCGTACCATTCCTCGCGGATCGACTACAACGATACGCGGCCTTTCATTGACAGCTATACTCGAACGCACGATTGGTCGGTCGAGATGAACCACCGGTGGCAGGTCCTTTCCGGCCATGTCGTGCGCGCGGGTTACTCGATCGAGGGGGCGCACGCCACGGGGCAATCCAGAGAAGGAGACCCGGAGTCGCCTGGCATCTTTGGCTTTGATTCAAAGAAAACCTATCGCCATGGCCTGTGGCTGAGCGAAGAGTCTACATGGATTCTGCGAACGCCCGTATCGGACCTCGTTAAGGCCTGCACGTCGATTCGTGGAGATTATCACTCGGAGTTTGGAGAAGCCTGGAGTCCAAAGCTGGGGGCCTGCCTTGTTCGAAAGCACCGGAGGATCTACCACACGCTCAGGGCGTCCGCGGGACTCAACTACCGCTCCCCGACCCTCAACGAACGTTTCTGGCAAGGGAGCGGGGCAAGCGGAAATCCGGGTATCCGGCCCGAGAAGTCCCGGTCGCTCGATGCAGGAGTGATCGTGGGATGGTCGAGCAATGGCCACGATCTGCAGGCGGAATGGAATCTGTTCGATATACGAAGCCGCGATCAAATCGTATGGCTGCTGACGAGTCCCGTGACGCCGGCCAATCTGAAGAAAACCGAGTCGTTCGGTTTTGAGAGTATCCTCCGGTACACGTGGGACAGCGTAACGGTTTGGACGATAGGTTTCACACAGAATCGAGCGGTGGATCGAAGCGATCCGGAAAGAACGTTTCGCCTTCTCAACTCTCCCCTGTACCGGTTCAACGTGACGGGAATGGTCAGACTCCGTCCCTTTCGCATCTATGGCACGTTGAAGTATGCGAGTGAACGCTTCGTCAACCGGGAAAACACCGCGGTGCTCGACCCTTACTGGCTGGCGGATATCGGCACGTCGTACACAGCGACGTGGGCCCGCGTCCGTTGGGATATTCACGTGGATGTCAGGAATGTGCTGGATACCGCGTACGAAACGGTCAGCCTGTATCCCGGGCTGGCCCGCGAGTTCATGTTGACCGTGGGCATCCGATACTAATCTACTTAACAAGGAGAAACCATGAAACGATGGGTGTGGCGGCTGGCTGTGAGTTTCGCTGTCATCTGTGGGGCGTGCACGGAGGGCGGGGGAGGCAGGACTTCGAATCAGCTGACCTTGACGGGCATTTTTGTTGTTAACGAAGGCAGCTTCGGAAACAACACCGGCGATATTTCTTTCTACGACACAGAGACCGGCGCGATCACGAACGGGCTTTTTCAGAACGCGAACGGTGTTCCTGCCGGCGACGTCGTCCAGGATATGATCATCGTAGACACGGTGGGAATACTGTCCGTGAATAACTCGAATCTCCTGCGCATTGTGCGGTTGAGCAACTTCGAAAAGATCAAGGACATTCCCGTCACGCAGCCTCGCCTGATGACCCGTCTGGGTACCGATATATACATCAGTACGTGGAACGGCGACGTCAAGATCCTGGACATCAAATCCCTTTCTCTCGTGGACTCCATAGTCGTCGGAGATTATCCGGAAGGTGTGGCTGCGGCCGCCGGTAGAGTTTTTGTGGCCAACAGCGGCTTTGGATACTCAAACACGGTGTCGATCATCGATCCGAGCACGAAAACGGTTGTGGGGCAGGCGCGCGTCGGGTACGGCCCGGTCCGAATGGCCGTCGACCAAGGACTGGTGTACGTTGCATGCACGGGCAACGAGTTTGCCGATCCGAAAGTGCCGGGGGGGATCTACGTTCTCGAAGCCATTTCCGGGATCGTGATTGATTCGGTCATGTCGGTCCATGCGGGGGCGGATACTCTCTATCCCACGCGTATTGCCGTGCGGGGATTAACCGGATATTTTATCAACGGGTACGCCGGCCCGATACAAACGATCGATCTCGGCACGTGGGAGGTGAAGGATACGATTGCGGGTAACTTCTACAGTGTTACGGTGAACTCTGCGAACACTGGGGACGAGAACATCTACGCAACGACTGCGGATCTGGCCGGTGAGCTTCGCATTGTCCACCCGGATTCTGCTGAAGCGGATGTTCATGACGTGGGAGAATTTCCCACCGGCGTTGTGTTTCGGTTAGAAGAGGACCGGGCGGTCAGGAACAAGTCGAAATACGGTCCGAATTGACACTCAACCGTTAAATGTGTAAAATGAAGCGATTTCCCATAAGAGATAGAAGGAGTACCCATGAAAGGAATCATGAAGCATCTGCCAACCATCTTTGCGGTCCTGGTCATCGCATCGTATCAGATCATGCCTCACCCATGGAATTTTGCTCCCGTAACGGCCACGGCGATTTTCAGCGGAATGTACTTGAATGTTCGTATGGCCGTTTTGCTCCCGTTGCTATCACTCTTCGTGGCGGACCTCATCCAGGGCATAAGTTGGGCGGACGTACCTTTTGTGTATGGGTCAGTGGCCGCCGCTGCGCTCATCGGTACCTGGGTTCGAAAAGACCGGACCAGGTTTGTGCTTCGTACGGCAGGCGGGACGCTGGCTTCGTCGGTACTCTTCTTCGTCGTAACCAATTTTGGCGTGTGGTTGCAAGGGTTGCTCTATACCAGGGATCTGGCAGGCCTTGCGTTGTGCTATGAGATGGCGATTCCTTTTTTCCAGAATACGCTCCTCGGTGATCTGTTCTTCGTGACTCTCTTCGTGGGGGGATACGAGCTGTTGAGCCGAGGGACGACGGTTTGGCGCGAGGCCGGTGCAAGGGCAGGGGCGAAGTAGAGGGAGGTTGCCGAGGTTCCGCCTGCTATGGCTGCTGCCGTTATTCCTTTTGCCGGCATGCAGCGATCAAGGCGGCGGTGAGGCGGCCATTCCTTACATCCCTCATCCCATCCTGGTGGTGTGCGAGGGAAATTTCGGATCGAACAACGCCTCTCTCACCGTCCTGGATACGGCGTTGACGAACGACACGACGTATCTGGATGTGTTTCGACGCGTCAACGGCCGAAGACTCGGCGATCTGGCTCATGCCCTGTGTATCGTGGATTCGACCGGATATATCGCCGTGACGCATTCCCATCGCGTCGAGATCGTTGATGCGTACTCCTTCGCAAGCAAGGGGTATTTGAGCATCACCTCTCCTCGCGGCTTCGCTCAAAGCGGAGGGTTTCTCTACATAACCAGTTACGACGACAGCGCCCTGGTGGTGATCAGGCTGGCGGATCGGACCGTCGTTAGTGAGATCCCGCTGACCCACAAACCGGACGCGGTGGTGATTGCGGAAAACAAAGCCTTCGTAACGAGCGCACCCAATCTGGGCGACAGTGTTATCAGCCAGGTCGATCTGGGCACTTATGCGACGGACACGATTGTGGTCGGCCGAAATCCGGTCGCCGCAGCCATTGGTGCCGGAGGAAAAGTGTACGTGGCATGCTCCGGAGTCGGTTCGAGTGACGGCTACATTGCCGTGATCGATGCGTCCACCGGCGTCGTGGTAGGGCGAATCGGTCAGTTTACCTCGATACGACCCGTGAAGGTGGCCGTTCAGGACAGCCTCCTGGCGTGTATCACGTCATCCAATGGAGGGATCGGCATCTATAGCGTGAACACGAGTTCACGTCTTGCCACGGTGAGCGGCAATTTCAACGGCCTTCGGTTTATCGGAGGAGAATTGTACACCCTCGATGCCTCGGACTACCTTTCCGGCGGCATCTTACGCCGCTACCGTTCGGACTATACGCTGTTCAAAGAGTACCCGGCGGGTGCCGTGCCGAGCGATCTGGCGGTGGCACCCTGAAAGAGGAACGTCATGAAGATTTACACCAGAACCGGAGATGACGGAACGACCGGCTTGTTTGGAGGCGATCGAGTGTCCAAAGATCACTTACGTATTCATGCGTACGGCACGATAGACGAGCTAAACTCCGTGGTCGGCCTGGCGCGAACATACCGGCCCGACCCGCGGACAGCGGAGATCCTGGACCTGATTCAGCGTGACCTGTTTGTATTGGGCTCCGATCTTGCGGCGCCGCGGGATGTGAAGAGCCAACACAGCATCCGTGTGGACAACGACCGGGTAGCGAAAATCGAACGGCTCATCGATGAATTGGACGTTCAGCTGCCCGCGTTGAGGAACTTCATTCTTCCGGGCGGGACGCCGTGTGCCGCCCTGCTGCACCTGGCACGAAACGTATGCCGCCGCGCGGAGCGACTGGCGGTGGCCTGTCAAGCGCAGGAGGACGTCGGGCCGGTCGTGATCCGTTTTCTCAACCGGCTGTCCGATCTCCTGTTTGTTCTTGCCCGACGCGTCAATCGTGAGGCCGGGGTGGAGGATGCCGTATGGAAAAAAACCTGAGCCTTCATGGCGGTCGGAGGGAGCGATCGCCAGCTCGGCACCCGCTATCGGCCTGCTTCACGGAAGGCGGGCGGTCCTCTTGACGCATCCCACCGAATGCGCCTTCACGCATGCGGGGACAGAAGAGCCGACACCGTTACGAAATTAAATCCCTGTTCCTTGAGGGCGGGGACCATCGAGCCGAGCGCCTCGACGGTTTGCCGACGATCGACTCCCTCCGTATTACCTCCGTCGTGAAGAATGATAATCGATCCTGCCACGGCCCGCTGCCTGACACGCCGGACGATCTTTGAACTTCCCGGGCGGTGGGCATCGCGAGGATAGACATCTCCGATGACCGTCCGGTATCCGGTCTCTTCGATCACGTTCAAGACCCGCCTGGAAAAGATGCCCATGGGAGGGCGAAAATAGAGAGGTTTTGCCGCACCCAGAGATACGAGAAGCTCATGTGTTGACCGTATCTCGCGACCTACCTCGTTGTCGGACAGGCGCGGCAGGAGGGAATGGCTGAACGAGTGGTTTCCGCATTCATGACCCTCGCGAATGACAGACTTTGTGGTTTCCGGATATTGTTGAATATACCGGCCAATCTGAAAGAAAGTAGCCCGGACGGCGTTGCGGTCGAGAATCTCCAGCACACGCGGAGTGAATTCAGGATGGGGACCGTCGTCGAAGGTCAGGGCGATGAACGGACCGTCGCGCGGCCCGCGCCAGACTACCCGAGGGATGAGTATGGGTCCGAGTCGCTCAACGGACGCATGGTAGCTCAGGTGACTGAGGGCGGACAGGACCCATCCGCCTTCAAAAGCAGGACGACGCACGCTTTTATTTCGAGGCCGGCGGGACACGGGCGGTCGGGCTGATGACGGAAAGGTATTCATCCTTAACGGAGTTGAGTTCGGAAATCAGGACGCGACGTTCACGCCGCATGCGCCGGATCAGGTGCCGATTGGTGAACAGAACAAAGGAAAAGCTTATCAGCTCCTGCTCTTCGCGGAGGTCCTGCATGTATGCAAGAGCGAACAGGCCCGATGTCGGAACGCTTACCAGATAGAGACCGGCAAGCCATCCACCAAAATACCGGTATACGAGGAACGTCTGCAGCGCGTAGAAGAGCAAAAAGGCTGGACCACCTGCAAACAGCAGGGCCGTGAGGATCTTCGTTCGCTCGTGCAGAAACCTCTTTGCTGCCGCGAGAGCAATTCCGTGGGGCAGGAAGTTGTTCAGAATGCCCCAGACGGCAAGGGGCAAACCGAGAAGAGCCAGCAGGAATTTTCTGGCGCTTTGCCACAGCACGCTGGAAAACACCTTGTGTTCCTGCAGCATGGCGTCGCGCAAGTTCAGGCGCCTCAGTTTCCGCTTATAGGTGGCGATGCGGTCCTGCATTTGCCGCACACGCGGCGGGTCACGCGCGAAGTAATGATCGACGCATTCGGCAATTCGCTGCGTGAGAATAAACTCCTCCACCTGCAACGACAGGTGCCTGGGAAACAGGGACTCATCCGACAGGAGTTCGTCCCTGTATATGATTTCCACGTCTCTCACGAGGTCATCCAGTTCCAGATGCTGCAAGTTGACCGTCAATTGCTCCAGCCTGCGCTGGATCTCCGAGGTAAGGTCCTGAACAGCCCGTGCCGTATCTTCGCGATGAACGTCAAAGAACGGTTGAAGGGATATCGGTTCGCCGATATTGACCAGGACGCGGCTGCGGAAGCGGCTCCGGGAAAAGAAGTGCAGGCCCACCGGGATGACCCGGGTGTCCAGCAAGAAGCCGTTGCGGGCCTCCGCGTCGAGGATGATACGAGCTGCACCGGTTTTCACTTTTTTTACCTGACGGCGCATATCGCTAGTGCCCTCAGGAAAGATTCCAATGGTTTGGCCCTCTTCGAGGGCGCGGTAGCATGCTTCAAACGAGGCAACGTTGTCCTGAATCATTTCGGATCGCTCTCCCTTTCGCACGACAGGAATCACACCGCATGCGCGGAGGAATCTTTTCGCAAGCGGGTGGCTGAAAAGGCCCGAATGGCCGATGTAATTCACTTTTCGGCGAAGTGCCACGCCCATGACGAAGGCGTCCATGATGGAGTTCGGGTGATTGGCGACGAAGACTACGGGACCGACGGCCGGTACCCGGTCGGCCCGGCGGACCTCGATCTTGCGAAAGAAGATCGCGAGCACAACCCGTCCCACACCGCGTATGACGCGGTAAACAAAACCGACGGATTCACGGGAATAGGTTCTCATGATTCTCTCACGCTAAGTACGAACAGCTGCAGGTTCTCCCGCCGCAATGCTCGCTCATCAATGCTGGCGCAACCCAAAGTACGCGGTGATGGAGCAGCTGTCAATTGAAATCATAACACAGTTGACACTCCTGGACGGCTCGTTCGGCTCCTGCAGTTCAATTAACTTTGAGGATGCGGCGGGTAAGCGAACGAGAAGCCAGGGTGATTCGCAAGAAATAGACGCCCGAGGGAGCAGTCCTTCCTCCTTGCAGGCGTCCGTTCCAGGACAGCGCCACAGGCTGATCGAGGGAGGCGGCGCCGCCGGAAGCCAGCGTGGCGACGTACTGGCCGAGGATGTTGTAAAGCCCGACCGAATAGGGCCCGGTCGTTTTTGGCGTGAAGCGGATCTGTACACCATCGTTGAAGGGATTTGGGTACAAGACCAGATCGGTGACCGGGAGGGACGATCCTGACGGTACATAGTTCAACGCTTTCATCGCATCCGGAACACCGTACCCCATGAAGTTGTCCGGGGACTTCGACCGGCTGGCTGTTCCACGGACGGCGTTGAACAGTTCGACGGCGGACCATTCAGGATGAGCCTGAAGGACGCATGCTGCGAGTCCGGCAACAAGGGGAGCGGCAAAGGAAGTGCCGGACATGAGCGTGTAGTTCGATGTGGAAGAAACGCTGACCGTTGTGATGTTGTGGCCGGGTGCGATCACGTCCGGCTTTTTGCGGCCATCCCAGGTAGGACCATGAGAACTCCACTCAGCAGGAACACTGTCGCCGTACATGGCTCCCACAGCAATCATGTGCTTTCCGTCTGAAGGGGTTCCGAGGTAACCAGGTCCGCGGTCACCCATGTTGCCGGCGGAATTGAAGACGAGAACACCCTTTTGGAAGGCAATCTCCGTTGCCAGCGTGGTGAGAGCCGTTTGGCCGTCCAGGTCGGCGAGTGCATAGTTGTCGCCGAGATTCTCAAAGTCGTCGAAGAAACTTATCGAGCTACTGACAATGTCGGCGCCCTGCTGTTCCAGCCACTCGAGGCCGGCAATCCAATTGTCCTCCTCCTCCTTTTGGCCCAGGTCGTCATCGTTCTCCGTTCTGGCAAGAAGGTAGGAAGCTTCAAAGGCACTTCCCACGTATCTACCGTTTTCGAATCCGGCCAGTACCGATAGTACCTGCGTTCCATGATGGGCTTGATCCCCGCCCACATCGGAATCGTCGTCGACAAAATCATAGGCGCCCACAAGATTCAATGGCTGAAAGGCCACATGGTTCAAATCAAAACCCGTGTCCATCACTCCGATGATCACTCCTCGCCCGGTATACCCTTCCCGGTGGGCTGCAACAAGGTTGATTCGGCTCGACTGGGCCAGTGTGCCACCGTGGTTTACCACGCCCGTGTCCGGCAGGGACGCCCACAGCTGTTCCGATTTCCGCCAGCAAGAACTTGCCACCGGCCGTACGTCTTTCACGAAGGGTAGAGATTCCACGATGCGCTTCTGTTCCCGCGAGAGTTCCGCACTCACCGCGTTCAGCCATCGCGATTGGCGAAGCCATCGTATGTGCAAGGAATTCAGTGTATTCAAATAGGCTTGAGAAAGGGGCCGGTCGTTGGTATCGAAGAGAACGGCTTTATTGCGCAGGCGCCGGCGCTGAGCGCGGTCCGAGAGCTCAATGCCGGAGGAGGTGACGGTGGAGGGATCTTTATCTAGAAAACGAATCCAGTGCTTGCGGACGGTACTCGATTGGGAAACGCCGGGTGAAGAGATTCCGAGCATCAGCAGCAAAACGAAGCCCAACCTGAGCGGCATAGGGTTTCCTACTTGCAGAGAGCAAAGATCTGCTCATCGGACAGGATCGTGGGGGATTCCTTGGCGGCTTTGAAAATCTTCTTCACGAGTTCGTCTCGCGGTTCGATATTGCGCCTCTTCAGCCAGTAGATCACGTTCGACTCCCCGCTGAGGGGGCCGATTTCGACAATCTGCTCCAGGCCGAACATGTTGGCGGGCACGCTCGAATACACACGGTCCACCAAGTCGGTGTCCCCCTTGTTGAGCGCTTTGAGAATGGCTGCCGCGTGCACTCCGGTCCCGGTGCGAAACGCGTCTCGTCCGAAAACCGGGTAATTGATGGGGATGGGCATACCCAGGTAAGCCGAAGCCTTCCGGCAGTACTCGGGCAGTACGGAGAGATCGTTGTTGATCCACTTTTTGATCTTGAGATTGACCATCAACTGATCCATGGCCACGTTGCCAACCCGTTCTCCTATCCCGAGGGCCGTGCCGTGAGCCCGATCAGCCCCGGCATGGATGGCGCAGATGGCGTTGGCTACGCCCAGGCCGCGGTCGTTATGGCCGTGCCAGTCGATCTTGACGGATTCGCCGGTCGCAAGGATGATTTCCTTCATGTAATTGATGATACGGTGAATGCCCTCACACGTGGCATGGCCGACGGTATCGGAAATGCACACGCGGCGGGCCCCGGCATAGATCGCGGTCTGGTACAGGCGGCGAATGTGCTCGGGATGGGCGCGTGTGGTGTCTTCGGTGACGAACATGACATCGAGGCCGTTTTCAACCGCGTAGGAGACCGACTCTTCGGTGAAGGCCAACAGCCGGTCGATGTTCCACCCCTCTGCGTATTGCCGGATCGGACTGGATCCGACGAAGGTGCATGCCTGAATGGCTATGCCTGCCCGCTGCGACGCTTCGACCACCGGTTCGATATCCGCCTTCACCGTTCGCGCGGCGCAATTGGGGCGAATTTTCATGCCGTTGGTTGCGATCTCCTTTGCCAGGGCTACCACGTGCTCCAGCACATGGGGACCGGCGCCCGGCAGGCCGATGTCCGCCGTGTGGATGCCGAGTTGCTCCATGAGATGAAGGATCTCGATTTTCTGGGCGATCGTCGGTGCCGTGACGGAAGGGGACTGCAAGCCGTCTCGGAGCGTTTCGTCGTCCAATTCGATCCGCTGGGGCGGCCGATTGCCGGGAACGTTTTCGATGTTCCAATCGTAAATAAGGTCGTCAAGATTCATGTCGAACCTGCGGCTTAGGTACCTCGAACACTACGGGTTGATGGCGAATTTGTATGAATCTATATGAAGGAGAGAGCAACTTGCAAGAGATTTCAGGCGGGATCAGGTGTAATCGACCTCGTATATCTCGATGGGCCGGCTCTTTCCTTTGACCATTATGGGTTCGAGCTTCCGGGCCTTCACGGTTTCGTGGACCTTATCGTACGTTGCCTTGCTGATGATGATCTGGCCGCCCCTGGCGCTGCCCTGGAGGCGCGAAGCGAGGTTCACGCTGTCGCCGATCGCGGTATATTCCATGCGTTGATCGGAACCGATATTGCCCACGACGACGGGACCCGTATTGATCCCGATGCCCACCTGGAGCTGGGGTTGGCCGAGCCTTTCCTGGCCTGCATTGAAAACCCGAATGGCACGCTGCATATCGATAGCTGCGTGGATCGCATGCAGCGGATCGTCGCCCATGCTCTCCGGTGCGCCGAAAATAGCCATGATGGAGTCGCCGATAAACTTGTCGAGCGTCCCGCCATATTGAAAGATGATCTTGATCATCTCGGAAAAATACCGGTTGAGAATTTCGACCATGGTTTCCGGAGAAAGCACCTCGGCGAGCGGTGTGAAGCCCCGGACGTCGGTGAACACGAGCGTCACCTCGCGTTTTTCCGGCTGAAAGCGGATGTCGCCGGTTGCGTCGTTGCTCATGATCCGTTCGGCGATTTGCTTGGAAACGTAGCGTTCCAGGGCGCTCTTGAGATGCTCTTTACGCCGCTTTTCCTCGTAGAGCCGCGCGTTCTCGATGGCGATCGCCGAATGATTGGAAAACGCCTCCAGCAATTCCACGTCGCTGTTGGAGAAGACATTGGACATGACGTTGGTTCCAACGTAGATCACGCCGATCACCTCGTTGTCCTTGTTCCGAAGCGGCGAACAGATGACGGAGCGGATGTTGCCTGCGATGATACTGGCACCGCTCTGGAAGCGGTCGTCGCTCTGGGCGTCGGAGGTGAGGACGCTCGTGCCGGACTCGGCCACCTTTCGCGATATGGTAGTGCTGAACGTCGCCGTTCCGCTGCTGAATTCGTTGGCCTCCATCTTGCGCGAGATGCGGGGGACGAGGTTGCGCTCGTCGTCGTACAACATGATGAAGCCGCAATCGGCGTTCATGACCTTCAGCGCCAGATCGAGTATATCTTTGAGCAGCTGTTCCTCCTCCATCATCGCATTGATCGCCTTGCCGACCTCGTACAGGACGTTCAGCTTGAGATGGAACTTCTCCGATTCCTTGAGCTGAACAGCGAGCAGTTGAACGGTGTGATCGACTTCCGTGAAGGAGTGGATCAGGGCCGTGCGGTCTGCCGCTCCGCTGAGCACCAGTTGGCGCAGTTTCTGGAAACTTTCCGTCAGTTCCTCGGGCGACAGATGCGCGGAAAAACCCGTATCCACGGGCTTTTTCGGCGGGGCCGCGCTGGCCGCACGGGAAGCGAGTTTACCCTGGTCGAGATTGACCGTGGCCTGGTCGTCGACGAGGAACACGAACGGCACGCCGCCCAGTTGTACGTGGTCCTGGTGCTTGATTTCGGCACTCTTGCCGACGCGGTGGCCGTTCAGAAAGGTCCCATTGGTGCTGTTGAGATCGTACAGGACGAAGCGAGCGCCCTCCTTGCGGATTCTGCAGTGGTGGCCGGAAACCAGCATATTGGTTATCATCACGTCGTTGTCCGTACGGCGCCCGATGGTGATTTCGTCCTTGTCCAGGACGAAACGATGGGACACCGATCCGTTTTCAATCATCACCAGGGATGCCACGGTGCACGTTCCTTACTTGCTGCGGAACTCGGTTTTCACTTCGTCGAACAACTTCGTCCATACGGGGTTGCCGTACTCGGACTTGTCCAATTCAAAATATTTGTTCAATTGAAACGCTCGCCGAAAGTCCGCCTTCGCTTGTTCGGGCTCTTTGTTGATCGCATGAATGAAGGCGAGCAACTTGTATGCGTCGACCTTCAGGCCGGTATCGAGATCTTTCTTCTCGACCGCCGTCTCCAGATAATTGATCGCATCATCGTACCGGCGCTTTTCATACGCCGTCCTGCCGTTCTGATAGAGCTCGGAGCCGTTTGACTGGGCAAACGCAAACTGTTTGCTGGCGGACATGAATGCGGGCATCCAGTAGGGATTGCCCAGTTCGGCGCGATCGAGCACAAAGTCCTTGTCGAGGCGAAAGGCCTTGAGGAAGTGCCGCTTGGCCTCCCCCGGATTCTGCTGGATGGCATGGATGAAGGCCAGGTGCTTGAAGGCGGTGATTTGCTGGTTCCGGGATGCTTTTCGGGTCGTTACCGCCGTCAACTTGTCTTTGGCGAGGTCGTAGTTGCGGCTCTGGTAGGCCTGCAATCCTTCGGAAAGCAACGCCGCTGCGTCTTCGCCCGATGCGGATCCGGAGGAACCGGTGGAAGAGGCACAGCCCGAAAGAGCCAGCAGAACCAGGAACAACTGAGCGAATAGGAGCGCCCGCATGAGAAGGATCCTCACTTGAAGGTATGTTCCACAGTAGTGGTTCCTCCCGCCTTCACCGTGACCGTCCTGGTAACCGCCTTGAACGCGGGATTCTCTATCTTGATGGCGTACGTGCCGGGTTTGAGTTCGAGATTGTCGAGAGGAGGTGTCACCCCGCGTTCCCTCCCGTCAACATACACTTTTGCCCATGGATTGATGATGAGCCGAACATAGCCGAGGGCAGACTCCAATTTGTAAGTGGCCGAGAATTCCTTGTTTTCTTCGACGGTGATCTGCTGAGTCGTCAGCATCGGTCCCTTCTGCACCTTCACTTCATGGCGGCCTGCCGCAAACGACTCGACCCGAACCGGGGTCTTGCCCAGCGGCTTGCCATCCACCGTCACTTCCGCCCCGTCGGGATCGCTGTTGATGTATAAGCGCCCAAACAACTGCTCGAGGCTCGCATTCAGTCGCAGCTCCTCCGTTTCAGAGATGGCCGTGTCCTTCTCGAACGTGCGGAAACCGGCCAGCCGCAGCGTCAGTCGGTGATCACCCACGGGCAGGAGATAGGAGGAACCGTCCTTTTCCGGCTTCTGCAGTACACCATCCAGAAGCAGTTCGACGCCCCGGGGGCTTACCGCAGCCGTCGACACGCGGCCGCGTTTGGGTTCCAAAACGAGGTTGAGTTTGAGCTCCTGGCCCTTCTTGATGTCGATATCCTTCACCTGGTTCTCGTAGTACTCTCGTCCGAATACCAGTGTGTGTTTGCCGACCGGGAAGAGAATACGCTTCAGGGGGGTGTAACCCACGAAACGGCCGGTATTGGTGACAACGCGGATGCCGGGAGGAGTGGCCAGGACGGTCAGATAGGCCGTATCGACGCCCGCCGGAATGGGCACGGGCGCAAGTCTCATTTCGACGTTGAGTTTCTTCTGCTCGTTCTCTGCAAAAAGCAGTTTGGTACGGTAGTCCGTGTAGCCGTCGTGGATGATGGACAACTCATGTTCGCGTGCGTCAATATGCGGGATGAGCACTTTCCCATTCCGGATGGTGTGGGTGGACGTATCGAGCCGGACGGTCCCCTCAAGCAGATTCAAGCTGAGGTCGAGCGAGGCGGTTCCCAGGGCGTCTGCGGACGACGCACCGTCCTTGAAGAAGAGCACCCATACCACAACCAGCAGGATCAAGGAGCCCGTGGCGACCAGCGGCACAACAGGGACTCTTCGTGCGGGCGGGGACGCCGGTACGCCGTGTTGACCGGGAGCGGCCACTACCGTTTGGGCCGACGCCGCCGACATGACCATCGTACTCTGCGCATCCCGGGTGTTGAGCACAACCGTCGAACTCATCTGCTGTGCGGCCAGGTCTTTGTAATTCTGAATATCTCGGGCCATGGACTCCGCGTCGGGATAGCGATCCGCTGCACTCTTGGACAGGGCTTTCTGGATAATGGGACTGAACTGCGGAGGAATCGCCAGATTGATCACCGATACCGGCGACGGTTGTTCATTGACGACCCGATACATCACGGTCGTGATATTGTCGCCCGGAAAAGCCTTTTCGTAGGTGAGCAATTCGTAGAACACCGCCCCGAGAGAGAAGATATCCGAACGGTTGTCCACCCCTTTTCCCGTGATCTGTTCCGGCGACATATAACTGGGCGTACCAACGATCAATCCGGTCTGTGTCGCGCTGGCCGACTGGATCTTGGCAATGCCGAAGTCGGTGATCTTGGCAACGCCGTCCTCCGTGATGATGATATTGGCGGGTTTGATGTCGCGGTGAATCACCCCATTCTTGTGAGCAAAGGCGATGCCCTCGCAGATCTGGACCATGATCTGTGTGATGCGTTCGACGGAGAGGGCCTGCTTCTCGGCGATGATGTCCTCGAGGGATTGTCCGCTCAGGTACTCCATCGCAATGTACGCGAGCCCTTGCTCTTCGCCCACATCGTAGATGGTAACGATGTTCGGGTGTGTGAGACGACCGGCGGATTGCGCCTCCTGCTGGAATCTCCGCTTGAATTCGGCGAGTTGATTTTCGGGGATGTCGCTGGTCGTCTTGAGGGTCTTGAGGGCGACGGTTCGGCCGAGGTCCTCGTGCGAGGCCTTGTAGACGACCCCCATCGCCCCGCGGCCGATCGGCTCGAGGAGGAGGTACTTCCCGAGGCGCGTGCCGAGCTTGGGGCGCGGCAGGGACGGAGAGTCGGGCGCGGG
>JBBIJR010000074.1:10100-17637 GCA_037445875.1 Bacteroidota bacterium | reverse complement strand
GCAGCTTCAGTTTCTTCCCGATACCCTTGACCATCCGGGCGCCGACCTCCTCATGGCCGTGAAACGTCCAGCCCGCGCCGTCCACGAACCTCTTGGTGCGCGGCTTGCCGATATCGTGCATCAGGGCGGCAAAGCGCATTCGCAGATCCTCCGACATCTCTGCCGTATTGTCCACGACTTTGAGTGTGTGTTTGAAAACGTCCTTATGGAGAAAACCCTGCTGCTGCTCCACGCCGCACAACGCCTCCACCTCCGGCAGAATCAGCCGAAGCAGGCCCGTCTCCTGCAGGAGTTGCAATCCAATCGACGGCTTCACGCTGCCGAGGATTCCCATGAATTCATCCGTAATCCGCTCCTGGGACACGATGCGAATCCTGTCCACGTTGCGGGCTATTCCTTCGAGCGTCGACGTTTCGATCGTGAACTGCAACTGTGACGCGAAACGTACGGCTCTCATCATGCGCAGCGGATCGTCGGAGAACGTCCGGTCCGGGTCCAGGGGCGTGCGCAACAGGCCCCGGTCGAGATCTTCGCGGCCGTGAAAGAGATCGATGATCTGTCCGTAGGTCTTTTCATTGATGCTCATCGCCAGCGCGTTGATCGTGAAATCGCGCCGGGCCAGGTCGTTTTCCATGGTTGCCGCTTCGACGGTCGGCTTGCGGGAATCCGTCGAGTAGCTCTCCTTGCGGGCGCCGACGAACTCCACGTTCAGGCCTCCGTGGGCCTCGCCCATCGACACCATGGCCGTTCCGAACGTGCGGTAGACGACGGGAGGCGGAAGTTGAAGGGCACGGGCCGCCGCTTCGGCGAAGGCCACGCCGTCCCCCACGACCATCACGTCGAAATCCTTGACGGGTCGTTTGAGCAGACGGTCGCGGACGAAACCGCCCACCACGTACGCCTCATACCCGCCTGCGTCGGCGATGCGTCCTATGTCCCGGATCAGATCTTCCATCTCAACGGCTTTCACCGGGCCCCCGGAAGATATCCAACTGGGTCCGGCGCTTCTTTTTCTTGTCTTCCGATCTCCGCTGTACCGTCCGGAGCCGTTCCAGAACGCGGAAATCGCTGTTGAACGTTTCAACGAACTTGCCGATTCGCTTCAGGACCGCCTCGGCTTTGGCGCCTTTCATCAGGTCGCGCTTGACGTCGAGCATGTGCTCCGCCACAGTCACCGCCTCCTTCTCCTTGAACCCGAGACGTTCCATCGCCATGCGAACCAGCAGATCTTTTTCATCGGCGCCTTCAGTCATGCGGCTCCTTCACGGACTGGAGCAGCCGGTCGATGACATCGAGCGTAGTAATCCCGTCCGCCTCGGCATTGAAGTTCGTGATCAGCCGATGCCGCAGGACGGGCTTGATGACCGCCTGCACATCCGCAATATCCGGCGTGAACCGTCCGTCCAGAATCGCCCGCGCCTTGGCCCCAAGGATCAGGTATTGGGACGCCCGCGGTCCGGCGCCCCAACTCAACCAGTCCTGGACGAACTTGGGGGCCCGGCCGGACCTAGGACGAGTAAGGGACACGAGGCGGACGGCATACTGGATGACATCATCGGCGACCGGCACGCGACGCACAAGGTCCTGAAAGTACAGGATCTGATCTGCATTCAGCACCTTCTTCAACTCGTACGTGTACGAACTGGTCGTGGTTCGCACGATCTCCATTTCTTCGTCGACCGAAGGATAGTCCACCCACAGGTTAAACATGAACCGGTCCAGCTGCGCTTCGGGCAGCGGATACGTGCCTTCCTGCTCGATAGGGTTCTGCGTGGCGAGCACAAAAAACGGTTCGGCCAGCTGATACGTAGTGCCCGACGCCGTTACCTTGTGTTCCTGCATCGCCTCGAGCAGGGCCGACTGCGTCTTGGGGGGCGTCCGGTTGATCTCGTCGGCCAGCACGATATTGGCAAAGACGGGTCCGCGGACAAACCGGAACTGTTTCTCGCCGGTCGTGACGTTTTCTTCAATCACTTCTGTACCAACGATGTCGCTCGGCATCAGGTCGGGCGTGAATTGAATCCTGCAGAACTTGAGGTCCAGCACTTTGGACAGCGTACTGATGAGCAGAGTCTTGGCCAATCCGGGAATTCCGATCAGCAAACAATGGCCGCGGGAGAACAGCGCAACGATCAGCTCATCGATGATCTTTCGCTGCCCGACGATCACTTTGCCGAGCTCCTGTTCGATGCCGACACGTGCCTCCTTGAGGGCCTGAACAGCCTTCACGTCGTCCATGCTCTTCATCGACATCACCGGCATCGGCGGAATCGCTTCAGCTCCTTTCATTCACTCTCTTTCTGTTTGATGTTCCACAAGTTCGTCGTCGGCGCGGTTCCACTCTCTCCCTTCTTTCCACCAGAAGGACATGCAATCGGGGCATTGGAAGAGCTGCCGGCTTCCGGAAGAAGCAGATACGGTTTTCAAGAGCTCGTCTGTCACCGAAGATGCCTGCGTCTTCTTCTGCCACTGAAAATGTTCGAACGGTTTGATACGCTGCCACGTTCCGGCCCGGCGATCGGAACTGAGCTGGAACCTGACAAGGGCCGAACAGGTCTTGCATCGGAAAATCTGGCCGTCGGGGGACTCATCGATCAAGAGCAGGAGGTCCCGCGACTTAGCGGAATACAGGGCGTCGGACCAATAGAAGCGTTCTCTGGATCGAAGCATAAGTAATTGAAAAGTATATTCAAATGGTACTGAAAAATCAACAGAAAAGGTCTCATATAATGGGAAGCGGAACGTACATCGTATACCCCTTTGGGTGCTTTGCGGCTCAGGGTGACGAAACGCACTGTCAATCTGAGTCTGTTGATGGTGTGTGAATGACGGCCGGCTCAACGACTTCCACTCCCACTTGCACCGGAAGAATCAGAGTCTCCACTAAGGGCTCCCAAGCCGGCTACGGTCTCGTCCACGCGCACGCCAGGGCCGAGTTAGGCAAATCCGCCGCCCTGATGGGGCGGCATTTCCGGAGTCGAGGGGTGCAGCCCCTGACCGGCACGTGGCACACGGGAGCCGATCACCCTGAAGGGGTGAGATAGAGTCTGAAGGATAACGGAACCACTCGACCGGCATTCTCATCACCTCATCAGCAGAAACTGCAGAACGGAGAACGCTCCTGGTGAGGACAAGAAACGGCACACAAACAAAGGGACCGTCCGGAGGAACGGTCCCTTTCACACAGTCGGGATGCAGGATGGGGACTACAAGCCTTCGACCTGTAGCTCCTTCGGGTACTCTACCGCATACTTGATGCGCAATTCAATCTTTTCTTTAGGCCTGATTCTTAGCCGCCATTCCACGATGCCGCCTTCGCGTTTGATAATCACGCCGTTGGGATGAACGGCCGAGTATTTTTCCTTTTCGAACTCAGGCAACATCGCTTCCACCTTGATGCGCTCGTCGCTGGAAATCGGGAACTGATCCACCACGGAGATCGTGTCCTCGGTCTTCTTGTAGCTCTCGATCGTGATCTTGTATTCGAAAGTCTTGCGCGTATTTTTTGAGAACAGTCCTTTTTCCGCCCTGAAGTCCTTGACCTGCTCGCGCTTCACCTTGATGCCTTCGTCCACACCCAGGGACACGTCGAACGTTTCGGTCGGGATCACCGTGGCGATGCGCGACGTTCCGACGAAGCTGTTGCCGAAGAAGACGTTGATCGCACCCGCCAGGAACGGAGCTTCCGTGGTGTTCTCGACGCGTCCCCTCAGGAACGCAAATCCGGAGAGTTTCGGGACGGCGGAATAGGCAAAATCGGCTTTCAGGGCTTCTGTCGTGATCATCACCTTGTGATCAAACTTGTCCGACGGTACCGTCGTCTTTTTCGGAATGGTGAAAACGACCGCCGTTGTTTTCGTTTCCACGATTGCTTCGTCTATTTCCAACGGCACGACGGGCAATTCTCCCGCTTCTTCTTCAATCTCCATATAGTCCTTCTTAGGCTTCTCCGCACGCTTAGCCATGCTCATGCCCGCGCCCGACATCGCCGACATGTCGTCCAGCCCGCCGTAGTAAGGTTCGTAGACCTTCAGGTACCACGCGGCCAGCTGAGGAATGGCCCCCGATACGTTCGGGCGCGCCGTACTGATCGACATTTGCACATTCTTCCAGTCCTCGCCCGTGTTTTGCGCGATCATGGCGTAGTACACCATCTCCACGGACTTGTCGTCCGGAGAAACGCGGACGTCGTAGACGGGATACCACTTGGCACCGGTGATCACGTAATTCAGGTCGAACTTCATGCTCCCGGCCCGCGAAACCGAAACGGCCAGGACCACCTGCTTTCGGGACAGCTTGCCGTAGCCCGATAGCTGGTTGATCTGATTCTGCAGTTGGGTCTTCTTCTGCTGCAGTTCGCTCTTCTTCTTGTCCAGCGTGCGGATTTCGCCGTTGACCTTCTCGTAGTTGGCGTCGTAGAAGGCGAACAGCTTTGTCCAGTCCTCGATGCTCACACGGGGCGTATCCTTGCTCTGGTTCTGCTGAACGGCGCTGTTTCGAATCTGGTCCAGGAGATCCTTCTCCTTGCCGAGCAGAGAGATCCGGTCGGTATAGATTTTTTCCTCCTGCACAAGCAGCGTCAACTGTTCCTGCAGCTCGGTCAGGCGGTTTTTCGGCACCGTGTCGAGATATTCGGTCTCGATTTTTATGTCGGTGATCCGGGCCCCCGCAGTCCCCGCTCCGCCGATCCGCACAGACTGGTCCTGCATTCCTACGGGAAGGTCTTTAATGACAAATTCATACTCCCCGCCCACCAGCGAGGCCTCCCCCGTTCGGGTGATCTCTGCGCGGTCGCTGTACACTGTGACCGCTGTGATCGTCGTACTCAATCTCTGCTGGGCCGTCGCCGTCGCCGCGATCAACAGGCTCAGCCAGCATGCATGTCGGATGTTCATACTATACCTCTTCTGACTTGGTTCTATCTACGCAGGAGCGCGCAAACATGCCCGATCCTCGCTTCACACGCCGAATTTGAAAATCGCAAGAACCAGATTCAAGATCAGGAGGGCCGCGGTGGCCCCCGCAAAGGACCTCCACGACCGAGCCAGCACTTTAAAGGCCGCCCGGTCCGCATCGGACACAACTTCACTGTTGAGGAGAATGGCTGCACGGCGAAGCCGGCTCATCGCCATATGTGTCAATCCCGCGGCCACGACGCCGAAGCCCATCTTCAAATGGACGTAGATCCGCGGACGGAACCATTCCATGCCGTGCGCCAGGATGATCAATACACCGGTCACGATCGCCACGCTGAGACCGACGTTGCTGAACTGCCGGTTCAATTTCTGGATCAATGCCGTCACCCACCGAAGTACCGAGAGATTGTCGGATTGCAGATCTTCGCTCAGGAATACGTACTGAACCAGCGTCGATCCGAACCACAGCAAGATGCCGAATACATGCAGCACAAGAAAAGCGGGGACCAGCGTCTCCATGCGTGACTCCTTATTAGTTGAACTGTCGTCGAACGGGTAAACGTGCGTCGGCTGGAATATCAGACGCATTCAAGACCGATCGGGGGTCATGCTGCTTCTCCGCGGTACAGCACTCCCGCGAGGTAGCCGACGACTTCGTCGTAGTCCCGATTGATCTCGCCCGAGGTGTGGTAGGAGACCACGCTCGCGCGGGATGCACCCAGCTGTTTGGAAGCGATCATCGTGGCCACCACGGGTCCCGCGCCGCACGCTTCGCACACATGCCGAGACACGTCTTCATACAGTTGCCGATCGGCCAGACTTTCCACGCGGTCGATCACATGCCGGTCCAGCCGCCGCGCCTCTTCGTCGCAGTGATAGTGCGAAAGGTCGCTGCTCGCCACGATCAGGGCCCTGCGTCCCATCAGAACTTCCCCCAGTCGTGTCCCTACGGATTCGCACGTCGCCCAGTCCTGCGTGCCCATCGTGACCGGCACCAACTTGAACGAACCCAGCGCCACCTGCAGGAACGGCAACTCCACCTCGATGGCATGTTCCTCGCGATGCCCGAGATCCGTCGCGCGCGTGCCCGGAGCGTCGAGCAGTTGCTCCGCCACGGCCTCGTCCAGTTCCACGACGCCGATCGGTGTTACGTAATCACCGAAGTACACCGACGCTCCCTGGAAGAAGTCCCGGTGGCTCGGACCGATGACAACGACGGTGTCGTACGGTTTTCCCATCACTTGAGCAAATCCTTCCGCCGCGACGTGACCGGAATACAGGTATCCCGCGTGCGGGGCAACCAGACCGACGACCGTGCCCGGAACGGGCGAAGCGGAGCGGCGATCAAAGAAATCCCGGATTTCCAATTCGAGATCCTTTCGTGATGCGGTGTAGAACATACCCGCCACCGCGGGCCTTCGCGGAGTGAATCGTTTGAGTGCCCCCATGACCTCGCTCCTTTCCGCCGCCGTCAATCCTTGATCGGCAGCTGGAATTTTTCCGCCTTGCGGTACAGCGTGGCGCGGCCGACGTTGAGCCGGCGGGCCACCTCGGAAATGTTGCCGTCGCATTCGGTGAACATTTTGCGAATGACCTTCTCCTCCACTCGTTCCACCACTTCGTCCAGCGTGCCGGAGAGGTCGATGTATCCCTCCTGGCCCGTGTTGATGCGCGTCATGCCCATCGTACGGATCGTCTGCGGCAGGTCGTCCATTGTGATCTCGTGCCCGCCGGCCAGCACAACGGCTCTTTCCATGGCGTTTTCCAGTTCCCGTACGTTGCCCGGCCAGTGGTAATGGAGAAGTACCTGGAGGGCGTCGCTCGTGATGCCGGTGAGTCCGGGCTTCTTTTCGCGCTTCTTGAACTTCTCAAGAAAGTGGGCCGCGAGGAGAGGAATGTCCTCCTGACGATCTTTGAGCGAGGGCATGACGACCGGAAAGACGCTGAGGCGGTAGTACAGGTCTTCGCGGAACTTGCCCTCCTTGACGGCTTCCTCGAGGTTGCGGTTCGTGGCAGAGACGACCCGCACGTCCACGCGAATGACCTCGTTGCCGCCGATGCGCATGAACTCCCGCTCCTGGAGCACGCGGATCATTTTGGCCTGCGTGGCGGCGCTCATTTCGCCGATCTCGTCGAGAAAGATCGTGCCGCCGTTGGCCATCTCGAACTTGCCGATACGGCGTTCGGTTGCGCCGGTGAACGCGCCCTTTTCGTGCCCGAAGAGCTCGCTTTCCAGGAGGCTCTCCGGCAATGCGGCACAGTTGACGGCCACGAACGGCCTGCTGGCTCTCCCGGCACTGCGCTGGTGAATCTCGCGCGCTACGAGCTCTTTGCCCGTTCCGCTCTCACCCATGATCAATACCGTCACGTTGCTGCTCGAGGTCACCTTATCCAGGGCCCGGTAGATTTCCTGCATCTTGCCGCTGCGGCCGATGATACCGCCGTAATCGTGCACCTGATACAGTTCCATCTTGAGGCGCTCGAGTTCCTGGGACAGCGACCGTACAACCAGCGCATTGCGAATCGTGACTTTCAGCCGGTTCGAATCGAACGGCTTGGTGACGAAATCGTAGGCGCCGATCTTCATCGACTCAACCGCCGTCTCGATCGTACCGTGAGCG
>JBBIJR010000074.1:0-10090 GCA_037445875.1 Bacteroidota bacterium | reverse complement strand
ACGATTGGAATGTTGGGATAGAATTTCTTGATGCGCTCCATGACGGCCATGCCGTCGAGTCCGGGGATGCGCAAATCGAGCAGGACGACGTCCGGCACTTCCCGCTCCAGAATCTCAAAGCACTCGTTGCCGTCGGTGGCCTGGAAGATCTTGTAGTCTTCTTTCTCCAGGTGCACCCGGATCAAGCGGAGGATATTCTTGTCGTCATCGACGACAAGAATCCGTTTCTTCTCGTCCTGACTTTCTGTCATTCAGTTTCCTCTCAGTGATGGGCCGTTCGCCCGGCGGCCAGCGATCGTGCAATCAATTCGTCCAGCCATACCGTCGGACCGATCGGTCGGATGGCGCTCCTGATAAGATACAAAGAATCCGTGAAGGGATGCAACCACTCCGTGGAAATTTTGACGGCGTCCTTGGGAGT
Source organism: Bacteroidota bacterium (assembly GCA_037445875.1). Taxonomy (GTDB): domain Bacteria; phylum CLD3; class CLD3; order SB21; family SB21; genus JBBIJR01. Next base: position 9,669 of record JBBIJR010000074.1, on the reverse strand, counting down.
GGTCAGGACGATCGAACTTCCTGGAGCCGTTTTCTTCAGTTTCGCGCACACGGGTTCCACGTCGGACGCACGGTACCAATGATGGTCTTGGAATTCCGAGTATCCACCCAAACGCGCGCCGTGTTCCGCACAAAGATGCTCGAGCTGGCGCAAGAAGGCCGCGTGGTGGCCCAGACCGGCGAACGCGAAGACCGTCTTGCCGCGAAGCACTTCCACATCATACGTGAGTCGGTCGGTCGCACGCTCGATCCATAGCGGCACGTAGCGCAGTCCACTTGAGCCCGGCCCCGCTTCGTGTGACTCGGGGACCTTGGTAGTCAGTACAACGTCGGCGTGGGACCGTGCGGAAGGGAATTCCCTCAGCCGGCCGACAGGCAAGGGAACCTGGGCATATCCGAGTTCGACAAAGTCTTGCACGATGACGACGTGATCCTGCCTCAGTCGGAGGTATTGAAATCCGTCGTCCAGAAGCATGGTCTGGATGTCGAACCGATGAACCAGCTCTTCCGAAGCGGCCGCTCGGTCCGAACCGGCGACAACGGGCACGGCCATGCCTTTTTCGAGGAATTCCGACGCCATCATGTACGCCTCGTCTCCGCTCTCCCGTACGTCCGCAAGCAGTCGCTGCCCGTCGGAGACGACCGTCACCCCCGGGGATGTCTTTCCGTAGCCGCTCGAAACCACTCCGGGACGAATCCCGCGGCGGACCAGCTCCTCAGCCAGGAACTGCACTACCGGCGTCTTTCCGCTGCCGCCGACCGAAAGGCTGCCCACGCCGATCACCGGGACCCGAACTCGGCAAGGCCGGACAAAACGGCGAAACGCCATCCTGCGTACCAGCGCCGCCAGGCCGTAGACCCCCGACAAGGGCAGGAACAAACCCAGAAATACGTATTTGAACAACGGAGATCTCCACTCGACGATCGGCTTGATGACCATGCAGATTGCCCTTTCCTCGCCACCCAATATACGACGGCCGGCAGTCACTATAAATGGAAAAGCCTCTTTCCGGGGGCGCTTCGCTTCCAGCAACTTCGTTCAAATGCTGTGTGGGCGAGACTCCAGAAAGTGCTTTGAATCCCCTTCCGCCATCGTTACATTCAAGCGATGCACGAGAAGAATCCCTATCCATCGACGGTCCGGAAACAGGTCGGTCAATTCAGTTTGAGACCCTCACAGCGAGTGGTGGAACTGTATGAGTTCCTCATGAAGAACAACCTCTGGAAATCGATCAAGCGCGATGAACGAATTCGAAAAGTTGTTGGTTCTTCTCGTTCGGAGTGATGTCCGCTTCATAACCGTGGGAGGATTCGCCTGTGCCTTCAACGGCTTTGTGCGAGGTACGGAAGACCTCGATCTAGTAATCGATGCTTCCCGGGAAAACCTGGCGCGTTTGCTAAACGCACTACAAGGCTACGGAGAGGGACACGCCAGGGAATTGAAGATAGAGGATTTTGCGGACGAGGAAGGGGCTATTCGTCTCGTTGAGGCCTTTCCCCTTGATATGTTTGTCCGCATTTCAGGCCTGACTTATGACGATCTGAAGCCCGACATCCGCTATGCAGATATCGATGACGCCCGTGTACCCTACCTGCATCGGACCCGACTGATTGAAATCAAGGCGCACTCCCTGCGCGAGATCGACCGACTCGACGTGATCCAACTAAGGAAGCTCGATCAGTCATGAGCACGCGGCTTCCTGACTAATCTCGTGAATCCTTCTCTGTAAGTACATCCTGAAGGAGACGGACACCCTCCACTTCTTCCACCGACGGTGAAATCAGCAGTTCGTTTGACGCGGAAATCTCACACACGGAAAACCACTTCGGCAGGCGAAATTGGTCCCATGTCCGCAGCACGCGGCAATTGGAGTACGAAACCCGCACCGCGACGACAGGTCGTCCGGACAGCGCCGCCAGACGCGCGATGCCTCCCCTCACGCGGCACGGCGGACCCTTGGGTCCGTCCGGAGTGATCAATACACTTCGACCGGACTCGAGCGCAACTAACAACTCCAGGGACGCCTCGAAACCCCGGCGCGAACTGGATCCCCGTACGACCTCGATCCCGAAGTGTTTGAGAGCAATCGTCAGGATGTCGCCGTCGCCGCTCGTACTCACGAGCGCCGTCATCGGACCAAAGGGGCGGCGGCGCGACAGCCACGCGATCACAGCGAGAATGTCCCGATGCCAGAAAGCGACGATGGAGTTGCTGGGGTGTTCTCCGTCCGGAGTGGTCATCAGGCGAAGCGAAAAGAACCACGCCCGGATGAGTGGGACCCCAACGACACGCATCAACGTTTTGAGAAAGAAGTACTTCACTGCCGAAGCATAAGACTTTCTTGAATACCTTTCAATCCCTGCTTCCCCTCAGAATCCGGGTAAGAGGAATGGCCGCGACCGATCCTGCCACGCTCTCAGCCCTTACCGTCCCGTAGCACGATATTTCGGTCTCCCATTCCTGTATTAGCAAAAAGTCTTTGCGTTTATTTCCGCCTTGTTTTAAATTTATTTTTGTTACACTTAGTGACCATCCCCCTCTCTCTGAGGGCGGTGGGAGCGGACCACGAAATCCTTGACGGATGACCATGAAACAGAAGTATGATGTGGTGATCATTGGAGCCGGATGCATCGGAGCGAGCATCGCCAGTCACCTGGGCGACCTGGGCTGCACCAACGTACTCGTACTCGAAAAAGAAAAGATGATCGGAACGGGAGCAACGGCCAAGTGCGCCGGCGGCGTACGTGCCCAATTCTCCACTCCAATCAATATCTACATGAGCCACTACAGTATTCAGGAGTTCGAGCAACTGGAGAGGGAGTTCGGAATCCAGTTCGTGCAGTGCGGCTACCTGTTTGTGACACGCACCCGGGAGCAGGAGGAACGTTACCGCAAGAACATGGAAGTCCAGAAGCAAAACGGCGTCGAGGTCCGTTGGGTGACGGCCGAGGAAATCGCACGCCTCGCGCCGAATTATGGTTTGCATGAGTGCCGCGGGGGTACGTTCGGTCCCAGGGACGGCCTCATCGATCCGTACATGACGGTGGACGCGTACTTCAAGAAGTCCAGAAAGATGCAGATCGAATACGAAACGGAATGCCCGTGCACCGGTTTCAAAACGGCCGGGAAAGAGATTTCCCATGTGGTCACGCCGAAAGGCGAGGTCGCCTGCGACTTTGTCATCAACGCGGCGGGTCCCTTTTCCAAGACGATCGGCGAGATGCTGAACATCCGGATTCCCGTCGAGCCCCTGCGGCGAATGATCACCACGACGGGCGACCTCGATTTCGTCACGGATCGGTACCCGATGGTCGTTGACGTCACGACGGGCATGTACATGCACAAAGAGGGCAACGGCCTTCTGATCGGGCTGGCCAACAACGATGAGAAACCGGGTTTCGATGAGTCCATCGACGAGTCCTTTCTCGATACGATGCTGATGACGGCGATGGAGGTCATGCCGTATCTGGAGAACGCCGAGATCAAGACGAAATACCCGGGCACCTGGGCGGGTCTCTACGAGACGACGCCGGACCACCACAGCATCATTGACTTCGCTGCGCCGTACGGCAACCTCGTTGTCTGCGGCGGATTCAGCGGCCACGGACTCATGCACGCACCGGCAGCGGGACGGGCCGCTGCAGAGCTTGTGGTTCACGGCAGGTGTGAAACGTTCGACCTGCACCCCCTGCGCTTCAAGCGCTTCGAGGAGGGCAATCTTACCCACGAACGAAACGTCATTTAGAACCGGAAGGAGCCATGAATACGAGAAAAGGCACCATGTTCAGACGCATCGAACCTCTGGTCAGGAAGGCAAAGAACTTCGTCCTCACGACCCACGTCAATCCGGACGGCGACGGGCTGGGAAGCGAAGTGGCGTTGTATCATTTCTTGAAGTCGCGAAAGAAGAACGCCCGCATCATCAACACCAGCGTCGTGCCCAAGCAGTACGAGTTCCTCAACGAGCGCGGGATCATCGAGGTATACGACGCGGCCAGGCACGACCGGGTCATTGCCAGGGCGGATGTTGTGTTCGTGCTCGACATCAGCGTGTCCAAGCGGCTCGACCGGATGCAACAGGCCGTGATGCAGTCGCCGGCCAAACGCGTGTGCATCGACCACCACCTGGACAACGACGGACTGGGCCACTACAACTGCGTGGACGAGAAATCTCCGGCCACGGCCGAGTTGATCTACCACTTCATCCGTCATTTCAAGGGCAAGCCCGATCTCAAGATGGCGCGCGGCCTGTACACCGGCCTCATTACCGACACGGGAGGCTTCCGGTTCAATGCGACCCGCCCGTCCACGCACCTCGTGGCGGGCGACCTGCTTGCGGCCGGCATCAAGCCCAACGAGATCTACTCCAGCGTCTTTGAACAGAGCAATATGAACACGATGAAACTGCTCGGGCGCATGCTGGACAATCTCCGGAATGAATGCGGCGGCGGTTTCAACTGGACCTATCTCGATGACAAGGACTTCCGGGAGACCGACACCCAGCGCAGCGACACGGAAGGATTCGTCAACTACACGCTGCAGCTGGAGAACTCCCGCATGGGCGCTTTTTTCTACGAAACCCCCGAAGGTGAAACCAAGATCAGCCTGCGCGCCAAGGGGAATGTGGACGTTCAGAAATTTGCCCGTCAGTACGGCGGGGGCGGCCACAAGAGTGCCTCGGGCATCACGCTGCACAAGCCTTTCAAGTCCACCATGGCATCGATGGTCCAGGATCTCGTTCGCTATTTCAACGCCAACTACCGCTAAGAAGCCTGTCCGTTTTTCTTTTGGACGAAGATCTGCCGGCTTTCTGTTTCGGGTACTCTCATGAACATAACCGTCGTTTCGGCCAGGGCTTTTGACCACCGCACGCCGCTGACCGCCGTCCTCATCGGAAAGAAAGACCCTCGTCATCCGTGGCTTGCTGAACTACGCCGCCTGTTCGGTCCCCTCATCGACCGTCTTTTGAGAAGCCGCGAGTTCGGCGCTGAAGAAGAAGCGGTGTACCTGCTCCATGGCCAGCCTCGGCGACCCGGTCCGCGTTTCCTGTTTGTCGGTCTTGGGGAGGCGCGGAAGGTGGAGTACGAGACGCTGAGGCGAGCGGCCGCGCGGGCGGTCCGCACCTGTTCAACCATGGGGCTGGACCATCTCACGATTGCACTGCCCCTCCACCTGCCCTCACTCGACCCGCCGATCATCGCTCGGAGCATCGCCGAAGGGGCACTGCTAGCCGATTACCGATTCGATCGTTACCAGACCTCACACGAAAAGAAGTTGAGCGCCGTCCGACGGTTGACCCTGCTTGCCCCGCTCAAGCCCGACAGGGAACTGACCGAAGCCGTGCGCCGGGCCGTGATCACCTGCGAGGCGGCGAATTTCACCCGCGACCTTGCCAACACGCCGGGCAACGACATGCCGCCCGGAGAACTCGCGCGGCGAGCCGTGCGCATGTCGAAAGAGTACGGCCTGCACTGTCGTGTGCTCGATGAACGGCAATTGAGGTCGCTGAGTATGCACGGCCTCCTGACCGTGGCCAGAGGCAGCGCCCAACCGCCAAGGTTTGTCATCATGGAGCACCGTCCGCGCCGAACGGCAAACAACAAGCCCATCGTGCTCGTGGGTAAGGGCCTGACGTTCGATGCGGGCGGCATTTCCATCAAGCCGGCCGCGGACATGGACCGCATGAAATTCGACATGTCGGGTGGAGCCGCCGTCGTCGGCATCCTCATGGCCGTTGCCCGATTGAAACTTCCGCTGCGTGTTGTGGGTCTGGTACCGGCTTCGGAAAACTTGCCTGGCAGCGCGGCCTACAAGCCCGGCGACGTGATCCGAATGTATTCCGGCAAGACAGTGGAAGTCATCAACACCGACGCGGAGGGCCGCATTGTCCTGGCCGATGCCCTCGCCTATGCGCACCGCTACCGCCCCGAGGCGATCATCGACCTGGCCACGCTGACGGGCCACTGTGTCGTGGCCCTCGGCTCCCATGCCGCCGGCTTGATCGGAACATCGGAGAAGGTCAAACAGCGGCTGCTCGAGGCGGCCAGAATCACCGGAGAACGAGTGTGGGAGCTGCCGCTGTATCCGGAACACGAAAAGATGATCAAGAGCCACATCGCCGACATCAAGAACAGCGCAGGCCGCCCCGCCGGAGCCAGTACGGCCGCCGCCTTCCTGAAGCAGTTTGTGGCAGACGTTCCCTGGATCCATCTCGACATCGCCGGAACCGCTTATACCGACGAAGAATCCGCCTATACCTCCCGCGCCTCGTCCACGGCTTTTGGCGTACGACTGATTGTCGAGACGCTGGAGCGGTGGACCTGACCTCGCCTTGCCGTTACAAACCCTTCACCATGTACACCGCGCTCGCCGGACATAGCTGCGTGAACTCCCGCGTGTCTCTTATTCCGGGCGGCGCCGCGGTCCTGTCTCCCATCTCGAAGCCCCGTTTCGAAAAGTACCCTTGGGCCGTGTCCGTAAGAAGGTGAATCCTCTTGACTCCTCGCTCATGGGCCAACCGTAGTACTTTCTCGTACAATACCTGTCCGATCCCCCGGTCCCGATACCCAGGATCGACGGCCAGGGAACGTAGAAGGCCCTCCGTCCCATACACTTCCAGGCCCACTACCGCCACAACCCGATTCCTGTCCAGGCCGATAATGAAATTGAAAAGGTGTTCGTGAACATCCGTCCAGGGGAGTCCGACCTTCTCAAGCAGACCGACCATACCTTTCAAACGCTCTTTCGTCGCATTTTCGTACGTCATGACCGCTGTCTCCACTATTTCTTGAACCCAATTGGAGAATACGAGATCTCCGTCAGAAAGTCATCACCATGGGGAGGCCAATGCTAGACAAACTTGGGCCTGCCAATCCTATCTTGGTTCAGGAGCAAGAATAGCCCGGTATCGGAGAAAATACCGCTTGATTTTTGTCTCTATTTCAGATACCTTTAGAAATTACATAGATTTAGGGGAAAGGACCAGGTCATCTTGGGGGTTTAGTTAATGATTGAAATTACAGAAATTACGTAAGACTTTTTAACGGAATCAGGTAGAAGTTTTGGCTATCAGGAAGAACAGAGATTCGATGGCTCCGTTCAGAAATCTCCAAATGGTGCGAGGTTGCCGTTGAGTATCGGCCCGCATCAACACAAGATGGTCGAGGTTCCTGGGAGGCCCATGGGGATCCGCACAATCTTCTGCCTGTTCGCAAGAATAGGTTCACATGAAGAAGGAAATCTTCATCAATGCGACGGCGGCGGAAACCCGCATTGCCATCGTCGAAGACAACAAACTTGTTGAAATTTTCGTAGAGCGCCCCGAAAAGGAGCGCATGGTCGGGGATATTTACAAAGGGCGCGTAGCCAAAGTCCTGCCCGGCATGAAGGCGGCCTTTGTCAACATCGGGATGAAACAGGACGCCTTCCTTCACTTTTCCGACATCGGTGATAACACGCACGAGTACTCCGCCCTGGCGGCCTCGGACGACGACGATGAGCTGGAGGTTGCGCCGGACAAGGATACCAGTCACATCAAGGTCATCCACAAGCACGACAGCGGCGGTCGCTTTCTCCGCACCGGGCAGGAAATCCTAGTCCAGGTCATCAAAGAGCCGATCTACAACAAAGGCGCTCGCGTCACGTCCCAGGTTTCCATACCCGGCCGATTCACCGTCCTGATCCCTAACGACCTCGCGGACACCATCGGCATCTCCCGCAAGCTCCAGAACATCCACGAGCGACGCCGCCTCAAACGCCTGGCGCGCGAGGTCAAGCCGCCCAATTTCGGTTTGATCGTCCGCACCAACGCGGAGTTCAAGGACGAGGAGGTCCTCCGCAACGATATCCGGAACTCGCTCGACGCCTGGTACGAACTGGACAAGAAGGCCAAGTCAATCCCCGCTCCGAGTCTGGTGTACAAGGACATGGAAATGGTATCGAGCGTCATCCGCGACTTGTTCTCCAACGACGTCTCCCGTGTGCTCATCGACGACCGGGAACTCTACCGGTCCGTGCATAACTACATTTCTACGACCTCACCGCAACTGCTCAACCGGATCGAACTCTACCGGGACCGGAGGCCGATTTTCGATCTGTACAACGTCGAACAGGACCTTCAGCAGAGCATGGAGAAGAAGGTCATGCTGAAGAACGGCGGCTACATCATCATCGAGCACACGGAGGCCCTCATTTCGGTCGATGTCAACAGCGGACGGTTCATCGGCCGCGGCAATTACGAAGAGAACGCTCTCTCCGTCAACATGGTCGCGGCCCGCGAGATCACGCGCCAGCTCCGGCTTCGGGACATCGGGGGCCTGATTGTCATCGACTTTATCGATCTGCGCGACGAACGCAACAAGCGGAAGCTCTACGAGGAGATGAAGCGCGAACTCCGGAAGGATCGGGCCAAGTTCAGCATCCTACCTATGGACGAGTATGGATTGGTCGAACTGACGCGCGAGCGGATACGCCCCAGCATCCTGTTCTCGATGAGCGAACCGTGCCCGGCCTGCGGGGGCACCGGACGGGTCGGTAATCGCACGACCCTGCCGGACCGAATCGACCGCTGGGTGCGGCGTTTCAAACGGGACCACCGGTTCGTATCACGGCTCGAATTCGTAGTGCACCCGGATGTGATCGAGCACGTGCAACCAAAAATCCGTCGGATGAAGTGGAAATACTTCGTCCTGGGTACGGTCAGCGGAGAAGAAGAGATGCGGTTGGACGAATTTCGCGTCTTCGGGGGCGGGGAAGATATTACCGATTCTTACTCCGCCGAGGAGCCGTCCGCCGGCGAGCCGGCTGCGTGAGCGATGGCGCTTCACCCTACGATCGTCTACGGGCCGCTGCGCTCGAGGAGACTCGGTCCGTCGTTGGGCATCAACCTCCTGCCGGGCAGGCGGAAGGTCTGCAATTTCGAGTGCATTTACTGCGAATGCGGTTGGACGGACCCGTCTGTCAGAGACCCCCTTCCCACGCTCGCCTCTTTCCGACGGGATCTCGAAAGACAACTGGATAAACTGAGTCGAGACGGCGTGCAACTGGAACACCTGAGCTTCGCAGGCAATGGAGAACCGACGCTGCATCCGGAGTTTGCCCCGATCATCGATGCCGCGATCGAATTGCGGGACCGGTATTGTCCGGGCGCCCGAATTGCCGTTCTTTCGAACGCTACACGCATCCTCAACAACGGCGTGCTCCAGGCTCTTCAGCGAATAGAGGATCCCGTGCTCAAGCTCGACGCCGGGACAGAGGCCATGTTCCGTCTGATCGACCTGCCTGAAACCGGTCTCACGCTGGACCGGATCACCGACGGACTGTGCCGCTTCGGCGGCGAGGTGATCATTCAGACTTTGTTACTGCGCGGCAGTTATGAGGGCCGGTGTGTGGACAATACGACCGATGAGGAAGTCGACGCCTGGATCGAGCGGTTATTGAGAATCCGTCCGAGGAACGTCATGATCTACGCCATCGAGCGACAGGCACCGGCCCCCGGACTGGAGAAGCTGCCCTCCACGGAGCTGGCCCGCGTGGCCCGGCGCGTGGAAGAAGCCGGACTGCATGCTGAGTACTATCCCTGACTCACAGATCATGCATGATGAAAACGTCCTGGGAGCGGAGTTCCCATCCGGTGATCCGGGCCTCGACAGACTGCGTCCCGGCTGCAGG
>JBBIJR010000073.1:0-17902 GCA_037445875.1 Bacteroidota bacterium | reverse complement strand
TATAAGCAATCACTCCGGCCTTCACATCCTCGCGATCCGGGAGCCCCAGGTGTTCCTTGGGTGTCACGTAACACAACATGGCACAGCCGTACCACCCGATCATGGCCGCTCCAATGGCCGATGTGATGTGGTCGTACCCCGGCGCGATGTCCGTCGTCAACGGTCCCAGCGTATAAAACGGCGCTTCTCCGCACGATTCGAGTTGGCGGTCCATGTTCACCTTGACCAGATGCATCGGGATGTGTCCGGGCCCCTCGATCATCGTCTGCACCTCGTGCCTCCACGCAATCTTCGTCAGTTCACCCAGCGTTTCCAACTCGGCAAACTGTGCCTCATCGTTTGCATCTGCGATCGAGCCCGGCCGCAGGCCGTCTCCGAGACTGAAACACACGTCGTATGCCTTCATGATCTCGCAGATCTCTTCAAAATTCGTGTACAGGAAGTTCTCCCGGTGGTGGGCCAGGCACCATTTCGCCAGAATGGAACCGCCTCGGGAGACAATGCCCGTGACCCTTCGGGCGGTCAGCGGTATGTACGGCAGCCGGACGCCCGCATGGATCGTAAAGTAATCCACACCCTGCTCGGCCTGTTCGATGAGGGTATCCCGAAAGATCTCCCACGTGAGATCCTCGGCTTTTCCTCCAACCTTTTCCAGGGCCTGATAGATCGGCACGGTGCCGACCGGCACGGGCGAATTGCGGATGATCCACTCGCGCGTTTCATGGATATTCTTGCCGGTACTGAGATCCATCACCGTATCCGCGCCCCAGCGGATCGCCCAGATCATTTTCTCGACCTCTTCATCGATCCCGGATGCCACGGTGGAATTTCCGATGTTCGCATTGATCTTGACCAGGAAATTCCGTCCGATGATCATCGGCTCGCTTTCCGGGTGATTGATATTGGCCGGAAGGATGGCGCGCCCGCGTGCCACCTCGTCACGAACGAACTCGGGCGTAATAAGGGACGGTATCGTGGCGCCGAACGTCTCACCGGGATGCTGAGCTGCAAATTCCTCCATCGCCTCGCGTCTCTGATTCTCCCGGATGGCTATGTACTCCATCTCCGGCGTGACAATCCCACACCTCGCGTAGTGCATCTGGGTAACGTTGGTGCCTGTTCTGGCGCGCCGGGGCCGGCGTACGCCGGGAAACCGGACACCGTCCAGGGCCTTATCTTCGAGGCGTCGACGGCCGTATTGGGAAGTGGGTCCCGTCAACTCCTCGGTATCTTCGCGGGCCGCGATCCACTCTCCCCGTACGGCCTGCAATCCGCTGCGTATGTCGATGAGATGATCGGGATCCGTATAGGGACCGCTCGTATCGTAAACCGTGACCGTCCGCGATTCGTTTCCATCCGAGGGTGTGGAGAAACCGTCGGCAACAGTGATGGCTCTCATGGCTACCCTGACTCCGGGCAGCCGACCGTCAACGTACACTTTCTTCGACGAGGCAAACGGAGCCGTTGTTATTCGCCCATGGGCGCTGGATACAGGGCTTAATATATCGGACATGACTTCTCCTTGTTCCTGATCGTCTCGATTGGTTGTCCTAACAAACGAAAAGCCGCTCCCGGCAAAGAAGCGGCTTGTTTTCAAGTCCCTCCGCCGGCATTATCCGGTTCAGGTTCAAAGGGTATGATCTCAGCCTGGCGAAATCGCTCGCAAAGCACCCCTTCAGATCTCCGGTTTTCAAAGAAACATTGGAATATACACCAGTCAGCGAAACGAATCAAGTGTGCAGGCGGTGATTGCTGCGTCATTTTAGTGTGATGGATACCCTTCCCTTTCCCAGCAGCAGCGACAGTTGATGAACGAGTTCCCTGGTCGGCACGACCTGGAACTTGTTTACCTTGTACGTCGCCACCACCTGCTTTTCGGGAAACTCCACTCTCAGATGTACCTGGCAGGAAGTACCCGGGCCGGCGTTTTCCTTCTGACGTCGGAGAACATCCAGGATCTTCTCACCCACACCGTTGCTCAACTGGTCCCTGGTGACCAGTACCGAAAGCGCCCCGGTGAACATCTCGTATACTCGCTCAACAGCGAAAATCCGGTCGGCAACGACGCTGAGCGCTTCATTACGATACGATGCTTTGCCGACCACCATGACGACCTGCTCCTTCCGGATCAGCGACGCGTAGTCCTTCATAATGCTGGCAAAGACGACCGCTTCCAGTGAGCCTCCAAAGCCCTCCAACCGCACAAAGGCCATTGGATTGCCTTTGCGGTCGAAAATCTGGCGTATCTCCGTGATCATACCTCCAATGCGAATCTCGCTCCCCTCCTTCGGATACCGTTCGTCGTCAAAGCGGAAGTTGTTGAACGTTTCCAGCTCGAATCGGAACTTGTCGAGGGGATGGCCCGAAACGTAGAAGCCGAGCAGTTCGCGTTCCTTAGCCAGAAGCTCGGCCTGGACCCATCGGGCGACTTCCGGCAGTATCAAGACCGGCGCCGCGGTAGACGGCGCCTCCCCATCCGCACTCACGAAGATGTCCACCTGATCGGAGCGAAGCTGTTCCTGTCTCTTGTTGGCCAGACTCAACACCTTTTCGACCGCTTCGAATTGCTGCGCCCGATGCCCCTCCAGCGAATCGCACGCCCCGGACATGATGAGACTCTCCACGACCTTCTTGTTGACCAGGCGCAGATCGGTGCGTTCGCACAGGTCCAGCAGCGTCCTGAACCGTCCTCCGGACTCCCTCGCTTTGACGATGGATTCGATGGCCCCCAGGCCGACGTTCTTCACTGCGCCCAGGCCGAAGCGGATCGTTCGCTGTCGTACGGAGAACTCCGCCACGCTTTCGTTCACGTCCGGTGGGAGCACCTCCAGATCCATATCCTTGCAGGCGTTGATCAGTACGGCGATTCGGTCGGTGTTAGCCATTTCACTTGACAACACGGCGGCCATGAATTCCGCGGGGTAATGGGCCTTCAAATACGCAGTTTGATAGGCCAGTATCGCGTAAGCGGCCGAGTGAGACTTGTTGAACGCGTAATTACTGAAGGGGACAAGGATATCGAATATTTTCTCTGCCAGTTCTTTCGAATATCCGCGTGCCGTCGCGCCCTGGATCCAGTCGGGACGGACCTTTGCCAGCTCTTCGGGTTTCTTCTTTGCCATGATGCGCCGAACTACATCCGCCTTTCCGAGCGTAAAACCCGCCAGTACCTGAGCGACCTGCATTACCTGTTCCTGATACACTATGACGCCGTACGTGCTCTTAAGAACGGCCTCCAGATCGTGATGAAAGCAGTCCACCGGCTCCCGACCGTGCTTGCGAGCAATGTAGTTGGGAATGAACTCCATGGGACCCGGGCGATAGAGTGCATTCATGGCAATAAGATCGTCGACAACGGTAGGCCGAAGCTGCTTCATGTACTCCGTCATCCCCTGTGACTCGAACTGGAAAATTCCCACCGTCTCACCGCGCCAGAAAAGCTGGAAGACTTTCTCATCGTCCAGGGGAATTCGGTCCAGATCTACGTCGACCCCGTGGTTGTGCCGGATCAGAGCCAGGGCATCGTTGAGAATCGTAAGAGTGGTCAGTCCCAGAAAGTCCATCTTCAGCAATCCGATCTTTTCCACCCAGTCCTTGTCGTACTGCGTGGCAATTTCATCTTTGGCGGACTTGTAAATCGGGATCAGTTCCATGAGCGGCTTCGGCGTGATCACGACGCCGGCCGCGTGAATGCCCGGTTGCCGGACGAGGCCCTCGAGCACCAGCGAATGTTCGACGAGTTGCCGCATGGTCTCGTCCGGACTGTTCTGCAGAGCTTTCAGCTCCGGTGTCTCCTGTATCGCGTCCTTCAGCGTTATGCCGAGCCGTCGCGGGACCAGCTTGGCTATCCGGTCGGCATCGGACAGGGATACGTTGAGGGCACGTGCCACGTCGCGCAGAACGCCGCGGGCCTGCATGGTGCCGAAGGTGATGATCTGTGCCACACTGTCCTTGCCGTACTTTCCGATGACGTAATCGATCACCTTGTCTCGGTTGCGGTCGTCGAAATCGATGTCGATGTCGGGCATGGAGACGCGATCGGGATTCAGGAACCGTTCAAACAGCAGATTGTACCGGATCGGATCGATATTGGTGATGTCAATGGCATAGGAAACCAGACTACCTGCCGCCGAACCCCGGCCCGGACCCACGGAGACGCCCATGTCCTTGGCAGCCCGGATGAAATCCTGAACCACAAGGAAATATCCCGGAAAACCCATCCGTGCGATCATTTGAAGTTCGTATTCGAGCCGGGCACGGACCTCCGGCGTTACGGCAGGACCCATTTTCTTTTCCAACCCCCGTTCTGCAAGGTGCCTGAGGTACTCGTCCTCGTTGCCAAAGCCCGGGGGGAGAGCAAATCGCGGGAGCTGCGATCTACCCATTTCCAGCTGGAAGTCACATCGCTCCGCAAGACCGACCGTATTCTCGATGGCCTGCGGCACGTCCCTGAACAGTTCCCTCATCTCTCCGGAGGAACGAAAGCAGAAAGTGTCCCCGGGGTAACGGGGTCGCGTCACGTCCTGGAAATTCTTGCCGGATTGGATGCAGAGGAGGACGTCATGAGACGCCGCATGACGCCGGTCGACATAGTGAATGTCGTTGGTAGCAATGACCGGTATGTTCAACTCCCGGGACAAACGCAGCATTCCCTCGATGACCCCCGGTTCAACGTCAAGCCCGTGACGCTGGATCTCGAGATAGAAATCACCGCCAAAGATCTCGACGTACTCCGCGGCCAGTGCACGGGCCTCATCGTACCGGCCGTGGATCAGGCGCTGAGGGATATCCCCCTTCAGGCAAGCCGAGGTGCCGATCAGTCCCTCGGCATGCTGACGGAGAAGGGCCTTGTCGATCCGGGGTTTGTAGTAGAATCCCTCCAGGTATCCCAGAGAGGCCAGTTTGGCCAGATTGTGATAACCGGTTCTGTTCTTCGCAAACAGAACGAGATGGTAAATCAACTTGCTCTTTTCGAGCCGGTTCGGGCACAGGTATGCCTCCATCCCCAGGATGGGCTTGATACCTGCCGACGATGCCGCGTGATGGAATTCGGGGGCTCCGAAGAGATTGCCGTAATCCGTGATCCCGAGGGCGACCATACCATCCGCCGCCGCCCTTTGTACGAGATCGTCTACGGTACAACAGCTGTCGAGGAAACTGTAATGCGTGTGATTGTGGAGGTGAACGAAATCAGACATCCATTCCTCTGGTTGGGACGATGTGAATATATGTTTCTTATATCAAGAGTCAACGGACGCTTTCGCCACCAGGACCACCTCGTTCGAGTTGCACCATTATTTCAACGTGTTCCGTTGCCGGAAACATGTCGATTGGAACCACACGCGACACGCGATATCCCTGACGGATCCATCGGGAAAGCTCCTGCGGCACAAGTTCGATGTTGCACAAAAGGTGCAGTGCCCTTGCGACGCCGCGTTGGCCCAGCCATTCGATCACACCCTTCTCTGTTCCTCCCCGCGGCGGGTCGAGGATGACGATCTCCCTGTGGGACCGCCGGTCGAAGAAGCGCTCCAACTGCTCCGGACGTACCGCCGTATTCACGAATCGAGCATTCGTTATTCCCTGCAAGCGCGCGTTGTCCGAGGCGAACCGGATGGCGTCCCGTGCCAAGTCGAGTCCGACCACACGACTCACGCGTCCGGCCAGACCGAGCCCGAACAATCCGTAACCGCAATAGAGGTCGTACAGCGTGTCGGCAGACTGCGGACGAAGCAGGTCCGCTGCCCGCTCCACCATTATCGGTACGATTGAGCTGTTCGTCTGGGAAAACGAAATCGGCGAATAGCGGAATTCCCGATCACCCAGGCGTTCACAGAGAAAACGGGCCCCGTGAATTCTCCGAAAGAGCGCCGCTTTGTCCGATACGTAGTACCGGCTTGGTTTGTCTGTGATCCTGTAGACACCGGTGATCTCCGGGAATTGGTCTGTCAGAAGCCGCGAGAGCCGGTTTATTACGGCGTGAAACCGCGATGACGAATCCGACAGGCTCAGTACGACCCCGATCTCGTGGTACGTACCCTTGAGTATCACGTAGTTTAGAATACGTGCCAGCGGCCTGCCGTCCCCGGAATCCAGGAATCCCTGAACCATCCCATAGATCCGATTATGGGCGTCCGGTTCAATGGGACAGCGCCTGACAGGCAACGGACGGATACCTCCTGATTCGAGCGCGTCCGTCAGTGCAAGGACGGCCCGCTGCTGCCGGTTGCGCATCACGCGTCGTTTGCTGTTGGAGCGGTATGCCCGCGGGCGCGGGCTGGCTATGAGAGGCTCAACGGAACCGGGCAATCGATGCTGGCGCCAGAATTCATCAAGCGCCTTCATCTTCAGCCCAACCTCCGCCTCGTAGCTTGATCCAATCGTGGGGCAGAGGATACAGCGCCCGCCTTCTCGCGTGCGGCACTCACTTCCACCGGACACCGTTGACGCTGAGGGCACGGCACGGACGTTCGCACGCAGCAGGGACCCAAACGTCTTGGCCGATTTCTGGTTTACTCCCACTCGATCGTGGCCGGGGGTTTGGAGCTGATGTCGTACACGCACCGGTTCACCCCCCGGACTTCATTGATGATCCGGCTGGAGACGTGACTCAGCAGGTCGTCAGGCAACGGAGCCCAGTCAGCCGTCATGCCGTCGACGCTGGTAACGGCCCGGAGCGCTATCACGTTTTGATACGTACGCTCGTCTCCCATCACTCCAACCGACTTGACCGGCAGAAGCACCGCGAAGGCCTGCCAGACCCGGCCGTACTGGCCCGACCGCTTGAGTTCTTCCATGAATATCGCGTCCGCTTCTCTCAGCATGTCGCAGCGCTCTTTTGTCACTTCGCCGAGCACGCGTACCGCCAATCCGGGACCGGGAAACGGGTGCCGCATCAGGAGGTCCTCCGGAAGGCCCAGCGAACGCCCAACCGACCGCACTTCGTCCTTGAACAGTTCGCGGAGCGGCTCCACCAGTTTCAGCTTCATGGTCTCCGGCAGTCCACCGACATTGTGGTGGGTCTTGATGGTCGCCGACGGTCCCTTCACCGAAACACTTTCGATCACGTCGGGGTACAGAGTACCCTGGGCCAGAAATTCCACATGCCCGACGCGACCCTTCAAATGCCGAACGTTCTCTTCAAATACGTCGATAAACGTCGTTCCGACGATCTTCCTCTTTTGCTCGGGGTCTTCCACCCCGGACAACTTGGAAAGAAACAGGTCCGCGGCGTCGGCCACCACCAGATGATGGTTGAACGATTTCTGGAACGTATTCTCCACCTGTTGGCGCTCGTCCTTGCGCAACAAGCCGTTGTCAACGAAAATGGCGGTGAATTGCTCGGGAATCGCCTCGTGCAGCAACATCGCGACGACGGATGAATCGACGCCCCCGGACAGTGCACAGATGACGTGGCCCGCTTCGACGGTTTCCCGGATCTCGCGAACGGTTGCTTGAACGAAGGAAGCGGCCGTCCAGTTCCTTGAGCAACCGCAGATGCTGACAAGGAAATTGCGAAGCAACTCGCCTCCCATAGGCGTGTGCGCCACCTCCGGATGAAACTGCACGCCCCATTGTTTCCGAGCCCGGTCGCGCATGGCCGTGATCGGCGCGTTAGGTGTATGGGCAATGGTCTCGAATCCGGGCGGTATTCGTTCGAGTCGGTCACCGTGACTTTGCCAGACCGTCGTCTGGGCGGGGAAATCCCGAAAGAGGTCGTCGTGCCGGTCCACGGTGATCTCGGCGCGCCCGTACTCGCGCCGGGCCGCACGATCCACGCTCCCACCCTGGAAATGAGCCATGACCTGCATGCCGTAGCAGATTCCCAGTGTCGGAACGCCCAGTTCCAGTACGGCCCGTTCCGGCAGCGGTGCATCGTCTGCATAGACGCTTGCGGGCCCGCCCGACAACACGATTCCAGCCGGTTTCAGCGCGTTGATTCGGCCGACGGAGATGTTGAACGGATGGATCTCGCAGTAGACGTTCAACTCGCGAATGCGGCGCGCAATCAGCTGTGTATACTGAGAGCCGAAGTCCAGAATGAGAATCGTTTCCGAGTGCTGCATGGATCTCGATCAGTTCATTCCCGGCGGCGTCCGCAGGACCTGAAAAAACTCCTTCAGGATCGACGCGCATTTTGCTTCCAGTACGCCCGGCACGACCTCGATGCGATGGTTCAGGCGCCCGTCCTGTACGATGTTATAGAGGGAGCCGCACGCACCGGACTTGGGATCGGAGGCGCCGTAGAGCAGCGTTCCGAGACGGGACAACACGATGGCTCCGGCACACATCGCGCACGGCTCGAGCGTGACGTACAGCGAGGCCCCCAGCAGCCATTTGGAACCGACCGTGGACGCAGCTGCCGTCAGGGCGATCATTTCCGCATGCGCCGTCGCGTCCTGCAGCATTTCTATCTGATTGTGGCCGCGGCCGATAATTCGATGTTCCAGGACCACCACCGCACCCACCGGAACTTCACCCTTTTCGTAGGCCAACTCGGCTTCTCGGAACGCCTGAGCCATCCACAATTCATGTTCCTGCACCAGATCCTCCAATACGTGACGTACATAATACAAAATCCGGCAGCCATCCGCAACCACGGCCGCAGAAATCGACGCTGGCCGCGGACGGCTCGATGGTTCTATCGTCGACCGTAAGACCGCAATTCTGGCCTTGACTCTCAGCCTCCCGGACCCTACATTACCAAAGTTTCAGAAATATTTGAAAGTTGAACACGGTGGACAAGTCGCTAAAGAAAGCCATCGAGGAATTCACCGGCAGGTGGGGTGAGATCGGGAATTTCTGGGGCATCAACAAGGTCATGGGGCAATTGTATGCCTTGCTCTTTGCCAGCGATGCGCCTCTCACACTCGATAACATGTGCGAGCAGCTGGGTATCAGCCGCGGCAATGCAAGCATGAACATCCGCGCGCTCAAGGAATGGGGCGTGATTCGCAAAGTCCGTATGAAGGGCGACCGCAAGGACTATTATGAACTGGACGAGGACATCTGGAAGATCATCACTCACTTCGTGCGGGAGCGAAAAAAACGCGAACTCGAACCCGTGCTCGACACACTCCGGCGCAGTTCGACGCTGCTTCATGAGGCCCTTGGTGAAATGAACAAAACCGATCGGCGGCGTGCCCAGATCTTCCTCAGCCGTCTGGAGAATATGAGGCGGATTTCAGAAACCGCGGACCAATTGCTGCAGAAGTTCATAGATGGCGAAGAGGTCACCTCCTCTTCGCTTACGTCCATTCCCATCCGTTGGAAGTAGCGAGAGGTATGAGCGATTCGTCCGTGACGATCCCCGCCTGGCTGAGCGAAGCGTTGAAAGAAACCGAACGCGTCGTGCTGGACTGCTTTGAGCGGACGGGCCATGCCGACTTTAAGAATCTCCTGCTCGGACAGCATCTGGGAGGCAAGCGTCTTCGGCCCATGATTGTGGCGGCGTCCGCCGGCCTCGGCGAACGGCCTTCCGACGCCGTCCCGAACGCCGCCGCTGCTGTCGAATTGTTCCACCTCGCGACGCTGTTTCACGACGACATTCTGGATGAGCCGTCCGAGAGACGCCACCATGCCACGGCGGACCGTTTCGAAGGCTCTCACCGTGCCTTACTGGCAGGCGACTATCTGCTCGCCGAGGCCCTCGGTCTGCTCGTCCGCCACTTGCCCCACGACACGGCGTCGTTTTTCATCGATACGGTGAAAACGATCGTGCGAAGCGAAATCCTCGCCAGCAAGACGTTGCACCGGACGGATGTTTCGGACACGGAGTACCTGGAGATCATCCACCACAAAACGGCCTCGCTTTTTGGTTTCTCGGCCTCCCTCGGAATCCGGCTGACCTCGGAACAACCTGAACGAATAGAGGCCCTGGCTCGGTTCGGTGCGGAACTGGGCACTGCTTATCAACTGGCCGACGATCTCGAGGACCTGATGGGCCTGGTGGACGGATCCGACAACGATCTTCGCCGTGGATACTGGAGCCTGCCCGTCATCGAACTCCTGAAGCGCATCCCCCTTGAGGACCGCACGCACGTACTGCAACACGCTGAGGCCGCCGACGAGACTTCGCGTCAACATCTCCTGCAACTCATGAAGCGCTTCTCCGTTTTCCCCCACCTCGGTGTCCGAACACGAAAACATCTGCACGAGGCCGAAAAGGCGTTGGATTTCTTCGGCCGGGCCCGCGGGCGTGCCTCGGATTCGCGCGACCTTCTCCTCGATCTGTGCCATCGGGTTCACGAAAAATGGTCGCGTCTCATCCGTGCCTACGATAAGCTCGCCGAGCAGGCCGGCCGAACCAATACACGATTGTCTGTTGCCTAACGATCAACGGAATCGGCCACCCACCGCAAATACGACGCGGATCCTGCAACCACCGGAACCGCAATCACTTCCGGAGTTTCGTAGCTGTGAAGTTCCAGGATCCTCTGGCGGAGCCGATCAAAACCCGCTGCCGTGGTTTTCAGGATCACCAGCCACTCCGCTTCGTCGTGAATCCTGCCCTCCCACCTGTATATCGACCGGATCGGACCGATCAGGTTGCAACACGCCGCGAGGCGTCCGTCGACTGCCGAACGGCCCAGCGCATGTCCCTCGGCTTCGTCCCGAACGGTTACCAGGACGACCACGCAGTCTGCATCGCTCATCGATGACCTCCCTGAAAAAAAATAACCCAAAATCGCCGGGACTTTGGGTTTGCCAGTCAAGAAAATCGTATTCGACTACGTCTTCCGAAAACTGCTCACAGCCTCCATCTCGCTATCAAAAGACCTGAACACATTGCTCAGCTTCGTCATCGTCAAGACCTGTTTCACCTTCGGTGACAGATTAGACAGGCGCAAATCGCCCTGATTGTTTTTCACGTTGGTCAGATTGCCGATGAGAATACCCAGCCCGGAACTATTGATGAGGTCGACCTGGCCGAAATTGAACACAAAGTTCTTCTTACCTCCCTGGATCAACCGGTGAACCTCATCGTTGAGCTGAGAGGCATCCGCGCCCCCGAGGATGTTTCCCTCAACCTGGATCACCATGACCCCTTCTTTTTCACTCACGCTGTACTGCATGGCACCACCTTGGTAGTTATCCTCGCCGCCTGAAGGTAGGGCTAAACATTCAAGGAATCAAGCCGACGTTTACTTCATTCTCATCCGGATGTCCTCCCCGGCCTTCCATTCGAGGAGAACGGGACTGGCGACGAAGATGGACGAATACGTTCCGACGACGATACCCACGATCAGGGCCCAAGCGAAGGACCGAAGCACTTCCCCGCCGAGAATCGCCAGCACAATGACCGACAACAACGTCAGTGCCGACGTCATCACGGTACGGCTCAGGGTCTCGTTGATGCTGCGATTGACCACCTCCTCAAAGGTGGTGCCCCGTTTCATCAGGCGCACATTTTCACGGATCCGGTCGAACACAACGATCGTGTCGTTGACCGAATACCCGACGATGGTAAGAAAGGCCGCCACGGCCACCAGGGAGAACTCCAGCTGGAGCACGACGAAGAACCCGAGCGTGATCAGCACGTCGTGGGCGAGGGCGATCACCGCTGCCAGGCCCCATTTCCAGTGGAACCGCATAGCGAGGTATACAATGATGAAGGCCAGGCCCCAGATCGTGGCCCACACGGCCGCACTCTTCAGCTCTTCTCCAATCTTTGGCCCCACCTGACTGACCGACCGTAGCTCGACAGGATTATCCGGAAAATTGTTTCGCAATAATCCCACCAATTCGTTGGCAACGCGATCGTGCTGTTCGACCACATGGACGAGCACCTCGTTCGGCGTACCGAGCCTCTGAATACGATCCGCACCGAACTGCGAAGACACGAGAGAACGAACGCGATCCAACTCCACCGGATTTCCGAATTTTAACTCGACGGAAGTTCCTCCGACAAAGTCGACGCCGTAGTTCAATCCTTTGAAAACGAAAAGAGCAAGACTCAACGCAATCAAGCTACCCGAAACCAAATAGGCATGTCGACGCCATCCTACAAAATGGAAAGCCGTGTCGATCAACAACTCCATATCTTCATACTCCTCATGGTCAAGTCGTCTGGCCGGTGAATTAGACTTTTTGCGCCGCTAAACGGTGGCGGGTCATGCCGATACTGATCTCGCGTTCCATCCTGGGCCGGTCGTACACCAGGTCGAAAACAAAGCGGCTCACAAAAACGCCGCAAAAGACCGTCGTGATAATACCGATCATCAGCGTAAGGGCAAACCCCTTTATGGGACCGGTTCCGAATTGATAAAGCACCAAACCGGTTCCGAACGTCGTGATGTTCGCATCGAAGATGGTGATCAACGCCTTCGAAAACCCCGTATCGATGGCCGCGCGAACCGTCTTCCCCAACCGCACTTCTTCCCGAATACGTTCATAAATCAGCACATTGGCATCGACGGCCATGCCCATCGTCAGAATGACGCCTGCAATCCCCGGCAAAGTCAGCGTGAAGCCGAATCCGACGAGAATCCCGAGCAGGAAGATCACGTTGAGGACGAGCGCCCCGTCGGCAATCGCCCCGGAGGCCCGATAGTAGAAAATCATCGCAAGGCCCACGACGATGAACGCCACCCAGCTGGACAACCGTCCTTTGTTGATCGAATCCTCGCCGAGGGATGGCCCGATCGTACGTTCCTCCATAATATGCACGGGCGCGGGGAGAGAGCCCGCCCTCAACGCGATCGCGAGGCTCTTCGCCTCATCCAGGTCATCCATCCCCGTGATCTGCGTGTTGCCGCCGGAGATCTTCTCGATGATGTTGGGCGCCGACTGTACCTTGTTGTCCAGAACCACGGCGATACGGCGACCGACGTTGGCCCCCGTAACGACCGCCCACCGCCGCGCTCCCTCATCCGTCATCTTCAGCGTCACGATCGGCCTGCCCGCCAGGCTCGGATCCATGCCCTGGTAGATGTCCTGTTTCGCCTCGGTAATGACGGCGCCGGAGAGTTCCGCCGCTTTCTTGACCACATACAGGGCGTAATGGCCCTCCACCACCGCACGGGTGCTGAAAACGATCTCATTGGACTCGCCGATTGCGGCCTGCACGCTGGGCTTGATCTTCACACGGTCGCCGACCTTCATGAACAGCAGCGACTTGAGATATTCGACGTTCTGCTCGGCGACGTAGAAATCCACGGCCGTCTGCCCGATCTGGGTCGGCTGCACGTACTGGCTGAAGGGACGCTCGGCAAGTCCCGACACCGCCGACGTGTCCGCCGCGGATGTGTCCTTCTCCGCTTTGGCCAACTCGGCGCTGAGGCCGGTCAATGCCTCCTTAGCGGTGTCCGACGAAGCGGATGCGGCTGCACGAACGGTATCCATTCGGGTTTCGACGGAATCCTCTGTCGCAAAGTACCTGTCCAGCTTTTCGATCACCGACATGGATTCCTGCGGGTCGCGCAGCAGTTTGAATTCAAGCAATGCCGTCTGCTGAATGAGGTTCTTTGCAAGAGCCGGATCTTCGATGCCCGGCAATTCCACAATGATGCGATGATCGCCGTGTTTCTGGATGGTGGGTTCGCTCACTCCGAATTGATCCACCCGGTTTCGGATGATTTGTTGGGCGCGATCCACAGCGTCTTTCGCCTCTTGATTGAGATACGCCACGACGCCGGAGTGGTCCTTGTGCTTTTCACCCCAGTAGGCGGTCATGTCCAGTCCAGCCGCAGAAAAGTGCCGGTCCAGTATCGAGGCAAAATTCACTTCGGGATCCTGACGATACTCCTCCGCCGCCAGTTCGAAAACCCGTGTGAACGGGTTGTCCTTATTACGCGTCAGGTTCTCAAAAAGAGTAACGACATCGGCTTCCATGACCAGCCGAATGCCGCCCTTCAAATCCAGTCCCAGATTGATCGAGCGGGTCTGCATCTCGTGGAGTTCCTTCGTCCCCTCCGCCGTCTCGAGCATCCGGCTCTTTTCTCCCGTGGTGAGGCTGTAAAAGCGGAATGTGGGCCACAGCGCCAGGATGGACAATGCCAGGCAGACCACGATCACCGTTAACCTGGCATTCTTACTCTTCATCATCTCGGAACAATCCTCCGTTATCCGTATTCATTGTAACTATCAGAAAAATTTGAATTAAATACCCTCAAGAGCGGGCAAAATTTATCGGTTCACTCTTATAAAGTCAAGACATATTTGATCGGCAACTTCAGGTAGAAAGGCCCATCCGGCGACACACGACTCGCCTCCAAAGCAAGTACCGAGCCGCTTCGGAGGCACTTCGAGGCAGCGGCTCCGCTGAGGATTTGTTTGACATTATGTCGAAAAAGCCTAAATTATGGCGCTTTTTCACTCCACTTACGGGACTTAACCACGGAGGTTCGCCATGGGAGTCAAAATCGGTATCAACGGTTTCGGTCGGATCGGCCGTCTCGCGTTCAATGCCCTCGTTGACCGCGGGTTGCTCGGTAAACAGGTGGATGTCGTGGCCGTTGTAGACGTCAGCACGGACGCCAAGTACTTTGCCTACCAATTAAAGTATGATTCGATCCACGGCCAGTTCAAGGGTCAACTGGCAACGGACAAGAGCAAGGCCGGAATCGAGGACGACGACGTGCTGGCGGTGAACGGACACAAAATCCGCTGTATTGCGGCAACCAAGGAACCCTCTCAACTGCCGTGGAAAGAGCTGGGTGTGGAATACGTGATCGAGTCGTCCGGGCTTTTCACAAGTTCGGACAAAGCGCAGGGACACCTGGAGGCGGGCGCCAGGAAGGTCATCATAACCGCCCCAGGCAAGGGGGACGTCAAAACGCTGGTTATCGGCGTCAACGATCAGGACTACGACGCTTCCCGACACCACATCATCTCCAACGCTTCCTGCACCACGAACTGTCTCGCCCCCGTCGTCCATGTGCTGGTAAAGGAAGGGATCGGTGTGGAAACGGGATTGATGACCACGATCCATTCCTACACGGCGACCCAGAAGACAGTGGACGGTCCATCGAAAAAGGACTGGCGCGGCGGCCGTGCAGCGGCGATCAATATCATCCCGTCCACCACAGGCGCAGCCAAGGCAACCGGTGAAGTGATCCCTGCCGTCAAAGGCAAGCTCACCGGCATGTCGTTTCGCGTCCCTACGGCTAACGTTTCCGTTGTCGATCTGACCTTCCGGTCCGTGAAAGACACGTCCATTGAGGAAATAGACGGCCTTATGAAGAAGGCGTCCGACACCTATCTCAAGGGCATCCTTGGCTATTGCAAGGAAGAAGTGGTTTCCACCGATTTCGTCCATGACGAGCGTTCGTCCATATATGATTCTCTCGCCACTCTGGAAAACAACCTCAAAGACGAAAGGCGCTTCTTCAAGCTCGTATCGTGGTATGACAACGAGTGGGGCTACTCAAACCGGGTCGTTGATCTGCTGTTGAAGATCGCCCAGTAGATGCCCCGTAGATGATAGATGCAGCCAACGGAAGCGGAATAGAGTAACCGGGGCAGATCATGAAGAAGCTGACGATTGACCAACTCGCTCTGAAGGGGCGGCGCGTGTTGCTGCGGGTCGATTTCAATGTGCCGCTCAACGACAGCCTGCAGATTACGGACGATACGCGGATTCGTGAGTCACTACCCACCATCCGAAAGATCCTGGCCGACGGCGGAAGGGCCGTCATCATGAGCCATTTGGGGAGGCCGAAAGGCAAGAAGAACCCGGCCATGTCTCTGAAACCATGTGCCCGACGACTGTCCGAGATGCTGGGCAAGGAAGTTCGCATGGCAGAGGACTGCATCGGCGAAGCGGTCGAGCGGCAGACGCTCGCGCTGGAGGACGGACAGGCCCTGCTGCTGGAGAACCTCCGTTTCTACGCCGACGAAGAGGCCAACGATGCGTCCTTCGCCCAGAAATTGGCCCTCCTGGGCGACCTGTATGTCAATGACGCGTTCGGGACGGCCCATCGGGCACACGCGTCGACCGAAGGCGTCACTCGGTTCTTCAAGCAAAACGCTGCGGGATACCTGATGCAGAAAGAAATCGACTACCTGGGACGCAAGCTCGAACAACCGGCCCGGCCTTTCGTGGCTGTGCTGGGCGGGGCCAAGGTGTCCGGCAAGATCGACGTGATCGAGAACCTCATGAAGAAAGTGGACGCCATTCTGATCGGCGGCGGTATGGCGTATACGTTCGTCAAAGTCATGGGCCACGAAATCGGCAAGTCCCTGTTTGAAAGTGAACGGGCCGACATGGCCCGATCGCTCCTGAGCAAGGCACGGTCATCCAATGTTCGCGTACTGCTCCCTTCCGACACCCTCGTCGCCCGCGAACTCGACAGCCGGTCCGAGTGCAAGTCGGTTCCCATGAACGCTATTCCGCCGGACTGGCTGGGCGTCGATATTGGTCCGGCGACCGCAGAGACCTTCCACAAGGAGATCACTGCCGCGAAAACGATTGTATGGAACGGGCCGATGGGTGTATTTGAGATGGAACCGTTCGCTGCAGGCACGCGGGCTGTTGCCGAGGCACTGGTCGCTGCCACCAAGAACGGCGCCGTGACGATTGTCGGCGGTGGAGACTCCGCTGCAGCGATCACTGCCTGGGGCCTCGAAAGACAGGTGTCCCACGTCTCCACGGGCGGCGGCGCTTCTCTGGAGTTCCTGGAAGGCAGGGAACTACCCGGCCTGACCGCCCTGACGGATGCGACCGCATGAGACGGAAGTTTATTGCCGGCAACTGGAAAATGTTCAAGACGCCGCAGGAGGCCCGTCAGTTGGCCAAGAGCCTCAAGATCAAGCTGACCGACGTGCGGCGGACGGAAGTGGCGGTGTGTCCTCCGTTCGTGTCCATCTCGGCGGTCCAGGAGATACTGCGGGACAGCCGCATCGCCGTGGGCGCTCAAAACGTCCACCTCGAACGGTCGGGCGCATATACAGGAGAAGTTTCCGCACCGATGCTCAAGGATGCGGGCTGTTCGTGGGTCATCATCGGTCACTCCGAACGCCGCCAGTATTCCGGAGAAACCGACGACACGGTCAATCGCAAGATACGGCTGGCGGTGGCCGACGGCCTATCCCCGATCGTCTGCATCGGCGAGACATTGTCGGAACGTGAAGGCGGGCAGACCGAGCAGGTCATCAACCGCCAGTTTTCCGCGTGTTTCAACGAACTTTCCGAGGACGTATTCGGACGCGTGGTGATCGCTTACGAACCGGTGTGGGCGATTGGTACCGGACGTAATGCAACCCCCGAGCAGGCCGATGCCGTTCATCGGCAGATCAGAGCCCTGGCGGCTTCCCGGTATGGACGGGAAGCGGCCGAACGGTTGCGGATTCAATACGGCGGAAGTGTGAAACCGGAAAACGCCGCCGACTTGCTGCGGCGAAGCGACATCGACGGCGCCCTCGTGGGCGGTGCCAGTCTGGATGCGGACGCCTTTACCGCTATCGTACGGGCCGCAGAGGACGTAACTTAACGGTTCGACAATTGACTTACCCATTTACTTTACAGGAGTGATCGAATGTTTGTTTTTCTCGTCGTGGTGCATATTATCGTTAGCGTTCTTCTGATCGTCGCCATCCTCATGCAGGCGAGCAAGGGCGGCGGGCTGGCGGGCACGTTCGGCGGCAGTTCGACCGCTTTTCTCAGCGGACGCCAGGCTGCGGACACGTTGACCAAGGCGACGGTCGTGTTGGCCATTCTGTTCGCCTTGCTCAGCGTCGCCTTGAACGTAGATGCCCTGCGATCGGGCAGCGCCGAAAAAGGAATCCTCGAGCAGGAACTCGAAGGACAGGGCGGTGCACCGGCTCTACCGGCGGAATGATGAGGCGGGCCAGGCCAGATTTCCTGTTGAAAGAAAGGACCCGATGTCATAGATTATTCGTGATTGCCGCCGAAGTGGTGGAATTGGCAGACACACCATCTTGAGGGGGTGGCGCCTCTGGC
>JBBIJR010000072.1:0-18173 GCA_037445875.1 Bacteroidota bacterium | reverse complement strand
GCGCGCCGCGGACAACGGCATCTCTCACCATATGCGCAAATACACTCTCGAGACAAACGACGGTCGCAAACCGCACCGAGTCCTTTTGCAACGTGTCCCCGAACAACGGCAGCGAAAACACCGTGGCCTCCGCCCCCGCGGAGTAATCGGGAACGCCCACCTCCATCGCAAGTTTCTCCAACGCCGTCAGGAACGAGGGAACATGTTCCCCAAAAGGAACAAGATGCATTTTGTCGTATGCCTGGAACTCTTCCCGATCCGGCCGGATCAGAAAAACCGAATTGAAGCTTCCAAAGCCCGCGGAACCATCCCGCCGGGTCATCCATCGCCGGTCCGGAATGCCGGTCAGTAAGCAGGTGCGGCGCCTTTGAAGTTCTTCGCGGATTTCCTCCAACCTGGTCTTCTCCTGACGAAGACGATTGGGAATGGCCGTTTCCGGCCACACAACGAGATCGACGCGTTGTGTGGGTGCTTCTCGGGTCAACTTCATAATCTCCCGATAGGCAAAGTTCCGTTCCAGCCATTTTCGGTTGGGTTCGATATTAGGCTGAACGATGAAGACGGACAGTTCCTTGCCGCCGACCTGTGGGATATCCGGAAGGACGGACCATCCGACAATCCAGGGCGCCACGATCCAGGCAACCAAAACGATCGACCTCCCGGCGGAAACGTTCTCCATACTGCCCTCGATGAATTGCCGTACCCACCCATAGATCATGACGTTGGCCGTTACGATCCAAAACGTCAATCCGTACATGCCGGTCACGGAAATAAACTGGATGGCCGGCGTGTAGTACGTTTGCGTCGTAGCCAGGGAATGCCAGCTGAATCCCAGCTCACCGCGGGACTGCACAAATTCCAATGCCGTCCAGACCACCGGCGCCGCCCACACCCCTTTTTCTCCGAATCTTCGGAACGCAGCGCTCTGCATCAAGCCGAACAATCCCCATGCAAGAGACAGGTAAAGGACACACAATACGTACAGGCCGGCGGCCTGAAACCATGTCGCTCCCGAATTCCACGCCAGCCAGTACAGAAGGCCACCCAGCGCACATAATCCGAAAACATATCCCAGACGGAAGCCTGCGGTCCATCGAAGGTCGCGAACGGCAAAGAGGAACGGCACAAGGCAGATATACGAGAGAATGCCGCTCCAAAAGGGAGGGAAGCTCAGAAAGTACAGGACGGAAGAGAGAAGGAGCAGAACGCTGCGGTGCTTCAACATCCGGGACGTCTATTTCCGGGCGGAGCCGTTGTTGAACTGGAGATACGTGTAGTCCTTGAGGCCCAGTTCATACGTGTCCAGCAGACGAACACCCTCGCTGGGCTTTATGACCCCCTCCTTGATACGTTGGTCCACCGACTTCTTGAGCAGCTTGACGATCTCATTCTCGTTGTATTGTACCAGGGAAAGCACCTGCGACACGGTGGAGCCCGGAATGATCTCTTCAACATAGTAGCAGTCGGGTTCTTCTTCATCCATGAACACATGCACCTCGTTGACGCGGCCGAAAAGGTTATGCATGTCGCCCATGATGTCCTGATAGGCGCCGAGCAGGAAAATGCCGACGTAATACGGCTGGCCGTTCAGGGGATGCAATTCCAGGCGGTCCTTGACATCCTTCAGATCGATGAACTTGCATATTTTTCCGTCCGAATCGCAGGTAATGTCGACGAGCGTCGTCTTGCGCGAGGGTTCCTCGTGGAGACGGTGGATGGGCACGATCGGGAATAGATGATCGATGGCCCAGTGATCCAGGAGAGACTGAAAGACGGAAAAATTGCAGAGGTACTGGTCGGCCAGTTTGGGCTCCAGATCGGCCAGCTCCTCGGGCACGACATCCATGGTGCGGGTATAATCATAGATGATCTTCGATATTTCCCAGAACAGATTCTCCGCCTTTGCCTTTTCCACCAGCGTCAGATACCCCAGGTTGAACAATGATTGGGCCTCTTCCCGACGCTGGACCGCATCGTGATAAACTTCCAGGTAGTTCGTGTTCTTTTTGTGGAGCTGATGACGCAGATCGAGCATTTCCTGGATCAGGTCCGGATCGTTCGGCGAATAGTCCACTTTCTTGATGTACTCGGTCTTCTCGATGTTTCCGAATATCTCGAGCACCAGGACCGAATGATGCGCAACGATGGCCCGGCCGCTCTCGCTGATGATGTGGGGATGGGGTGCGTCCTCGGCGTCGCACACTTCCTGGATCGTATACACGATGTCGTTGGCATATTCCTGCATCGTGTAGTTCATACTGCTCTTGAACGGTGTCCGGCTTCCGTCGTAATCCACTCCGAGTCCGCCGCCCACATCCAGGTACTGGATGTTCATACCCATCTTGAACGCGCTCACGTAGATGCGCGCAGCCTCCTTGACCGCCGCTTTGATTGTACGGATATCCGGGACCTGCGAGCCGATATGAAAGTGGAGTAGCTTGAGCGTGTGCTGCAGATTGTGGGCCTTGAGGATTTCGAGCGCCTCGACGAAATCCGGCGTGGTCAATCCGAACTTGGACTGGTCGCCGCTCGAGGCTTCCCATTTACCGGTGCCTTTGGTGCTCAGTTTCGCCCGTATTCCGATCGCCGGTTCGACGTTGAGTTCCTGAGACACCTGCAGGATGTGGCGAAGCTCGGACAGCTTCTCGACCACCAGAATGACGTTCTTGCGGAGTTGTTTGCCCAGCAGCGCCGTCCGGATGAAGGCCGAGTCTTTGTAGCCGTTCGCGATAATCGGAGTATCTTTGTCTTCGATCAACGCAAGAGCAACGAACAGCTCCGGCTTGCTGCCGCATTCAATACCGTAACCATAGGGAATGCCCGCGTCGAGGATTTCTTCGACCGCTTCTCGCAGTTGATTGACTTTGATCGGAAACACACCTGTGTACGTACCACGGTACTGGTACTCGGTGATGGCGTTTCGAAAGCTCTCATTGAGTTCCTTGACACGGCTGCGCAGAATGTCCTGGAAACGAATCAGCGTCGGCAGCTGGATGCCGCGTGCCTTGATGTCTTCGACCACTGTATAGAGGTCGATGGACTTGGCGGGGTCTTTGGCGGGTGTGACACCTATGTGGCCCTTGGCATTAATATGAAAGTAACCGGCTCCCCATTCCTCCACGTTGTAGACTTTATTGGACTGTTCAATACTCCAGGCCAAGGGTGCACCTCCTCATTGAAGGGTCCTTACAGGAAGCTTTTGTGATGGATACGGCGAATCACGCCGTGTACGTCTCGATCGTGGTTACTGCGTTTCATGACACCCGCTTTGTTTGACCGCAAAAGTATGGCATGCGGCCTATAAAATCAAACAAAAACGTTTCATCCGTGACGTGCCGCGCGGTAGGCGGAAAATCGCCCCGGCTTCTTCTTCAGGATCTTTTGTAGCGCTTCGATCTGGGCCGCGGCAGCCTCCTCGCCGAGACGGATTAATTCCTCCAGGGGGGCAAACTCCGCCCAATGAAATCGTCCCACGGCCGGACGAACCACCACGTGCGCACGCTCACAGGCCAGCGCATCGTTTCGAAGCGACGTGATAAGACTCGTGCGAAACAAAATATCGATGACATGGCCGGGCATCGGCTCGTCATCGATGGAGCGCGATACGTTGACCGCGATGACGACATCGGCGCCCAGAGCAAACGCGGGTTCCACCGGAATCGACGCCCCCACGGCTCCCTCGACCAGTATCATGCCCCGGTATTCGACGGGCGGCAGAAAGCCGGGAACGGATGAGCTGGCCTTGACCGCCTCACGTATGCTGCCGCTGCGAAATACTACGATTTCTCCGCTGGCCAGGTTGGTCGCCACGGGAGCAAACTTGATCCGGGTGTTTTCGATCAATCCGTCACCCAGCAGCAGGTCCATGATCATGGTCAGCCGGTTCGTCTTCATTAGGGCCATGCGGTGGCGTTCCAGGTGGATGAGAACGCCTTCGTCGGTCGTGCGGGCAATTTGCCCGAAAAAGTTCTCCGCATCAACCTCCTGCCGGAACAGCTGCAGCCCTGTGCGGCGGAACTCGTCTCCCAGGAAAAACGAACGCAGTCGCCGTTCGACGTCGGCGATATCGAGCGTCTGCGCGTACATGCCGCCGACCAGGGCCCCGATGCTGCTGCCCGCGATGACGTGTATCGGGATGCCTCCCTTTTCAAGGACTTTGATGACACCGATGTGAGCAAGTCCCCGGGCGCCGCCGCTTCCCAGCGCCAGGCCGATTTTGACCTTTCGAAACAATCCTGAATTCACTCCATCTTGATCTCGCGGCGGGTCTTGGCCGATTCGTAGATGGCCTCCGAAATTCGCATGATCTCCGCCGCTTCGTCTCCGCTCGACAGGACCGGCCGGTCATGCTTGATGCATTCGATGAAGTGCTTCAGTTCGTACTCGTAGGACTTCTTGTAACTGTTCTCCGGGCGCTCCATCTTTGTGGGGGTCACATTGACGAGATTGTTGTGCATCTCTTTGTGGATCCGCAGCGGATTCAGCAGGGCACCCCCCAGTGTGCCGAAAAGGTTAGTGTACATGAAATCGTTTTCCATAAGGAGGGTCCAGCTGACCTCCAGACTCAGGACGGCGTCGTTGTCGAAGCGGATCAGGGCCGTCGCGGAATCTTCGATGCCCTCCTTCTGATAGTGGTTGTACATGGCGCTGTACACGCTCACGACTTTCGTGTTACCCATGAGCCAGATCGACAGGTCCAGCATGGGAATGCCGAGATCCATGAATACGCCGCCCCCCGCTATGCTCTTCTTCTTCAGCCATTCCGTCTCGTTCCAGCTGCCCCTCCGACGCAGCCAGCCGGATTTCGTGTAGAAGATCTTTCCCAGCTCCTTGCCTTTCACGAAGTTCTTCAGGATCATCGCGTCCGGCCGAAAACGGTGGTTCATCCCGACCATCAGCTTCCGCTTGCGTTTCCTGGCCTCCTCAACCATGGACAATGCTTCATCGTGCGTCCGGGCGATGGGTTTCTCTACCATCACATGCTTGCCTGCGCCGAGGGATTCCCTGGTGATGGGCGCGTGAAGATGATTGGGGGTGCAAACATGCACGCCGTCAATGTCCTCCCGTTCCAGCAACCTGGCGTGATCCGTGAAGTAATGCCGCACCGAGTACTTCTCGGCCAGGGCCTGCACTTTGGTCTTGTCCACGTCGGCGATCGCCACAATCTCCACGTTTTCCATGCGCGACAAGATGGGCAAATGGACCACCTGTGCGATCGCGCCGCATCCGATGACCCCGATCCGCACCTTTTCCTGCTCCGTGTGCGCTTTCTCCTTGGACATACAACCTCCGAACGGTTCGTTGTTCTGGATGGGTCAATTCAATTCGGCAGATCGATCCGAATCCAACAGGCTCAGGAATTCGGGAAACGAAACCTCCACGCACTGCATATCGTCGATCGTTGTCTTTCCGTCGGCTCCCATGGCCGCCACCGTCATCGCCATGGCCACGCGATGATCTCCGAATGTCCGTACGCGGCCACCGCGCAGGCGGCCGGGATGAACACGGAAGCCGTCCTCCCACTCATCAACCTTCACGCCCATTGCCCGCAGATTCTCCGTGATGGCCCGGATCCGATCGCACTCCTTCAGCCGCAGCTCTCCTGCGTCGCGGACTTCGAGGCCGCCGTCGCAGGCGGTCCCGAGAACGGCCATCGCCGGAATTTCGTCTATCAATAACGGAATCTCCTCTCCGGACAGCACAGCGCCCCCGAGCCCGCCTCCACCGGACTTCACCGTCAGCGTGCCACACGGTTCCGGGGCGCTCGACTTCTCCAGCTCCGTTGAGATCTCGGCGCCCATGCGCTTCAGGACTTCCAGGAAATACGTCCGCGTCGGGTTCAGTCCCACATCACGGACCACGAGCTCCGATCCGGGTCTGAGGAGAGATGCAGCGATCAGGAACGCTGCGGACGAGAGGTCACCGGGAATTGTGAGGTTGCGGCCGCACATACCTCGGCCACCCTCAACCGACAGGATTCGCCCACCGCCGTTTTCTTCGACACGAACGGACGGAAGCAGACGCTCCGTGTGGTCCCGCGTCCTTCTCCGCTCGCGCACAATCGTCGTGCCATCGGCAAGCAGACCTGCAAGGAGAACGGCCGACTTGACCTGAGCGCTGGGTATTTCCAGCGTAAAATCCAGCGGCTTCAACTGGTGGCCTTCGACGGTCATCGGCAGCGTACCTTCTCTGGATGTTGTGATAGAGGCACCCATCCGCCTCAAGGGTTCGGCCACCCTCTCCATCGGACGACCGCTGAGGGATGCATCTCCAAGTAACCGGCTGAGAAACGGCTGGCCCGCCAGTATGCCCGCCAGAAGTCGCGCCGTCGTTCCCGAATTGCCGCAGAACAGGTTCGTCGAGACCGGATCGAACCCGAACAGCCCCTTGCCCTGAATGCTGACCTCATGACGATTCTGATCAATTCGAACCCCGAGCTGTCGCAACACTTCCAGCGTGATCCCGCAGTCCGACCCACTTCCATAGTTGTACAGCACCGATTTCCCTTCGCTGAGAGCGGCAATCAAGGCCGCGCGGTGCGAAATCGACTTGTCTCCCGGAAGCCGGGTCTCCAGCTGAAGTCGATCCCGTGGTTGAACGAGAAGTTCCAATGCCTTCAAAAGCCCTGTTTTAGCGGTTCTGCGGGAAGTCGATCGATTGGTTCTGATGACGACGCTCGGTTGAACATAGGAAAGAGTCGAAACAAAATCAACGACGAAGTGGCTCCGAGACCACAAAAAAAGGCTGTGAGGTCGCTCACAGCCTTCATCAAATCCGGTCGCCGACGGCCTACTTCATGAACGTCATCTTCCTGGTCATTCGGAAGTCACCCGCCTGCAGGCGGTAAATGTAAATGCCGGTCGAAACACTCGACCCGTTCTGGTTGAGGCCATCCCAAACCACGCGGTGTATGCCTGCCGACTGAGTCGTACCGGGCACGAGATCGCGGACCTTCTGGCCCAACATGTTGTAAATGGTCAAGTGCACCCGCGATTCCTTTGGCAGCCGATACGAAATCGTCGTGGTCGGGTTGAACGGATTGGGATAGTTGCCGACCAACTCGTACTTGTCCGGCAACCTCACGCGGATCCCGCGTTCGAAGTGGAACGCAATCGCGCCGCTGAACGAGACATCGGCCAACCGGTAGGTCAGCGTGTCACCGGATTGAACGTTCATGTCGAGGTACTGGTAATCTGTGGCGCTGGTCTTGGTGCCCTGACCGTTGATCGTTGTGATCGTCTCGAATTCGCCCTCGCCGACCTTGCGCTGGACGAGCCAGTAGGCATTGTCGATCTCCGACTCGGTCGTCCAGTTTAACTGGATATGCCCGAGGTTCCTCAACTCGGTTGCTTCGAATGCACTCAGCTCCACCGGCAGGGAGACGTCCGTGCTCAACGCGCCGAATGTCACGTTGTCGGTCTGGCCGTCCGTCAAAGTGAGAGCAGTCGTACTGGTCACCGTTCCCGAGTTGGAATTGCTCCCGGTCGCGTAAGTGCCCGTGAAGCCGCTCTGCCCGCGACTGGACCAGTTGCCCGTCTGTGCGGGCTGCTGTGCCACCACAACGTCCGCGGAGGTACTCGAACCCGTGATGGCCCAGACTCCATCCGAGATACCGGCTCCCCCGGCGTTGTTCCACGTGAGCTGAATCGTCGGGCTGGTCGTCGATCCTCCACTCTCGTTGTAGGTCATAGTCCAACTGCGCACACGAGAAACACCGGCCAGCGGCGAGTTGATGCCGGACGTCAGAGGAATCTGATTGCCTGTCTCGAACTGCTCCAACGTCACGGTCGGATTGCCTGTTACGCTTCCGAAAGCAAGCGTAATCGGACGATAGCGCGTGCTGCTCCCGATGTTGAACGTATGACTGGTCCTCGTTGAACTGTACACTCCCCGGACCGCCCCGTTTACGTGACTGGACGCACCGGGCGAGCCGGCTACCGAGGACCCGGCGGCCAGAACCAGCGTGCCACCCAGTTCTTTCGTATCGAAGATTCCGTCGGTAAAGGTGAGTGTTCCGTTGACCGTCACGACACCCTGCAGTCGAACATCGGCTGTGTCCGACGTGCCGGTGTTGTTGATCCTAAGATTGAACAGACTGGCGTCGTTGGACACGGTCTGCTGGCTTGCGCCGTCAAAAGTAAACGTACCGGCGGACGTGGAAAACGAACCTCCGGTGAGTGCAAGCGTAGCACCGCTGAACGTCGTTGTGCTTGATGGAGTGAACGTTCCGCCTGTCAGATTCATCGTGCCGTTGATATCGAGGGTCTGCGACCCGAATGTCGTACTACCGCCGGGGTTGAACTGGGCATCAAAAGTGACATTTGGGGTGGCACTGGTCGCGGAAAGGGTCCCTGATCCCGAATAGTTTCCTGAAAACGTAACGCTGCCTGCCGTCGAACTGAATGTCATGGAGCCGGTGTTGGAGACTGCCCCACCTCCGCTGCCAAAGGTGGAGATTCCAGAGCCGTTCAATGTCACGGTTCCCGCATTCGTAACGGCGCCCAGTGTGACTCGACCGGTACCGGACGTGGAAAGCGTGCCCGCCTGAATGTCGGATGAGCCGGTCACGCTCAGGTGAGAACCGGCCACATCGTGCGAACCGCTGCCCTGTTTCGTGTAATCCGCATTCACGACAATGTCGCCGGCCGAGCTCAGGGATCCGGTGGTGTTTACGGTGAGATCTCCGTAGGTGTCGGAGTAGATCGTCCCTGTCCGGTACTCCACCGTCGACGCATCGCCGATGCTGGTCCGGGCGTTGTTGTATGCGCCGCCGTTCATGCCAATGCTGGTTCCGTTGTACACCAGCACCGAATTGGCATTGTTCGACAAAGTGAGACCGGTCGTACCGTTTGTCAAATCGATCGTCGTGAATTTGTCAAGCTGGAGCGTTACCGTCCCCGTCGTCCCGCTGATCGTGATCTGATCGAAGGAGGTGGCGGACGTTGAGGCATCGTAGGTTACGGTATAGGAGCCCGCCTGCAGGGCATTGTTCAATAGGATTTCGTCGCCCGTAAGCGGCAGAGCACTGTCTTCCCAGTTTGCGGCCACGCTCCAGTTACCACTGGTGCCCTGCCACCGCTTGATGGCACCACCCGCTCCAAGAGCCGCAATGCCCGAGTTCGTCGGCAGCGCCGTGAGACCTGTGACCGTCTGTGTGCCGCCACTGGCCGTTCCCTGGGTCGGGAACGAATACGTCGGGCCCGCTCCGTTTTGCAAAATGATCTTGTTGCGCGAATCAGGCGTAAATCCTGTCCCCGTATAGGTCAGCGTGAGGTCATACGTAAACGTCCCGCCGGTCCCAACTTCCAGAATCGTATAGTAATGAGAGGTCGCGACGGCGGCAATTCCACTTGGAGGCGTTCCGCCGGGATCGCCGCTGACCGCCTGGATCTCGATGACACTGGTGCCAACGTCATTGGCGGAATAGTCGAATGTCGCGGGACGGTAGCTGGTACTGAAGCCAATGGGATAGGTAAAGGCAGCTGCATCCCCGGATGCAAAGGCCTTGCGCAGGGGTCCGACGACCATGCGAGTGGCGCCGGGGGTGCCGGACACCGTCGCCGTGGAACTCAACTGAAGGCGGTTGGAGGAAGTGGTAGTTATGATTCCGCTGGTCAGGACCAGACTGGTCCCCACGGTCAGTGTGCCCGAGGTGGCCGTAACTCCGCTGGCGTTGTTCACCTCCAGCGTGCCGATAGTAATGCCGGTAGGCATGTTCTCATTGCTGCTTCCATCAAAGACGATAGTACCGGAAGATGCACTGATAGTACCGATGCCCGTGAGACTCTGGCCTCCGGTCCGAAGCCTGCCGCCCGACGAGACCGTCAGCGTCAAAGTACCCTGATTGGCCGAGGCGATCTTGCCGTCGCCGTCCAGAAAGAGCGTGCCGGCCGTCACGGTCAGCGCTCCGCTCGCCGTGAACGTGAGAGTGCCCGAAACGCGGACCGTGTTCGAATCGTCGTTGGCGCCTCCGGTTTTGTTAACGGTCAATTTGTTGAGGGTTATGTTCCCAGTGAAGTACTGGCTGTTGACACTGCCCGCGCCGTTACCCATGGACAGGGTCGTTGCATCGGCGATGGACGCACTCCCTGCCACTTCACTGCCTGCCACGTCTCCAAGAACCGTTAAGGTGTTCGACCCCAGGCTCAGCGTGCCCTGCTGCAGATCAAGTTTGCGGCTGATTGTTCGACTCGCCGATCCCGTTACCGTGTTACCGGAGTTGTTCACCACCACGTTGGCCGGTCCCGTGGACGTCGGCCATTCTGCACCGACGGTCACACTCGCGGGAGAACTTGGATTGTACATCAGCGTTGCGCCGGCCCCGTAGGCAAGTGTACCGCTCAGGATGGTAATACCGGCGGTTCCGGTCGTCTTTCTCTGAAGAGTGTCATCGATCGTAAGCGTATTGGCCGCGCCGATATTGAGGCGGAAATTGCGCGTGGCGCCGGTCTGCCGCACGATAAGTTGGGAGATCGAGCGGTCCGCCTGGGCGTCCAGCGTCAGGTCGTGGCTCCCCGCATTCTCCACGATGTCCGGTCCGGATGACACCGGCCACTCATCGGCATCCACCGTCATCGCTGCGCCGGCTTGTGTGTACAACAGCGTTGCACCGGCAGCATACACCAGCGTCGCAGAACTCAACGTCGTGCCGAGTGATCGTTCACCCCTCTCGTACTGCGTATTGATGGTGAACTGTCTGGTGCCGCCCGATCCTGCCAGCGTAAGCACCCGCGTACTGCCTACTGCAGTCGGGGGCTTTGTCGTAAGCTTGTCTATGGCAATATCGGTGTTCGTCGTAATCGTTGGCGTGTTTGAATTGAAAACCAGCTCCGCGGTTTCCTCATTGAATGTTCCGCCGGTCTTCGTGAAATTGCCGACGAAAGTGATGATCCCGGATCCCGCGTTGCATGTACCGGATTCCAGAAGAAACAACCCGGTCACGTCATGGTTTCCGCTCGACAGGGTCAGCGTTCCTCCTCTGACAGAAATGCTGTCGCTGCCGGCTAGGTCAAACCCATTCATCGTGAACGTACCACCAAACACCGATACCGGTCCGACGGCGAGGCTCGACTGCGCTGTTAGCGTACCTCCGGACTTGGTCACCCGGAATGTCGGAAAGGTCACGCCCGCTGCATCCGCAACCTGCTGAGACCCGGAGCCAATGAAATCGATAACACCGGTCGCCGTGTATGATCCGCTGGCGGTGACAGTGAAATTCCCAATAACGAAGAGGGTCCATGGACCGGATCCGTCATCGTCGACAAGATCTCCCCCGTCATGGATAATGAGCGAATCGAGTGTCTGATCGGCTGTCAGCGTGATGACGTCGCCGCTCTGGATCACAAATGAGTTGCCCGCCTCATTGGTGCCGGCCGTGTAATCCGAACCCGCCCCATCCGGTTGAGTGTCCCACACATTGGTGCCCGTGAAATCCCCGCCACCCCCCTGACTGTAGTAGGTTGTGGCCCGCACGAGGCTCGTCCAACCTACCACGAGAAACATAACGAGAAGAAGCTGCAGACCGTATTGCACGATCCCTTTCAGCATTCTCTGTCGCATATCCCCTCCGCTATTCCGCATGTATCTGGTCATGATGAAATTGCATCAGTGCTGGAAACCAACCAACCCCCGCCAGAAAAGCGACGACACCCTTCCCTTCGGGGACAAAGATCAAGACCGATGAAAGATAACTGATTGATTTACAGAACTCTAAGCAGTTTCAATATATCCAATATGACTGCCAATGCAAGCTTTTTTTTATGTTTTTTAGTCGGGCATCGTCTGCTGAATTCTTGGTCCTGGGAACCACACTGGATTGGTGAAGGCGCACAGGTTATTCGATGTCTCGACCTCCAGGCGGATGTACTGGAGTCCATCGGATACGGACCACCACTGATCACAGGAATACTCGCCCCCCTTAAGCCGAAACTCGCGCAAAACCACTTCGGATCGTTCCCCACCACCCATCAAGCGACCGGCAGTCAGGAAGCCGGTTTCTTTGCTCGACCGGATCCTGCAGCGGGCTGTACAATCCCTTCCCTCCACCACATCCCCACTGCGATAAACAACCCCACGTTCGTTCTCGACCACCAGTTCCGCCATGGGTCCGGTTGTGATCACAGCTCGGCCCTGCCGAAGCGCCTCCAGGACGGAGCTCTCTGAAAAAGCACTCCTCCCGAGCCACACGAAGGTCCTTGCCCAGCCGAGCCGCTGATGTTGGTTCTTTTCGTGTAGCGTGACCATCGGGAGCTTCACTTGCCTGAAACGATTGAAGTTCCCGTGGGCGTCGTTGCCTGCGTAAATGAACACCCGGCGTCCCTTCAGGAGTTCCGCACTCCACCGCCGTAGGCCTTCTCGAAAGGCCGCGTCGTCGAGCCCATTGAGAATCTGAAATCCGGTCACATCGTTCATCCAGTCCTCGATCTCCCATCGGCCGCGAAGAATCAGCCGTTTCTCCAGGATAGGCGCCGGATCGCAGGGATGCGCCGCTATCGCAATGGCATTTGCGCTCTTTCTGTCCAGTAGATCAACGATCGAGTATTCCGAATCCGTCTGCAGCCATCGTTCTGCTCCGTCGCCCGAACCGTCGTGAAACCGCTCATCGCCGAGCACGAGGAGATGAACATTGCGCCCCTCTGCATTGGAACAGGTCACTTCCTCGCCGGCCAGAACGGTAAAGAGTCCTTCCATCGTTTCGTTCAGTCGCCGGATCTCCTTTCGCGACTTCGTCCACTTGCTCAGATCGGCGTCCCGGGCGAGACAATCATCCTCCCGGTCGTCCAGGTCATAGGAATGATCGGTGGCCGCTACGAAATTCAGTCCCATCGCCCGGGAGGCCTCGACGGTCGCTTCCAACGGCGCACCGAATTCCACCTGGTCCGATGTGTAGTCCGTATGATAGTGCAGATCGCCGGCAAACCAGCCTTCGAGGGCAGGTTGGGACTCTTCAGCGAGGAAGACCGTGAGCGGTCGATGGGACAAGCCGGGCAGATTGTCGTTATGGATCGTCTTCGTTCGGCCAGACTGTTCGATCGTCACGATCACATCGAAGTCCATTTCCTCTCCGCGGAATTCCGGAGGAACCTGTACCAACAACGACCGGTGCCATATCGGGGTTTCGACGTGTTCTTCCACTTCGAAAGTCTTTTCGATCCGTTGACCGCCGCGAACACCCTGCACGGCGATGCGCCGCACGGTGACCGGGAACCGATGCGCGTCTTTGATGAGGACGAGAAAAGGGAGCGCCCGATCGGGTTCCAACCGGTAAGGGGCATCGGCCAGTATCTCGGGTTCCTTCCGGAAATACCGGCTGAAGGGAAAGAACCGGAAGCGATAGTGGAGTTCCGGGTAGAGAAGCATCCACGAGGAAAGAAGGCGTGCCGTGAGACCCCAGAAATCCCCCATTTCAGGCGGTAGTTCAAAAACCATGGGTTGAATGCAAAGCGAAAAGGGAGGAATTTATGAAATGTATTTGACCATGCGCACTTCGTTACGCCGTCCAGGATCGATGTTGAAGCTCACCTCGTCCATTACGCGTTTGATCAGCGCGATTCCCAGTCCGCCCCGAGCGTGCTTTTGCAGTCGCTCCTCGGCCGACTCGAGGCTCAACGGATCGAAGCCCCGGCCCTGGTCGCTGATGGTGATCGTCATCTTGCGCGAATTGGTCTCCACGGTGATGTCAATGTGCTTGCGGTCGTCGTAGCGGTACGCGTGTTTGATGACGTTGGCACAGGCCTCGTCGACGGCGAGTTCGATCTCACTGATCGCCTCGTTCTCGAAGCCGAATTTGCGGGCAATGCCGACCACGAAGTCCCGGATGATCTCCAGGTTGTCCGTCCGGCTCGGGATGTGCAGCGTGAACTTATTTGCCTTTTTGGCCTTCACCACGTTCTCGTACTTCACAATTGACTGCTCTTCATGGGAGCCTCGAAGCGTCCGATGGCCTCGGCGTCGTCCTTGACGATCTCGTAGATGGTCGGGAATCCCAGCAGGTCGAAGACTTTGTACACTTTCTGGGACATCGAGCAGAGTTTGATGTCGCCCGCGTTTTCCCTCACCGTCTCGATGAAACCCATGAAGACGCCCAAACCCGCGCTCGAGATGTAGTGCAGCTCGCGGAAATCCACAACGATCTTGTACCGCCGTTCGTCCACGAGCCGCTGCAGTTCCGTCTCAAAGTGCGGATAAGTGTGCGCGTCCAGGTAACCCTTCAGGAACAGCACCGATACGTCCTGGTTGTCCCGACGCATGACTTCAAATCCACTCATGAAACCCTTCCCCTCTCGAATGAAATTAGATGAAACGACGTTGCGCTACCGCGCAACTTATCCATTTTTTCATCTAATTCAAACCGAAATTTGGACGCGGGACGCATCACGAAAGACCTCCGGTGCGCTGCTCCGCGTCCGTAACGCCCGGAACACGCTGGTCACCCGCGCGCGCTTCTTCCAGGGCTCTCACCTTGAGGACGACGCACGTCAGGTCGTCATGTACACGGGCGGAACCCACAAATGCCTTCACGTTCGACACGATCCGGTCCTTGATCGCGAGGGCATCGAGGTGTCGGACCGACTCGACGGACTTGCAGAGACGCGTTTCCCCGTACTCTTCGCCCCGCTCGTTGCGCGCCTCCACCAGGCCGTCCGAGTACAGGACGACCACTTCCCCCGCGTCGAAGCGAAGGACGCGGTCCTCGATCGTGCTCCGGAACAACGGACCGCTGTCCAGGCCCAGCCCGATTCCGTTGGGCTGAAGAAAATGCGCACCGCTGCCGTCGAGGTGCAGCAGCGGACAATGGCCGGCCCGTGCAAAGTGCAGTTCGCACCTGGATATGTCGAAGTCCACGTAGATCAGTGTGATGAACGTCTTCCGGTCCAGCGTTGCAAAGAGTACGTCGTTGACGGCCACGAGGAGGTCCCGCGGAGAAGAATAGATGCCCGCGAGCGACTGGATGATGCCTTTAATCTCCGCCATATAAAAAGCGGCTGAGGTACCTTTGCCGGAAACGTCTCCCACAACGATGCCGGTCCGCCAGTCCGCCAGTTTGACGAAGTCGTAGTAGTCGCCTCCTACCTCGTTCGCCGGTATGGTCATGGCCCCGATATCCAGACACAGTGTGTGCGTTTCGTTGCGTATGAGCGGCACTTCCTGGGGAATCAATCTCATCTGCACATCATGCGCGATGCGCAGTTCCTCGGCCAGCCGCTCTTTTTCCAGAGACTCCGTCACGAGACGTGCGTTTTCGATGGCCACGGTGGTCTGGTTGGCAAACGCGGAAACCACGGCTATGTCGTCCTGGTCGAATCCGAACGGCACGGCCTTCACGGCATAGATGATCCCGATGACCTCTTCGCCCGAGATGAGCGGCACCGCAAGCAGCGACTCGATCGGCGTGCGCCGGAGGTCCCGGGTCATCCGGTCCCGTTTTACTTGATTGATCAGAAAGGGTTTTCGGGCTTCCAGAATGGTTTCCACGGGATAAGCCAGGTAGCTCCGGAAGTCGGGATCGTTACTCGGCACCTGCCGCGCCGCCGGTTCTCCGGAGAGAAATCTCCTGAAGGACACCTCGAGAAAGGGCACTCTGAAATGATCGGCTGATCTCGAAGCAACAAACCGGAACGACGACCGCGACGTTGGATTCCGGGTCGTCGCCATTTCCAGCCAGCAGGCCTGCGCATTCGTCGCCTCGCATACGAGTTGGGTTACCGTGGCCACGATCTTGTCGAAATCGAAGAGGGAATTGATCGTGCGGCTAAGGGCGTAGATCGAGTTGATCTCGCGGACTTTCTTGTCGTAGATGGCCGCGGTAGGCAGGTGCAGGAACGCCACCACGGTCGTGGCCAGGCTGTACAGGAAGGCAAAAACGGTTACCAGAAAGAGAAACGAGCCAGCGACCACGCTGTACGAATTGACCATATCGGCGTAGGTCACCCCGCCTCCGATCTCCGCCCCGTGCAGACCGGCCGTGACCAGCGTGAAGACAATCCCGCCGAGGAACGTCATGAATTTCTGGCGGCGGTTCAGCACGGTAAGCCAGCCGACGCGAAACATATTGATGAACATAAGCGCCGTGGTCAAGAGCAGGAGCGTGAAGGTCAATGGATGGTTGGCGGACGGGTCGTAGCGGAGCGGTTGCCCGGTACCGGCGGCCGACAGAATGGAAAGC
The DNA here is from genome assembly GCA_037445875.1 of Bacteroidota bacterium. GTDB lineage: Bacteria > CLD3 > CLD3 > SB21 > SB21 > JBBIJR01. The sequence goes on along the minus strand of JBBIJR010000072.1, from coordinate 2,008 downwards.
CCTCCCAGCAGCCACATGAGATGGAAATAGACGGCGGTGTTCTTCTTCTGACGGTGCAGAATCAAGGAGCGGAGAATGCGCAGACACACCGAAAGGCTGAAGAGGGCGGTCATGCCGATGACGTTGGCCACGATCACCGCCGACCACGAGTTCGCCCGCATCACAAAACCGCCCGCGTATCGTGGCGTAATGTACTCGGGTTCCGTGAAGTGGACCGACGCAAACCCGATCACATAGATCAGTACGACAAACAGGAGAGCGAGTCTCAGACGCCGCGTAATGCTCACTTCGTCGAACATCGAGTGTTTCTGGGACGAGTACAGTACCACCACGACCACGCTCATGATGACCAGTTCGTTGAGTACGACCACGGCAAAGAAGCGCACCTTGGCATAGAAGGAGAACGAACTGATCGCCAGACCGACGGCAAACAGAGCAACGATCAGCAGGAGGTGGACTTTGTTGACAATCGGCGGTTTTTTCATCGCGGGACGTGGCTCACGAGATCTCCATGCATGGGCATACGGATCGAGTCAACCAAAGGTTTCTTTAAACTTAGCCATATATTCTGTCCGGTTCAACCCGCATCTGATCGGCGGATGGAGAGCACGATCTTCCCCATATTCTTGTTGCGCTCCATACACCGATGCGCTTCTTCCACGTGGGAAATCGGAAACACAGCATGTACGACAGGTCTTACGGTTCCCCTGGAAAACTCCGGCAGCAGGTCCTCGGTGAACGACGAGATCAGGCGGGCCTTGTCTTCTGTCGTCTTGTTGCGGAGGGTCGACCCGCGGACGATCAGATTCTTCGCCAATACGGATCCCATATCCATTTCTGCGTGGGATCCCCCGAGCAAGCCGATCAGGAGCAGCCGCCCTCCCGGCCTGAGGACCCGGATGTTGGCAGCGAGATAAGCTGCCCCAACCGTATCGAGCACCGCATCGATACGATTCTCACCGAGGCACTGCGCCCAGTCGTCCGTCCGGTAGTTGAATGCCTCGTCCGCTCCAAGCCTCAGGCAGAAAGACGCCTTTGTCGGACTGCCTACAGTCGTCACGACGCTTGCCTTCAGATGTTTTGCAACCTGGATGGACGCTGTGCCGATTCCGCTTGCTCCGGAATGAACCAGGACGCTTTCACCGGCTTGCACACGGCCGAGCGCGACCAGATTGAGGTACCCGGTCAGAAAGGCCTCCGGGACGGCAGCGGCCTCTTCGTACGACATCCCGTCGGGCACGCGGAGGAGCAGCCGGTGGTCGATCGCTGCGTACTCGGCGTAACCACCGCCGGCCAACAAGGCCATCACTCGATCCCCCTCACGCCACGATCCGACTGGCCCTTCGGACGCGACAATCTCACCGGCGCATTCCAGACCGGGGATCTCCGACTCTCCCTCCGGCGGCGGATACAGGCCCCTTCGTTGCAGCAGGTCCGCACGGTTAACGCCGGCGCAGTGAATCCTGACCATGACCTGTCCGGGACGCGGCGTCGGCACCGGCATCTCAGCCCATTCCAACCTTCCGTGCGTGCCGGGATTCATGATGCAGGTTCCAAACATAGATGAAATAGTCACAAGTGTGCTTCCCGTCACAGTTATTCCTATGATCTCTGCATATTATTTAAGTTAATCACTTGCTGAGTCCGGTCTGCCAATATTCTCTTGTTTCTTTCCTATAGAACAACTTATTTGTAATTAATACGTTACGTGTACGTTGAGACCCTTGCCCTCAGATGGGAGAATGGTTCATTGAAGGATGATCTTTCTCCGGGCACCGAGATGCCCGCAACCGAGCCTGAGTTCGTCGACTGGAGTGGCGTCCCGGACAGAGAGTTAGTGCGTCTTGGACAGAGTCCTGTCCATTTCCATGGGGCCATGGTCGCATTGTGGGACCGCTACAAGAAACGCCTCCATTTCTACATTAAGTATAAGCTCAATTTCAGCCGTCATGCAACCGAACATCAGGAAAAGTATGTCATTGAAGATATCATTCAAAATACTTTCTGC
>JBBIJR010000071.1:12379-19005 GCA_037445875.1 Bacteroidota bacterium | reverse complement strand
CGCTGGGGGGAGTTGTCGTGGATCCTGGAGGACAATACCGCCATGAACCGCGCTATTGAGAACCTGGGCGGCCGGGTGTACAAACGTTACCGCATCTACGACGCGCCCCTGTAAGGATGAAGGCTCTGGTTACAGGCGCCACGGGATTTATTGGAAGCCATGTGGCCGAGGCTCTGGTGCGGAGGGGTTTCAAGGTTCTCTGTACCGTCCGGCCCACCAGCGATCGTACATGGTTGCAGGGCCTCGACGTTACGTTGGTGGATGCAGACGTCACCGACCGCGATTCATTGATCCCGGCCGTGAGCGTGGCCGACTACATTTTTCATGTCGGCGGCATCACGAAGGCAAAAAAGGAATCGATGTACTACAAAGTGAATGCCGACGGCTCCCGCGTTCTGTATGAAGTGTGCCTCGAACACAATCCCCACGTAAAGAAGATCGTCCATGTAAGCAGTCTGGCGGCTTCGGGACCGTCCGAGGTCGGCCGCCCCCGCATGGAAACCGACCCCCCGAGGCCTTTGACCATCTACGGACGGAGCAAGTTCGAAGGAGAGAAGTACGCGCTCGAATACATGAAGTCCCTGCCTATTACGATCCTACGCCCCCCGGCCGTCTATGGACCTCGCGAGAAGGACATTCTTTTCTATTTCCAAACCATGCGGAGGCATCTCCGTCTCATGGTGGGCTTCAAGCCGAAATACCTGAGCCTGATACATGTGCGCGACCTGGTCCGGGCCATCATGCTTGCCGCTGAATCGCCCCGAAGTACCGGTGAAGTGTACTTCGTGGACGACGGACGGATTCGGACCTGGACGGAATTTGCAGGAACGATCCACGAACACCTGCATACGTGGACCTTTCCGGTGACCGTTCCCGAATCGCTGCTCACCGTCGTGGCGTTGGTCGCTGAGTTTCTCGCTCAATTCTCCCCGCGGCCGGCCTTGCTCAACAGGCAGAAGATGATCGAACTGAGGCAGGTGGCCTGGACATGCTCCTCCGAGAAAATCCGCAGAGAGTTGGGCTTCGAACCGGAGTATACGCTTGAACGGGGCTGTGCGGAAACGATCCAGTGGTATCGGGAGCAAGGATGGCTGTAACGGAACAAAAGGAAGCCGTGGAAGCGCGCGGCGCAAGCTTTTTGGAGGAGGAAGCGGGATATGCCGCTCCGGTAACGCTGGTCGAGCGGTTCAACGCCATTGACTGGGCAACGATGGCTTACCTGGGGATTACCGGCTTTGCCGTGCTCGTGTTTCACGCCAATCTGGACAACTGGTATCGCTTCATCGTAGTCCGAACGGCAATCGCGTCGGCATTGCTGGTATTGATCAAATTCAGCCCCCTCGCCGCAATCCACGGATTGCGGGTCCTGCGTTACTGGTATCCGGCGCTCCTCTTCCCCTATTTCTATACCGAGACGGGCTCCCTCAATCAGATGGTCCTGCAGGGGTACTGGGACCCCTTTTTCGCGGAGATCGATTTGTTCATCTTCGGTACCCAACCCAACCTCTGGTTGTACGACCGCCTGAATGACTTCGCGTTTAACGAGATCATCCACTTTTGCTATTTTTCGTACTACTTCATTGCCACCCTGCTGGGTGTTGTGCTCTACCTCCGGAGGGACATCGCTTTCGCACGATCTTTTTTCGGCATTTCGGTAGGTTTCTACGCTTGCTACCTGCTCTATATGTTCATCCCTGTGGTTGGACCCTTGCACTACCGCGACGATCGTTTCCTGGACGGAGGACTGTTTGTTCAGGTCATGGACTGGATATACGCGAACGCGGAGAAGCCGGGCGCGGCCTTTCCCAGTTCCCACGTGGCCATCGCTTCCATGACGCTCCTGTACGCGTTCAAATCCCATCGCCCGACCTTCTGGGTATTCCTCCCCTTGGTGCTGGGGCTCATTTTTTCGACGATCTACGGATTCTATCACTACGTGATCGACGTGATCGCAGGCCTAGTCGTGGGTTACGTTTTCTTCCGTGTGTGCAACCGCTGGTTCGATCGCCGGTTCAAAGACCAGTTCAGCCCGTTGTTCGACTGAACCGCGCGGCCGTACATACAAAAGCCGTTCCGGGGGGAACGGCTTTTGCCACTTTGGTTTCCGCGGTCGGCTATTCGGGCCCGCCGGACGATTGTTCCCACTTCTCGATGGCTTTGTCCAGCGCCTTGAGGGCATCGTCGGCGCTTGCCTTTACGCCCTTGATCTTTTTCGCGGCTGCATCGTCCTGAACCTTCTTCTTGAAGGCATCCACCAGTTCACTCTTTTTCAGCACCGTCTTCGCGTAGAACTTGATCTTGTTGCCGACCTTTTCACCCATCGGCGGCCAGTACTCCTCGATCATCGCACCGTTCAGGGTGACATTCGTCAGGCTCTGGGAGATTTCCTGGAAGTACTCCTGAGCGGCAGATTCCTGGCCTTTCTCCGTCGTCGTGGCGGCCTCTTCCATGAAGTTCGTCGTCAGACTCTTGATCTGGCTCTGGATGGTTTCCGCGATCTTCTTTCGGCCGCTCAGTTCCGCCTGGCTCTTCGCTTTTTGTTCCGTCAGGCCTTCACCGATCCCCGCCGCGATGATCGCATCTTCATAAAGCCCGGGTTTCGAGATCCATTTCGGCAGCTTGTCTTCACTGCGCGAGGACGAGCCGCCCGCGCAGGACATCATCTGGGCGGTCCATACGGCCAACGCAAGGAATGCAACGTAACGCATACCGGTCACCTCTAACTTGGTTGAACATGTAAAAAAGAAACCGTAGGGGTAGATGCCCCTACGGTTCAACAGGTAAACCACGCGGGAAAGACTACTCTTCCGTCGTCTCCTCTTCGATAGGACCGTTGTTGTTGGTCTTCTCCCACTTGGCGATCGCATTGTCGAGAGCGGAAAGAGCGTCATCGGCCGACTTCTTCACGCCTTTGATCTTCTTTTGCGCAAGGTCCTCTTTGACCTGCTCCTTGTACGCATCGATCACGGCCGACTTCTTGAGCACCACCTTGGCGTAGAACTTGATCTTGCTGCCCGTTTTCTCACCCATTGGAGGCCAGTACTCTTCGATGAACGCACCGGACAGGGTTTGGTTCGTCATACTCTGCGTGATTTCCTGGAAATACTCCTGGGCCGCTCCCTCGGATCCTTCTTCGGTCGTTGTGGTGGCCTCTTCCATGAAGTTCGTCGTCAGGCTCTTGACCTCCGTCTGGAGGGCCTCGGCAATCTTCTTACGACCGTTCTGTTCAGCCTGGCTCTTGGCCTTCATTTCGGAGAATCCTTCGCCGACGCCCGCAGCGATGATCACATCTTCATAGAGACCCGGCTTGTATACCCACTCCGGTGGCTCGCCTTTTTTCTTCTTCTTCTTTTTCTGCGCCATGGCATCGGTGTTGACCAACGACACCGCCAGCACGGCAATCAGGGAACAAAAAAGTACCTGAAACAAATACTTTTTCATACTTCCTCCTTTAAGGGTTGATGTTTGGGACAAGGATCGAGTTGATCTTGTAATTGCTGAAAAAGATTCTAAGTTAAGACAACAAAGCCCGTAAACGAAGTAATAATAACGGGTTTTGGGAGATCCTCCTCGAAGAGCAAAGTTAATTTATTTAAGCACTCTCCCAAAGTCAAGTGAAAATCCTGGAGAGAAGTGGCAGATACAACGCCGATTAATGACCCGACCGTCCCAAAGGTAAATCCGGCAGGTCTTCCGGTCGGGCTGTATGTGCATGTACCCTTTTGCGAGCGTATCTGTATCTATTGTGACTTCTTTGTAAGTACCGCGCGCAAAATGCATTCTCGTTTCACCGAAGCGCTCATGGCAGAAATCGAGGCCTGTGGCCGCTGGTGGAACCGACCCTCCGTAGCGACCGTCTATTTTGGAGGGGGTACACCGTCGTTTCTGCCCATCGAGTACTGGGTGAGGATCATGACCTCCATGAGAAATCGATTCGACCTGTCGGGAACCGTCGAAATCACGCTGGAGGCCAACCCCAATCACGTCGACGAAGACAACATCCGTCGCTGGGCCGGCCTCGGCATCAACCGACTGAGCATCGGAGTGCAGTCGTTCAGGGACGACGAGCTGCGATTTCTTACCAGGACGCACACCGGTGTTGAAGCTCGAGAGGCCGTGAAGCGGGCTCGACAACAATTCAAGAACGTAAGTCTGGATCTGATTTTCGGCCTGCCGGGCCAGCAGCTTGGACACTGGATGGAAAGTCTGGATGTTGCGCTGGAACTGGCACCGGAACATCTTTCGATATACAACTTGACCGTTGAAGAGAGAACTCACCTGCATAAGATGGTTCTGCGCGGCCAGGTGCCTGCACGGGACGAGGAATTGGAACTGGCCATGTACGTGCAGACCATCGACCTTCTGAGCAAGGCGGGGTACGAACATTACGAGATCTCCAATTACGCGAGGCCCGGATTCGAGTCTTTGCATAACAGAGCCTACTGGACGGGCCGTCCTTATTTGGGGATGGGCCCTTCGGCTCACAGTTATTTCGAAGGACGCCGATGGTGGAATGTCCGCAACCTGGAATCGTATTGCCGCCACCTGACCGAGCATGCCAGTCTGCCGATCGAGGGTTCCGAAGAGCTGACGGCCGAGCAACAATGCGAGGAGTACATTCTCCTCGGTTTGCGCCAGCAGGTGGGTATGCGCATTTCGGAACTGGAACGGCTGGGCGGTTTCCGGTTCCACGAGCGACTGGAGGAGCCGATAGAAAAGCTCCAGCCCTATTGTGTGGTGGAAGGAGATTCCCTCAGGCTGACCGACGAGGGGAGTTTTCTTTACAACCGGATCTGCAGGGAACTCATCTCGGCTTTGTAGACGTCTTCAGTACCACACGATTCGGATCTTGCGAATGCGGTTTCCGACCTGAATCCGATCCACCACGTCCATTCCATCCTTAACGTGCGCAAACACGGTATAACGCCCATCGAGGTGCGGTTGCGAAGAATGCGTGATGAACCACTGCGACCCTTCCGTGTCCCTGCCGGCGCTGGCCATTCCCACCGTCCCGCGGTCATAGGTTCTAGCGCCGAACTCCGAACGGATCCAGTAGCCGGGTCCCCCCCATCCCGTTCCGGTCGGATCACCCGCCTGTATGACGAAATTGGGAACCACACGGTGGAAATACACGCCATCGTAGAACCCTCGCTCGGCGAGACGGACGAAGTTGATGACGGTAAAGGGTGCTTCATCGACATAGAAGTCCAATCGGATCGTACCGGCGTCCGTTTCTATTTCCGCCGAAGGCTTTCGTGTTTTGATGCGAACGTAGTCCTCAGCATTGAATCGAGTACCCGAACGCACCGTCCGGATGCTGTCGGTGTAATTCGCGTCCGTGATCTTCTTGAGGCTGTTCGCCGCGTGCTCCGCTGCCGGTCGCAGAGAATCCCCCAGGAAACTCTTGAGGAACGGCACCGCGTGCATGCTGCCCATTTCACCCAGTGCGTCGAGAAGGGTCGCTTTTGAATCGATGTCTAATGAGTCGCGAAGTTTAGAAGCCGTTGCAACGATACGCTCCGCGATGAAGTCGCATAAACGCCGATCCTTGAGGGCGGTCGTGTCGGATGCCAGCGAGTAGGCGGCCAGTGCAAGAGTCCACGGGTTTTGCGTATCAAGGGCATTGATCACCAGCTCGCGGCCCTCGTTGGAGCGGGAACGGAGCAAGCCGTCGATGGCATGGTTCTGCACGAGCGAGAAACTGTCCAGGAGCGCCTCTTTCAGGTATCCCGCGGCCCTCCTTGATCGGAGGTTAGCCAAAGCAGCCGTAGTTCCTGCACGAACATACCGGTCCTTGCTGTGCAGCGACCGCTCGAGCCAGGATCGGATTTCAACGTTATCCCATACGCGCTCTCCTCCCATAGTGATCAGCGTCTGCAATATCTCCACCCGCTCTGTCGGGAAGGCCTGCGGGAGAAATCGTTCGGAGAATGGGTTCAAAAAGGAAGGCCAGTCCTTCACATCGCCGGCATAACTTCGGGCCATCGAGCGAATCGCCGTGATTCGAACATGCTCGCTGCGATCGCGAAGGCCTTCGAAGGCGATGAGGAAGTAGATTTTCTTCAGATCATCGAGGATGAAAGGGAAAGTGCCAAGCGCCGCTACGGCGTTCACGCGCACCTGCCAGCTTGTGTCGGAGGTCGCCCGCTCGATGAGGGCATTCTGGATATCCTTCAGACGGGGTTCCTCGCTTGCTTTGAGGCTCATCGCTCCCAGCGCCCGGGCAGCATCCATTCGGACCCGCTCGTCGGCATCGTTCAGCAGCGGGAGCACGTTGACGGCGTACCGTGGATCACGGATCCGCATGAAGGCGCACACGGCCTTCCATCGAATATCCGTGGATGAGTGCGTCAACGCGTGCGTCAGGGCGGCATTCAGCGTATCTCCGGTGAAGCCCCGGAGCGCCAGACGGGAGGCGGCCAGAGCAGCAGCGCCCACCACCCGCTCTTCCGGGTCGGCGAGGCAGCGTGTGATCAAGGGGAAACACTCCCCGTCACCGGCTTTACCCAGTGCGTCGAGGATAGCTGCGCGGTGTTTAACGGACGTTTCTGATTCGAACCTCTCCACCAGTATCCTTCGCGCGCCCGCCCACACGCGGCGGCTGGTCGTACCGTATCCCATCTGCC
>JBBIJR010000071.1:0-12369 GCA_037445875.1 Bacteroidota bacterium | reverse complement strand
AGTGCGAAATAGGCCTCTTGCCGGACATCGTGGAAACGATGGGCGCAATACGCCTCGATCGTATCCAGCGCCAACGTGTCCTGCATCTGAGCCAGGGCTCGAAGAGTGCGGACCATGAGGTAAGGATTCTCCGTTTGCAGGAAGGGATACAGACTGTCGACCGGTGAGCGATTGTCTTGGAAAAAGAGCAGACGTTGAAAGTCGGCGTCGAGTTCCTGCGAGGGCCTGCAGGCAACCAGGACGATAAGGACTAGCGGGCAGAACCGTTCTAACATAGAGCTATGTTCGTTCGATGAGCAGGGCGAGGCCAAGGCCTCCGCTGATACAGAGCGTGGCCAGGCCCAGCCTGGAGGATCGCTTGTGCATTTCGTGGATCAAGGTAGCGGCGATGCGTGCACCGGTACAGCCCGTCGGATGACCTAATGCGATGGCACCCCCGTTCACGTTCAGACGGTCGAGATCGAAGTGGAGTTCCCGGTCGCACGCAAGTACCTGGGCGGCAAAGGCCTCGTTGAGTTCGATCAGGTCGATATCGGAAAGTCGTAGTTTCGTGCGGTCCAGTAGCTTTCGGACGGCGGGCACCGGAGCTAGTCCCATTCGGCCGGGGTCCACGCCTGCCGAAGCGTACGCCACAATTCGAGCCATTGGACGCAGGCCGAGTTCCTTCACCCGATCTTCCCCGGCGACAATTACGGCCGCCGCTCCGTCCGTGACGCCGGAGGAACTAGCCGCCGTGATCGTTCCATCCTTGCGAAATACCGGCTTGAGCTTCTGCAGATCCGTCAGCGTGCAACCGAATCGCGGGTGCTCATCCTGGTCAACCTGCACCATGCCTTTCTTCGACGGGACCTCCACCGGCAACAGCTCGTTTTTGAACCGGCCCGTGCGTATGGCCGTTTCAGCTCGTCGATGAGACTCAACCGCATACGTGTCCTGTTCGTCACGTGGAATGCGGTACTCTTCCGCAAGGTCTTCCGCCGTGGCTCCCATCAACTTGTCCGCCATCGGGCAGAAGTAGCCGTCCACGTGATTGGAGTCCAGCACGTCGCCGTGGCCCATCCGATAGCCCCAGCGCGCCTCGGTCAACAGGTACGGGATGTTACTCATGCTCTCGACGCCGCCGGCCAGGACGATTCCGTGGTCGCCCATCCGGATCGAGGCGTACGCGTTGAGGATCGCTTTCAATCCGGACCCGCAGGCTTTGTTGATCGTATAGGCCGGGCTCGAGGAAGGTATGCCGCTTCCGATTGCGATCTGCCGGGCGATATTGGGACCTACACCCGCCTGGCGGGCACAGCCGAAGACGGTCTCGTCCACCAGCGCCGGTTCGATACCGGCACGGCGTATAGCTTCCCTCGCGACGAGCGTGCCTAATTCCCTGGCCTGCAGCGGCGCCAGCACACCTCCGAATTTGCCGATGGGAGTCCGCACGGCGCTGACGATGTACATGGCTTGTGAGCTACTCAATCCACCCTCGGCCGTGCTCTACGTGCGACGTCAACGATCCGGTCAAGTTTTTCGACTATTTCCGAATCCACAAGATGTCGTGGAACAAAGCGAGCCAATTCGTGAAAATCCGACTTTGTCATTATGTTAAATAATGAAAGTCTTTGAAAATAGAGTCTAAACAGCGGTTCCAAGAACTCGTCAGACGCTTTGATATCGGAGGAAAAGGGTTCCTTGTTTAATGTTCGAAGAGCTGTTGAGACCTCGCCAATGCAGTTCCGCATTGTTTCCAGGCGACGTTGGGATTCTGCCTGTCCGAACAGGTCATTGGCGCTTGCGGTTCCGACATCGTACTGAGCATAGGCAAGTAAGGCTTCTTCCAAGCAGATGTAGTTCTCAATCTCCCGTTTCGTCCACATCAACTCGACCAGGTCATTCTGATCCAAACCGGTTTCCAGCCGGTCAAAGACAGCTACTCCAACCAGATCGGCCTTTGCTTCCTTAAGACCGAAGAAATGCTCTCTAGCTCGCTGTGGCCGGTTGGTGACATAATGAACAAATGGATCGTCCAGAACTCCGGAGGCCTCATGGCCGATTCTTGCTGCGAGGGCTTTCAGGATGGCAAGATCTGTAGAGCCTTCAAGATAGAGCACCCAGCCTTTAACTTCAGCCTGATGGTATTGCTCAAATCCTATGGATGCGAGAGATTTGAGTACCTGGCTTTGGGAAGTCTTTATTACGTGCGGCTTGCCTACAAATGCGACCACCAGATCCTTGCCTGCTGCTTCATTCAGAACAACTTCCGAATGGCTCGCCGCAATGACTTGAGAGTTCTGTTTCTCTGCAATATCGGTTATCAAGTTGTAGGTTTGCCTTTGCCGCAGAATCTCCAAGTGCGCATCGGGCTCATCAAGCAAGAGAACCGTGTTCGGATTAGAGTATAGATATGCCAATAAGAGTAGTATTTGCTGCAATCCGCGTCCGCCGCTTGACAAATCAAGGGAGACACCGCTTGATTCCGTGTAGGCCATCGTGATCTCGCCGCGCTCGGCGATGTAACGCGGAGGCTCAAGCCTGACACCAAACAGTTTCTGTATCTGACGAACGAGTTCATTCCAATGGTCGTTTTCGTTTTGAGTCTCGTAAATATTATAGCACAGATTTCTCAAGACCTGTGCGGTTTGGCCTTCACCTAAGAGAACATTCACGCGGCCGGGCTCCCACTTTGGTTCTACCGAGGCCAAGCCTGACATTGGTGGAAGAAAGGCGATTCGGGCTTTGCTTGCCTGATGAGGAATCGGCTTTCTTTTTGGGTTCGGGGAATCATCTATACGTAGGGGTCTCACAACAAATGATTCTTCATTTGTATAGTCAAACTCAAGACCACATTCCCAAGGCACCCCATCAGTTATCCCGGAGACTGTAACATCGATACGAACGTTCTTCGTTACAGGATTGCCGTCCATCCTTTTCACCTCACGCACGTGCAAATCGTGCCACAGCAGATTGGCGGTCGGAATCGGGATAGCAATCAAATCGTTCCTGTTTATGGCTACACCTGGCCGTTTCTCCGCAAAGGAACTACCTCGCTTCTCGATCCACTTCTTCAGCCCGACCTCCCAAAGGGCAAGGCATTGCAGGGCAGTCGTTTTTCCAGAGTTATTCGGTCCGACAAAAACGACGTTTCTTCCCAATTCAATGTCGGCGTAATCGATCTTCTTGAAGTTGCGGATCCTGATTTGAGTCAACATACAGCCCCTGCCATGTGTCTATTACCGATCGGAGGACTATAGGTCAGAGTCGGAGATCAAGTCTTCTTCAGCGTTGCCCCGCAGTGCTGGCAGTACTTCTGGCTTCCGGGATTGACCGTCTTGCAGCAGGTGCAGGCCAGTTCGCTCACCGGCGTGGTCGCATCGGGAGGTACCGTGACCGTATGCGTCGGCTGCGGCGCTGGTCGTTCTTTGAAGATCACCGCGGCTCCGCAATTCGTGCAATACTTGCGGGCGGGGGTTTCCAGAAATCGGAAGTTGAGGAATCCGCAGAGGTTGCAGTAGTAGCCTTTGCCAATGGCGCTGAAGTCGACGTTGAGGCGGGCCATGGCGCGTTTGACGTAGTCGATGGGAAAAGCGAATCCGACGCCCTGAGCGTCCGACCGGATCCATGTGTTGATCCCGATCACTTCTCCCTGCTCGTTGAGCAGCGGACCGCCGCTGTTTCCGGGATTGATCGGCGCGTCCGTTTGCAGATAATCGATGTTGCGGTAGCGGCGGCCTTTCGAACTGACGATGCCCTTGCTGACCGTGTAACTATACCCGAGAGGATGACCGATCGCGACCACGGTCTCGCCTTCGCGCACGCCGGACATTTCGCGGAACTTCAGCGGTTCGACATCCCACGGCGCCGTCAACACGAAGGCATAGTCCACGTCTGCGTCGGACAGCACCACCTGTCCGCACTCCGTGCGGTCCGCGGCATCGGAGATGTCCACGTAGGATTGGAGGCCCACTACGTGACGGTTGGTCACGACGAGTCCTTTGGGATCCACGATCAGGCCGGTACCCTGGCCCGAAGCGTGATATACTTTGACAATGGATTTCTTAGCCCGTTCAACGATGTCGGGTAGGGAGTCCAGCGGCCGCCTTTTCCTTGAGTTCGAAAAAATCTTAGCCAATTTTGCCGAACAAAGCAAAGAGATTCTGGCGACTCGAGGAAGCGGGACCGCTTCTGCCGTTGATGTTCACCAGATGCGAAAAGGGGACCGCCGGGTTCAGCCGAATTGCGTTTCTCAGAAGCGGTACTAGCCGGCGGAGATCGCTTCTGCTGCCCGCCGGCTCGCTTCCAACAAGCGTTGAGCGGCGAGGTGTTCGGGCACCGCTCCGGCAAAGCCGTCTTCTTCGTTGATCACGGTCTTCGGCACACCCTGCACGGCATACTTGTAAACCAGGTGCGGGAACTCGCTTGCCTCGACCATGTCGGCGGTGACGAATTCGCTTTCGATGGCGGCCTTGTGGGCAAACCGCACGGCACGCGGACAGTAAGGGCAGGTCGGCGTGGCAAACACCTGAACGTGCACGGGACGGTCAATCTGCCGAAGGGTTTCGCGGACGTTCTCCGGAAGATCGGTGCGTCCCCGGGAGACGTCTTTGATGCCCTCGATCAGGGTCATGAACTCATACCCGGACGGGACGCCGTAGAACCGGATGCCGTAGTCTCTCTCGCCGATGATTGCGACGGCGGGTATCTTGTCCACCCGGTACTGTTCCACCTGCGCCGTGTCCATGGCGAAGTTGTAGACCTCGAGTGTGAGGCGATCGGACACGGCCGCAATTTCCTTCAACAGTTCGTGCGTCTCCCGGCAGTATTCGCATTCGAGCTCTTGCGTGAAATAGACGATCCGCACCGGAGCTGCGAGTCCGTCGAATTCCGTTTTCAGTTTGTTCACGATCTCGTCATCTAGGAAAGTCATACGTTCTCCTGTTGGTTTCGGCGTTGGGCGAGAAGATTCAGATCGCGGACGAACCCTCCGATCTGTTCCGATGAAAACCCTTTTTCCCGTGCGGCTTGTTCGATCGAACCCCACATCGGCTCTCCGCAGACCATGCAGCGGATACCCTGCTGCATCAGATAGGTCACCGCCTCCGGCAGTGCGGAGATCAGCTCTTCGATGAGTGTGTCTTGGTATATCGTCATATCAGTCCCCGGATTTGATTTCCGGTTCCAGCGAGACTTTGCTCTGCACGGAGTTGGCGATCAGACAATGATGGTGCGACTCTTCGAGGACGGTACGGGCCAGAGACGTCGAAGCCTCGTCGGCCACCGTGATCACGGGTTTAATGATAACTTTGGTGAATCGGTATTTGCCATCGATGAATTCGAGCAGACCCTCTGCGTCGCTGCGGTAGGCGAGCAATGACAGTCCTCTGCGCTTTGCGAATGAAAGAAACGTCGTCATCGTGCATATTTCGATTGCCGCCACGAACAGATCCTCCGGTGTCCAGACACCGGCTTCGCCCTTGAATTCCGGCGGACTGGATACCTTCATATCCTCCTTACCTCTTGATTTTAATATACCTATGCGCTTATCTACCCAGTGCAATTCCGTGGAATAAGTGAAGGACTTGTAAGCTTTTCCAGTGACCTGTGTTTCCATAAGTACATTTGCTCAACTAGATAGTTATATACTACTATATACCATAACTCGTTGGCGCGCGGTCTATTCCCGCTTCCCTAAAATATGTTGTTTTTCGCTAATGGCGTCTTTATATTCGAAACGTATCATTTCTCACTAACTGCGACAGCATCCAACCGAATTCACTACCTCCTACGACTCAAACTGAAGAGGAGCCGACGTGTTCAAGGATCTGCAGCCGCCGCAAGAAGGTCAGAAAATCACCGCCCAGCACGGCAAGCTGAACGTTCCCGATCAACCCATCATACCATTCATCGAAGGCGACGGCACGGGGCCGGATATCTGGAGGGCCTCCCAGCGTGTGTTTGATGCGGCCGTACAGAAAGCGTATGGCGGCAAACGCCGAGTCGTGTGGTTGGAAGTACTGGCTGGCGAAAAGGCGTTCAACCGCCTTCACACGTGGCTGCCCGACGACACCGTGGATGCCTGCCGTGAGTACCTCGTCTCCATCAAGGGACCGCTCACCACCCCGATCGGCGGCGGCATCCGCAGCCTCAACGTGACCCTGCGCCAGATGCTCGATCTGTATGTGTGTCTGCGCCCGGTCCGCTATTTCAAGGGCGTGCCGAGTCCCGTCAAACGGCCGGAAGACGTAGACATGGTCATTTTCCGCGAGAACACCGAGGACATCTACGCGGGCATCGAATACGCCGGTGGAACCGACGATTCGCAGAAGATCCTAGACTTCCTCGCACGCGAGTTCCCCAAGGAATTCAAGAAGGTCCGGTTCGGACACAGGGAGGCGGTGCAGTCCTGGCAGCATCGTCTCGAGGAGACCGGCGCTCCGAAACGTGAGCTCGGTGTGATGGTCGGGATAGGATTCAAGCCGGTCAGCGCGCTCGGCACCGAACGCCTCGTGCACAGCGCGATCGCGTACGCGTTGAAGAACAAGCGGCGCAGCGTGACGCTCGTGCACAAGGGCAACATCATGAAGTTCACCGAAGGCGCATTCCGCGAGTGGGGATACAGCGTGGCGCGGAGCTTCTTCCGCAACGACATCGTGACGGAACGCGAATCCTGGGTCCTCGGAAACAGGGAGAAGAACCCCAACCTGACCGTCGAAGAAAACGCCCGCCTCGTCGATCCCGGGTACGACATGATGACGCCCGATCAGAAAAAGACGATCTGCACCGAGGTCGAGACGGCGCTCAAGCTCTGGCCCACGCACGGTGACGGCAAATGGAAATCCAAGCTGCTGGTACGCGACACGATCGCCGACATCACGCTCCAGCAGGTGCTCACCCGACCGAAGGAGTTCGACGTCATCGCCACGCTCAATCTCAACGGCGACTACCTGTCGGATGCCCTGGCGGCCCAGGTCGGGGGCATCGGGATCGCGCCCGGCGGCAACATCAACTACGTCACCGGGCACGCCGTATTCGAAGCCACGCACGGCACCGCTCCCAAGTACGCCAACCTTGACAAGGTCAACCCCGGCTCGGTCATCCTATCGGGCGAGATGATGTTCCGCTATCTCGGCTGGACCGAAGCCGCCGACCGCATCATCCTTGGACTCGAGCGGGCCATCGCCTCCAGGACTGTCACATACGACTTTGCGCGGCTGATGGACGGAGCCCGGGAGGTCAAGTGCAGTGAATTTGCATCCGAGATCATCAAGCATATGGACTGACCGCAGTTAACCCCATTTCCAACCTATATGAGGAGGACAAACCATGACTGAGCAAACTACGGGACAAGCCGGCTCCGGCAGACCGAAGCCAACTCCGGAAGACGTAGACAAAGGCAAGGTTCTCGTGATCATTGGTTATCTCTGCTGCTTCCTGATCCCCATGCTGGGCGCCAAGGACAACCGGTTCGCCCAGTACCACACGGAGCAGATGCTGGTGCTCTTCATCCTGTACATCATCGGTGGAATCCTGTCCATCGTATTGGTTGGTTACCTCGTCCAGCTCTTCGCGTTCGTCCTCATGATCATGGGTATCATCAACGCCGCGCAGGGTAAGGTGGACCCGCTGCCAGTCGTCGGCAAGTTCGGCGAGAAGTTCAACCTGGTCAAGTAACGCAAGCGGCCTCGTCCGCCGGGGAGAGAAGGACATCCTTCTCTCCCTTTTTTATTTCAGCGCACACTATGTCGTCGTTTCGGATCGATGCGGAAGAACTCCGCCGCCGGGCAGAGCAGCGACTGGAGGAGAATCTCTCTTTCCGGGCTTACCTGAAGACGCTGGATGCGGGAGAGGTCGACCGATTGTTCCGTGAGGCCCATGACGAGACGGCGTCTCGTATCGACTGCCGGGAGTGCGGCCGGTGCTGCCGGGCCGTCCAACCGGCCGTGACGTCCCGTGAGATACCGATACTTGTCTCAAGGCTCGGATGTGCGGGGGAGACGTTTGTCGATGAACACCTCACGAAGATCCCGGGAGGCTGGTATATGAAGCGTGAGCCGTGCGTGTTCCTAAGTGAAAACGAGTGTACGATCTACGAGGATCGTCCGGGATCTTGCCGCTCGTATCCGCATTTGACCGAGCCAGGCATTGCCGACCGCCTGTATCAAGTACTGGACAACTACGCCATCTGCCCAATCGTGTTCCACGCATGGGAGGCCGTCAAGGGGGCTCTTTCCGGCGCATGGCCGCGAGTTTCAGCTCGTTGAGATCGTTTGCGAAGAAGATGATGTGGGTTTTAACCCAGCCATCCGGGGATGAGGCCTCAAGTCGTTTCTTGTCGGCTTTTCGGCCACGATACGGGGCTGTTTATTGCTTATTGTTCATTGATCACCGTCGGGGGTTACCCTCCAGATGTCTCGCTGCGCTCAACATGACGCAACACCCCGAATGTGTTCGGGTTGGACATTGCGCAGCACCGCAGCCACTGCGTGAGTCCGGACGCCGCTGCGCTGCGCCTATTCGGTCAGCGGTTGCTTCGCCCGAAAATCTCCTTGACTCGCAAAGCCCGAATATGTATAATCGCTGGCGATATTTCCGATTTCAAGCGGCTCTGTAGCTCAGTTGGTAGAGCAGAGGACTGAAAATCCTTGTGTCGGCGGTTCAATTCCGTCCGGAGCCACCAGTCAGACCCCGATTATTCGGGGTCTTTTCTTTTTGTTCCTTGTGTGGGCAGTTTCCCGATCGAAGTCGGGATTTCGCCAGCCTCCGGCTGTCTCAACTCCGCCGGAGGCGGATGCGCCTCGGGCGCAAATTCCGTCCGGAGCCACCAGGTCTCTGTTGTTCCTCAGTGTCGCAAGAATCATCACCGGCGAACCCGGGCTTATGTATTTTTTTCTGTCGGATTCCCCCAAAACTGCGTAACATCCCTTCATGAATCAGGAACAAGAATCCCGTTTCTTCCTCGTCGCGGTGGCGCTGGCCGTGCTGTTCGGCGTGTGGTTCTTTTCGATCCGCGAGGTGTTCTCGCCGTTCATCCTCTCCCTCATCATCATCGGTTTTCTGATCCCGTTCCGCCAGCACAAGTCGATTCGCGTCTTGATCGCGCTGACCTTTACGCTGATGATGATCTGGCTGTTCTACTTCCTGCAGGAGATCGTCAATCCGTTCCTCATTTCGTTTGCGCTGGCGTACCTGTTCGATCCGGTGGTGGACAAGCTGGAGGCGCGCCGGATTCCGCGAACCGCTTCGATCCTTCTTATCATCGTCTTCATCGTCGGAGCGCTGGCCTTTTTCGGGCTGACCGTGATCCCGCAGTTTACGGAGGAAGTGCGGGCTGTCGCCACAACGTTCCCCTCTTACGAGGAGATCAAGCAGCGAATCCGGCTGGACTGGCTGTGGTTCTTCCAGAGCCTCGGCATCAACGTGGACGAATTCCTCCGCACGATGGAAACCGAATCGACCCAGAAGATCAACGAGCTCCTCAAGGAGTTCTCTCAGAGCGCCATGGGCATCACGACGACCTTGAGCTCGGTGGTCACGCAGCTGATCAACCTGATCCTGATTCCGTTCATCACCTTCTACTTCCTTAAAGACTTCGACCGTCTGATCGGATCGGCGCGGTCGCAAGTGCCGGAGCGGCACCGGGAACTGGCCGACAAGATCTATGACCGCGTCAATACCATCCTCAGTTTGTACATTCGCGGCAAGATTCTGGCCGCCGCGCTCATTGCCGTCATCACTTCGGTCGCCCTCGCTTTACTCGACATTCACTTCTCGTTGATCATCGGTCTGATGGCCGGCCTTTTCAGCTTGATCCCGTACGTCGGCGTCATCCTGATGTTCCTCATCGGCATCGCCCTGGGCCTGCTGAACCCGAATCCGGTTGGCGCCATGCTGCGGATCGTGATCGTACTGGGCATCATCAATGTCGCGGACATGGTGATCATTTCCCCCAAGGTGGTCGGTGAGAAACTCGGGCTTCATCCTCTGCTGCTGATCTTCTCGCTGTTCGTATTCGCGAAAATATTGGGGGTAGTGGGCCTGTTGATCTCCATTCCGGTCACCGCCATTCTGAAGGTGTTCGTCACGGAATGGTACGAGCAGAACTTCTTCCGGCAGGAATTCCTTCGCGACGATTCGTCGGACACAAAAAAAGGCGGCCCGTAGACCGCCTTTCATGGGCAGAATGACCTCCTATTTTTTCCTCACCTCGACGGCGGTGACAATCGTCAAGCGATCGGAGCCCGTGCTGCGCAGGTGGAGCACTACGGCGTCGCCGTTCCGCAGCTTCTTGACTTCGCTCATGTAATCGTCGTAGCTGTTGACCGTTTTGTTGTTCACGCGCGTGACGATGAAGCCCTCGAAGATGTTGCGTTCCCTCGCCTGTTCGGAGACCGCCGTCACAAGAACGCCCTTGCCGTAGTTATAGTCCGCGTTTTTGCCGTACGCTTCGGACAGGTCCTGCACTTCGAATCCCATCCCGTGACCCATTTCCTCTTCCTGGCTGTCGGGTACGTAGGCGTTCGACTTCGGTTTCGGCACTTCGGTCGAACCGTCCTTGGACCGCAGCGTAACCGTTTTTTCGGTCTTCCGCCCGTCCTGGTAGAGCAGCAGGCGTACGCGGTCCCCGGGTTTCTTGAGCGCTACGTAGGCCTGCAAGTCTCCGGGCTGATCGAGTTCCTGATCATCGATACGCAGGATCACGTCCCCTTCATGAATGCCTGCATCGCGCGCCGCTCCGTTGTCGGTCAGGGATTCGACGAGTACCCCGGTCGCCTGCGTCAGTCCGACGGCCCTGGCGTAGGTGGCATCGACCTCCTTGATGGCCACCCCGATGTAACCTCGAATGACCTCTCCGTACGTGAGGATGTCTTCCATGACATGGCGGGCCAGATTGACGGGAACGGCAAATCCGTAGCCTTGATACAAACCTGTCTTCGTTGCGATGGCGGTGTTGATTCCGATCAACTCACCGCGAACGTTGACGAGCGCGCCTCCGCTGTTCCCAGGATTGATCACGGCGTCGGTCTGGATGAAGTGTTCGACGCCGTACTGGTCGCCGATGATATCGATCTGGCGGCCGATGGCGCTGACGATGCCGGCCGTGACGGTTGAGTTGAGGCTGAGGGGAGAGCCGACGGCGAGGACCCAGTCACCGACCTCGACCTCGTCCGAATTGCCGAAGCGGACTACGGGGAGGTCGTCCGCTTCCACCTTGATGAGCGCGATATCCGTCAGCGGATCCGCCCCGAGGAACCTGGCCTCCAGGACGCGCTTGTCCGACAGCTTGACGCGTATCTTCCTGGCATCGCTCACCACGTGATTGTTCGTCAGAATGTACCCTTCGTGCCCGACGATGACACCTGATCCCAGGCCGGTTTCCGGAATGTCCTTGTGGAACTTGCGGAACAGTTCATCCAGGCCGCCGCCGAGGCTCGCCGTCTTCTCCGAAGTGATGGTAACGACGGTCGGCGTGACCTCTTTTGCGATGCGGGAGAACGGCTGCGTCTGGCTGCCTGTCATGCGCCCGCCGGAGTCCTGCTGAACGGCGTGAACGACAGGAGGGAAGTCGACCTCATTCCGGGAATTGAGAAACAATCCGATCAGGATGCCCAGTCCGAGGAACATTAACAGGACGGTTAGCGGCCACTTGTCTTTCATATCATGCCTCCGGAAATGCTAACACTGGATAATGACCCGCCGACCGCTGCCATATTCCAGCCGAACCTTGCGCGGCTTGATGGCCTTCCCCTTGCCGGTTTCGCGTCCAAAAACACCGTATCGTTCGATAACCGGACGGCGCACGTAGATGGGTGCGTCAAACCGGAGCGCCAGCCCGATGGCATCGCTGGGACGGGCATCAATGTTTTTGCGGTTTTCCTGGGCCTGTTCGACATGGACTTCGGCGTAGAAGGTATGGTCCACCACCTCCGTGATCTCGACGGCCACCACGCGGGCATCCATCCATTCCATGATCTGTTTGAGCAGGTCGCTGGTCAGGGGTCTCGGCGGTTTCTGATCGTACAACTCGAATTCGATCGCCAGCGCCTCACTTTCGCCGATTCCGATGGGAAGGAATGTATCGCGCCGGGCATCGCAGAGAATGAGTGTGGCGTCCTTTTCGAGGCTGTCCCGCACCACGCTCAACACCTGCATTTCCACGATGTCAGCACGAACGGCCTTTTCTTCTTTTTTCTGGGACCGGAGATAGTAGAGTCCCCCGAGTATCAGGAGAACCAGCAAGACAGACAAGAACCACGTGGCTAATCGCAAGGGAGTTCTCATCGTGCGCGATGTTCCGGAGTCCATGATCGTCTTCCTTTCGGAAAACATTCAAAACAAAAAAACCCAGGGTTGAGGGATAGCCCTGGGTCTCTATCGTAGCCCAGA
>JBBIJR010000070.1:11442-19015 GCA_037445875.1 Bacteroidota bacterium | reverse complement strand
CCTGCATGGTCTTTGGTGTGCCCTGGATATGCATCAGCACGAGGACGGCCCGGTGCGAGGCCGCGACCGACAGCATCTGCGGATCGAAGGACGTGCCGCTGATGTCGTTGATCACCGATGCGCCGGCCCGCAAAGCTGCTTCCGCCACCTCGGACTTGTACGTGTCGATGGACAGGGGAAGCGGCGTTGCACGATGCAGACGCTCGATCAACGGAACGGTGCGCGACATCTCTTCGTCCGCTGAAACGGCGTCCGCTCCGGGCCTTGTGGACTCGCCTCCGATGTCCAGAAGGTCCGCTCCTTCCTCGACCAGCCGCATGGCATGGTCGTACGCCCGGTCGGGAGACAGGAATCTTCCGCCGTCCGAGAACGAATCGGGCGTCACGTTGACCACGCCCATGTAATGGACACGGTGCGGCAATCCGGCATACCAGTCGTCGAGCGCCGGACTACTCAACGTCGGGAAAATATTCACGGAGTTTCTTTCGTGCTTCTTCACGATACGGGTCCTCCTTGTCGAGTATCCTCATGCAGAGGCGGAATTGCTCAATGGCCTGGTTCCGCTTGTTCTGGCTGTCGTAGATCTTTCCAAGATACAGGCGCGCATACCCGTGGTTCTTCAACTCGACGGCCCGAAGAAAACTCGCTTCGGCCAGACTCAATTCACGGGCCTCCGCATTCATCTCCTTTTTGACCCTGTGCATGGCGGCCGCATGGTAACGGACTATGCCGAGACTGTAGTGCAGTTCCGCGTTATCCTTGTGGTTCTTGAGCGTCGGTTCGAGCAGAGCGATCGCCTTGTCGTAGTAGCCCATGTAGTCGTACGCCATCACGAGGCCGCGGATGGCGTCCAGATCATTCGGACGCAGAGTGTGCGCCACGTCGAAGTGACGAAGCGCCTGTTCGGATTGGTAGTCGTGGGGTCGGCTGTGCTGGATGTAGTACTGACCTATCGCGAGATGGGCGTCGAATCCGGCCGGGTTGATCTCCAGGGCCTTTTGCAAGACCTGTTCTTTGGTGTAAAGCCGAAAGGACTCCCACCGTGCTTTCTGCATGAAACTGAGAAGGTAGTACAGCCGGTAGTCCCGATCGTACAGTTCGTTGGCCGCAATCATGGCCAGTTCCGCGTCCAGGTAACGCGGCTCAGGGCGGGTCAGCATGAAATAGCGCACCAACGCCGTGTAGGCCGGCTGGAAATCCGATTGCCGCTGGCCGGCGATCTTCAGGTGATACTCGAATCTCCGCTGCAGCATCGGACGCTGTTTCTCGTCCGTCGTGCGGATCATGAGTTCGCCGTATGCCAATCCGCTGCCGTACCATCCCAGCAAGGAACTGCTGTCCTTCTTCAGGGCCTCCTGAAACGCGGCGAGGGCAGGGGACCATTGGCGCCGGGCGAACATCTCGCAACCCTTGAAATACAGCGGCGCGACTCCGGTTCGGTAGATTTCGACTCCCGATGCTTCCGGCCTGAACGAAAGTCCCTCGGCATCCATCAATTGCCTTGTCACTTCGAGCCCGGCTTCAGTGGCTCCGTCCACGTACGCGTCGGCCTTCCTGTCGATGCGGCGGCTGACTCGTCCCACGGACGCACGGTCTGGGAGGTGTTGAATCTCGATCGATAGATCGAGCCCATCGTTGGAGAAATCGAAGGACCCGAAGGCGAGATAGTCCAGCCGCACCAAACGCGCCGAGGCCAGGGTCCGGCGCGGGTCGGAAGGCGATATCTCGCCTGCGCTGTCCACGCTCCAGATTTCGGTCGTCCACTCCGGTCGTAGGAATATGACATGCTTCGGCGCTTGCAGTTCTCCCGCGCGTGTGGCGATCTCCGCCACGGCCCAGCCGGTGCCGACGTACAGGGAGTCCTCCGCCGATAACGGCCGTCCGTCGTGCCGGAACTCGAGCGGCAGGATCGCGATGCGTACGGTTTCCGGAATCGGCGGGCGCGCAAGACGAGCGATGACGTACGTGAAAACGAGGAAGCCGATCAGAGCGATTGTGAACGTGCGGAACTTCTTCTTGTTCACAACGGGCGAGTAAAGAACGACATACGCGTAGACGAAGAGAATGGCCGCGAGAATAGCAAGGAAGCCGAGAATACCGATCGGTAGGTCCCCGGAGAGAAAGCGGATTATCTTTTCCATACGCCCTGGTGGCCCGTGCGCGCCCCTTCAGCGTCTGACGAAAGGTCGGGATGCGTCAAGAGGGTCTTGCCTCGGTCTTTTGCTCTTCTGTCGAACCGGAAGGTGTTTCTTTCTTACCGTTATTCTCCAGCGGTTTCAAGGGCTCGCCCCTAAGGATCAGGTCCAGTTCGTCGCCGTCGATGGTCTCCCGTTCAATCAGGGCTTCCGCGATGGCGTTCAGCCATGCGAGATGATCGCGAAGCAACTGCCCGGCCTTCTTCTCTGCCTCCCAGACAATGTTCTTGATCTCGTTGTCGATCTGAATGGCCGTCTGCTCGCTGTAGTTCTTTGCCGTGGCGATTTCCCTGCCGAGGAACACTTCCTCTTCCTTCTTCCCGAAGGCCACCGGTCCTAATTTTTCGCTCATGCCCCATTCGCACACCATGCGCCGGGCGATGTCGGTGGCCCGTTCGATGTCGTTGCCGGCTCCGGTCGTGTAGTGGTCGAAGACGATCTTCTCGGCGGCCCGCCCGCCCATCAGATGGATGAGCGTGGTCTGGATGTACTCTTTGGAATACATGTGCCGGTCGTCGGTGGGCAGATAGTGTGTCAGACCGAGCGCGCGTCCGCGCGGAATGATCGTCACCTTGTGCACCGGGTCGGACTCGGGTATGAGCTTTGCAACGAGGGCATGGCCGGCTTCGTGATACGCCACCATGCGTCTTTCTTTTTCTGCGAGTACCAGGCTCTTGCGTTCGATGCCCATCATCACCTTATCCTTGGCGTTTTCGAAATCGAGGGTATCGACCGTTTCCGAATTCCGCCGGGCCGCAAGCAGCGCCGCCTCGTTCACGAGGTTGGCGAGATCGGCGCCGGACAATCCCGGTGTGCCTTTGGCGATCTTGCCGAGATTGACCTCTTTGTTCAGATTGACCTTCTTCGAGTGGATCCGCAGAATCTCCTCCCGGCCCTTAACGTCCGGCTGGTCCACGACGATCTGCCGGTCGAAACGCCCGGGCCGCATCAATGCGGAGTCCAGAATGTCCGGCCGGTTGGTCGCCGCGATGAGAATGATGCCCTCGCTCGCGTCAAAGCCGTCCATTTCGACGAGCAGCTGGTTCAAAGTCTGTTCCCGCTCGTCGTGGCCGCCTCCGAGTCCGGCGCCGCGGGAACGCCCGACCGCATCGATCTCGTCGATAAAAATGATGCAGGGATGCTGCTTCTTGGCCTGCTCGAACAGGTCCCGTACCCGCGCCGCACCCACACCGACGAACATCTCGACGAAGTCCGCTCCGCTGATCGAGAAGAAGGGAACGTCCGCTTCACCGGCGACGGCGCGGGCCAGCAGTGTCTTGCCCGTCCCCGGCGGTCCGAGCAATAACGCCCCCTTCGGTATACGCCCGCCTAACCGAGTGAATTTCTGCGGATCTTTGAGGAACTCGACGATTTCCTGCAATTCCATCTTGGCCTCGTCGGCGCCCGCCACGTCGGCAAACGTGACTTTGGCGTCCTTGTCGGTGGAAAGACGCGCCCGGCTCTTGCCGAATGAGAAGATGCTTTTCGCCCCACCCCCTCCCTGCATCCGGCGCAAAATGAAAATAAATACGCCGATCGCCAGCAGCCATGGCAGCATCTGGATCAGGATCGTCGAGAAGTCGGTCGTCTTCTTGGAGAACTCGATGCCGATGCCCTTCTCTTTCCAAGCCTCGATCATCTTGCTGTCCACGAAGGGGACGTACAACTTGAATTGCCTGGTGCGTACGACCGTTCCCTCGATGGTGAACTCCGCCTCTTCCTTCAACGTGCCGCGCAGTTCGCCGTCGGTTACGTGAATGCTGTTCACCTTGTCCTGTTCGATCAGGGTCAGATACTGCGAGTAGGTAAGCTCCAGACTGCGGTCGCCGGAGGAACTGATCATCTTGTAGACGAGAAAGAAAGCCACGAAGATGGAGACCCACAGCAGCAGAGTCATTATGGAGTTCTTGAAGCCCGCGCCTCCGTCACCGGGTGGTTTGGACCGCCGCGAAGGTTTTTTTTTACCGGATCGTTGATCCTTGGAAGCGGCCATCACTTTTTTATCGAAAGGCGACAAAGGGGGCTCCTTAATCCTTGGTTACGTAAATGTCCTTCAGGTTCCGGTACTTCTGGCCGTAATCGAGGCCGTACCCGATCACGAATTCGTTGCCGATCTCGAATCCCACGTAGTCGATCGGGAAATCCACGCGGGCCTTTTCTTTCTTCAGGAGCAGAGCTACAAACCGGACGGACGCCGGCCGGGCCTCATCCATGCGGTGCTTGAGGAACGTGGCCGACAGGCCGGAATCGATAATGTCCTCCACGACGATCACGTGACGACCGGTCAACGAGGCGCTGATGTCCTTGTGCAGTTTGATCGTTCCGCTCGACTCCATCTTGTTGCCGTAGCTCCCGATCTTGATGTAGTCCACTTCACACTCGCCGTCGAACTCGCGAAGCAGGTCGGCGACGAACGGCACGGCGCCGTTGAGCACGGCGACGAAAATCGGGTTGCGTCCCCGGTAGTCGCGGGATATCTCCTGTCCCAAACGGCGCACCGCTTTGTCGATGTCTTCGCGGCCGATCAGGATCGTAAAGCGATGTCCGTCAAGTTCCAGGGCGGGGGATTTCACATTCCATCCTTACGATGCGTTGGGTGGTTTCCGTGATGCGGTAACGGTGGTCGAGACGATAACCGCACACCCAGACAATGCGGTCCCGCCGGCCGGTTCTGTCGCACAACAGCGGGAGCACCGGCCTTCGCTCCAGGGAAACGCGTTCGTCAGCAAAAAAATCGCTGAGCTTCTTGTGCTGTGTCATGCCCAGCGGACAAAACCGATCGCCCGCCTTCCACGCCCGGAGCACCAGGCGGCCCTGAACGGCGTCCCGGTCGATGAACTCAAGCTGAGGAGACCTGCCAACGAACCCTCTGGCCCGTTCGACGTCGTCCTCGCTGAACCGGAATCTCCAACCGGATGCGGGCCATTCGTAGGATCCCGTCGGCTCGATCTCAAGAACGTGCGGTCTTTGTCCGCGCAAATGCCGCGGAACGAACACCAGCTGCGTCCCCGTCTTTACGCACTCGACGGGTCCGATGATGTACTTCCGGCCGCTCTGGCTCTCCTCGATCAGCCGGAGCAACGCCGCGTAGTCGTCGTAGTCGGGACGAATATCGTACCCCGAGGCGACCAACAAACGCTCCAGAATGAACTCGAGAAGCGCTTGTTTTTGAGCTTGAAGATACCGGTTAAATCGTTTGATTTCAAGGACAATCTTGCCGTCTTCCTCGCGTCCGTAGCGTGCAAACAGGCGTCTGGCCTCGTTTCGCAGCCAGAAATCTGTTTCAAATGCGATGGAGGCAAGGCGATGGAGATGCTTTTCGACCTGAGGGTCGAACGACTTTTTCAGACGGGGGATGAGTTCATGGCGAATCCGGTTGCGGAACCATCTTGGGTCGCGGTTTGATCGGTCTATCCGGTACATCAATCCTTTGTCCCGGGCGTACTGCACCAACTCGTCCTTTGAGAACGGGAGAAGGGGGCGGACGATCCTTCCCAATTTCTCGCGAATCCCCGACAGTCCGCTCCAGCCGGTCCCTTTGAGGACCCTCGCGAGGACGGTCTCAGCCTGGTCGTTCCGGTGATGCGCCGTACAGATGCTCGTATAGCCGAAACGGTCGGCCGTGCTGTCCAGAAAGCGATACCGGACCTGACGGGCCGCCTCTTCGACGGACTGTTTGCGCTGGCGTGCCTTCCGTGCAACGGCGGCTTTGCGCGTATGGAAGGGGACGTTTCCCTGACGGCACAGTTTCCTCACGAAAAGCGCGTCGTTGTCCGAAGTGCGGCCGCGGAGGCCGTGGTTGAGATGGGCCGCGCCGACTTCGATCCGCAGCGAAGCGCGGACGGACAACAAGAGCTGCAGGAGCACCACGGAATCCACGCCGCCGCTTACCGCAACCAGCACGCGGATGCCGGGGCGAAAGAACCGCTTGCTCCGGCAGTGGGTGAGAAAAGCTGCCTCCAGCGGATGGGGTTGTTGGGCTCGGGATTTCATGGGAGCGTGAAGAAATACGTGCGGCGCAGGACTTCGTACAGGACGAGCAGCAGCAGAGCCGGCAATACAAGGTAGGGGTAAAGTTCGCGGTACCGCACGTACGTGTGGACGTCGATCTTCGTTTTTTCCAGCCGGCCGATCCGGTCGTAGATCTCCTCGAGCATCTTCTGCGACGTGGCGCGGAAAAACTGCCCGCCGGTGGTCTCGGCGATGGATGTCAATGTCGGTTCGTCGATCTTGACCTCCGCGCTGACGTACTGCCGCCCGAAGAACGGATCGTCCACCGGGATGCGGGCGAACCCGTCCTTGCCGGCGCCGATTGTGTAGACACGGATGCCGAGCGCCCGTGCGATGTCCGCCGCGGTGAGCGGGTCGATCTCGCCCCGGTTGTTCTGGCCGTCCGTCAACAGCACGATCACCTTGCTTTTGGCCTGGCTTTCGCGGAGGCGGTTGATAGAGTTGACCAGTCCCATCCCGATGGCCGTGCCGTCTTCGACCATCCCGATGCGCACGTCGCGGATGAGCTGGATTAGAATATCGTAATCGACGGTCAGCGGACACTGGGTAAAGCTCCGGCCCGCGAACACAACCAGACCCACGCGGTCGGACGTGCGGCCGCGAACGAACCGTTCTGCCACGTCCTTGGCCGCGTCGAGGCGGTTGCGTCCGCTCATGTCCTCGATCATCATGCTGCGGGAGATGTCCAGCGCGAGCACGATGTCGATGCCCTCGGCTGTGACCTGCGAGCCCACGTGCGTCTCGCGAGGACGTGCCATCGCAACAACCAGCAGCGACCACACGATCATCGGCGCCAGTTCGAACCACGGCCTAAGACGCTGCCGGCGCGTGGCCCGAACGGCATGAATGAGCCCGAGCGTGCTGTAGGTCATCGCGGGCTCGCGCGACCGGTGCCTGCGCCACCAGACCATCAAAGGTACGAGCGCCAACCCGTACAAGATCGACGGATCGGCCCATTCGATCGGGTTCACGCCGCTCCTCCTTTCTTCTCGTTCACCAGAAAGGCCACGGCGAAGAGAACGAGTCCCGTCAGGAGAACAAGCTGGTAACGGTTTTCGTATTCCGTGAACTGGTATTGCGCGGTTTCGCCTTTTTGCAGGCCGGCGATGGCCTCGTGGATCTTGTTGATCTCACGGCCGTACGCGGATACGGTGTAGAACGACCCGGCCGTCTTTTCGGCCACTTCTTTCAGCGGTCCGCTCTCGAGGCGTGTCGTCACTACCGAGCCGCCGGCTTTCTTGAAGTCCACGACCTGCCCGCCGCCGTCGAGTACGGGGATCGGTGCGCCGGTTTCGCTGGCGACGCCCACCGAGTACACCCGGATGCCGCGCGCGGCCAGTTGTTCCGCCTGTCCAGCATAGTCCGAG
>JBBIJR010000070.1:322-11432 GCA_037445875.1 Bacteroidota bacterium | reverse complement strand
TCCTCGCCGTCGGAGAACAGCACCACCGCCCGGCCGTACGAGGTCGCGCCGTCCGCCGTACGTTCCGTAAACGCCTCTCCCGCTTTTTCCAGGGCCGCTTCGAGGTTTGTTCCCGCCGAAGTCGTCGCGTCCGACTCGATGGCGTCGAGGAACATCCGCACGGCGCCGTAATCGGTGGTGAGCGGGCACTGGACGAACCCGTCGCCCGCGAAGATCACCAGCCCCACGCGGTCGCCCTGCAAAAGATTGAGCAGCGTTCCGATCAGGTGTTTGGACCGTTCCAGCCGGCTCGGCTTGATGTCCTGGGCGTTCATCGAGGTCGAGATGTCCAGCGCCACCACAATGTCCACGCCTTCGATCTTGACCTGTTCGTACTTCGTCCCGATTTCCGGGCCAGCCAACGCCACAGCAAGCAAGGCGGCGGCGAGGACGCTCAAGCGGATCTTCCAGTGCAGTTTCTTCTCGCTGTGCGACGCCACCAATCGCGCGAGCAGTTCCGGATCGCCCGCCAAACGAAGCCGTTCCCTCCTCCGCCGCAAAAACCATACGTAGAACGCGATTTGCAGCGGCACGAGGGCTAACAAGTATAAGAACTGCGGAAACGCGAATCGGATCACTCGGTTGACTCACCTGGTTTCATTCGACGCACAATATAGAGAATCCGGGGAATGGTTCAAAGGGGAAGGAGGGGGAGGCGAAGAAAAGATTTTGGCGGAAATGGGGTTCAGGTGTATATTAACAGGAAAAAACAACTCCGCGCGACGTTAGATACCGAACGACGGATATTCTTGAGAAAATGACGGGCTGGACGAATGAGAATTCAGGTTCCTTGGCCTGATTATTTTCTTGGTGACTGTGATTTTGGTTTCTCATCGGGCATCTTTCGTGGCCTGCGCAAGAAACCTCCTTTCCGAATCAGATTGATCGACGGCCATACGCTTTGTTCGACCTTTTTCACGGGAGGGCAATACAATGGCTATCCTGAACACGTCACGGCCTTGTCTCTATATTTGGACATTGTCAATGTTGGTTCCTCCCAACAAGCGAAATCTTTCAACGCAACTTTTGGAGAGATCTTAAAGCGATGCGCCAGGGCAATGAACTGATATGATGCCACGCCACATTACCTCCCCACGCTCCAGGTGGTTCAAGCTGATTCTCGCTTTAGTCGTGTCAAGTTGTGCGCCGGACTACGACGTCATCGTACGCGGGGGACAGGTGTACGACGGCAGCGGCGCAGAACCGGTCGTGACGGACGTGGGTATCCGCAGGGACACGGTCGCGGCGGTCGGAGACCTCAGCGGCCGATCGGCACGGACCGAGATCGATGCGCGCGGGCTCGCCGTGACGCCGGGCTTCATTAATATGCTCTCCTGGGCCACGCAGTCCCTTATCGAGGATGGAAGATCCCAGAGTGACCTGCGGCAGGGCGTCACACTCGAAGTCTTCGGGGAAGGCTGGTCCGAAGGCCCGCTGAACGATAAAATGAAAAAGGAATACGTCGAACAGCAGGGCGATATCAAGTTCCCGATCGACTGGACCACGCTCGGCGAATATCTCTCGGGACTCGAACGCCGCGGCATCTCGACGAACGTCGCCTCGTTCGTGGGTGCAACCACGGTGCGCATTCACGTGCTGGGTTACGAAAACCGCGCGCCCGACCCTGCCGGGATGGACTCGATGAAAGCACTCGTGCGAACCGCTATGGAGGAGGGTGCGCTGGGTGTCGGCTCGTCGCTGATCTACGCGCCCGCGTTTTATGCGGGAACGGACGAACTCGTCGAGCTGTGCAAGGTCGCAGCCGAATACGACGGGATGTACATCTCTCACATCCGCAGTGAAGGCAACCGTCTGCTCGAAGCGGTGGATGAGTTCCTGACCATCGCTCGCCGGGCAGGCATTCGTGCCGAGATCTACCATCTAAAAGCGGCCGGGAGGAACAACTGGCGAAAGATGGACCGTGTGATCCAATCGATCGAGCGGGCGCGAAGCGAAGGACTCGACGTGGCAGCCAATATGTATACGTACACCGCCGGCGCCACGGGCCTCGACGCGGCAATGCCGCCGTGGGTGCAGGAAGGCGGTCTGCAGGCGTGGATCGGCCGCCTCAAGGACCGCTCGATTCGCTCACGGGTGGCCCGGGAAATGACCACACCGTCCGACGCATGGGAGAATCTCTACCTCGCCGCCGGTTCCCCGGACCGCATTCTGTTGAACGGCTTTCGCAACGATACGCTCAAGTACTTGACCGGCAGGACCCTCGCGGAAGTATCGGCCTTGCGCGGCACTTCACCGGAACAGACCGCCATGGACCTCGTGATCCAGGACGAAAGCCGTGTCAGCGCGATCTATTTCCTGATGGACGAGGCAAACGTGAAAAGACAGATCGCACTTCCGTGGGTTTCTTTCGGATCGGACGAGGAGTCGTCGGCGCCGGAGGGAGTGTTCCTGAAATACCAGCCCCACCCGCGGGCGTACGGAACGTTTGCCCGATTGTTGGGCCGGTACGTGAGGGAAGAGAAGATCATTTCTTTTCAGGAGGCCGTGCGACGTCTGACCTCGGTGCCCGCAGAAAGGCTCGGGGTGAACCGACGCGGTCAATTGAAGGCCGGATACTTCGCCGATCTCGTGGTGTTGAATCCAGACAGTGTCCTCGATCACGCGACGTACGAAGAGCCACACCGGTACGCCACGGGAGTGGCGCATGTTTTTGTAAATGGCGTTCAAGTGTTGAGAGACGGCGAGCATACCGGTGCGAAACCCGGTCGATTCGTTCGCGGACCGGGCTGCACGAAGAGACGTTGACTGTAGTGATCGCCTCGATGGCTCGGCAGGCTTGCCGTGAATAGGCTTGCTTCGCTCGCTACTCGGCGAGCGGTGTCGTGGTGTGTCGCGTCGAGCCCGACGGCGTTGGGGGAGACATCTGGGTGGAAACCCCTCGTATCCCTGCAGGCGTGATTTCCGGTGTGATTTGTGACCGTCTCGCTACCTGGCCAGCGCTTGGTCATCCGACGAACCCTAAAGAGTTCGGCTAGAGGCCAGCAGGTGGTTGTCCTATCCTATCCAGGGCCCTCTCTTCGTTTCCACCTTCCCTGGCGGGTGATCGTCTCCTCAGCATATCGGGAGGCAGGGGAAGGTTCACGCGATCCGCTTAAACACCTCGGCTCGACAAGTTCATCGCAGGTGCCCCTCCTTTCGGCTGATACCGAAAGGAGGGGATTCCCGCGGCGACGCTCAGTTACTGTAACAGAACCGCTCGTGCACTATCTTTCCGTCTTTCCCACGACTATCCTTTGCGTGTTTGCGATGGAAGTGAGACGCTCAAGCGCTGGCGATGGCCCGGTCAACCGACAGAGTTCCCCCGCCCTTGAGTATCAAGACCAGCGAAAGAGCAAGCGCGAGGATGTGGTATTCGAATCCCTCGCCTGCGAGCTGACCGCCCCAGTCCATGAAGAATCCGTTCTGGGCATGGACCGTCACTACGGCGACAATCATGACTATACCGATGCCAAAGGCCGATACCCGCGTCAGAAAACCTGCCACCAGCGCCAGCGATCCGAAGAATTCCGCGACGATGGCGAGGAACCCGAAGATCCACGGAATACTCATGACGTCCGTGAAGTATCCCATGGTGCCCGTGAATCCGTACCCGCCGAACCAGCCCAGCAGTTTCTGAGCGCCGTGGGGGAACATCACGATGCCGAGCAGCACCCGGCCGACCAGCGGACCGATATCATCGGGAGTTGACAGCAGGCGCCGCGTGAACGTTGATGAAGACATAGCAACCTCCTTAGGTTAGGGGATTAAACGTGTTATAACACGCAATTACGCAAAAAAAAGGTTCAGTGGCCGCGACTCATGGGGAATCCCTGCTGAATACGCTCGCTTACCCACAAAGCTATCCGACATATTTCGGTCAACTGGAATCCCATCATTTCTTCATGCCCTCCTCTTCCGAATAGATCTTTTCGCAGATGCGTGAGAGCGTGATCAGTTCCTCGCTGGTCAGGCGTTCGGTCAGTTGGTTGTCGAGCGCGTCGATGGCCGGTTTCATCTTCTCCAGCAGGTTCAAACCTTTCCGGGTGACGGTTGCCACGGACACGCGTGCGTCGTCCGCAGAAGGGTGGCGCCGGGCCAAACCCTGTTTGACCAGGCGGTCGAGCAGGCGCGTCACGTCGGGTGCTCGCTCGATGGTTCGTTCGGCGATCGCGCACCGGGCGTGGCCGTTCGGATATACTCCCTTGAGTATGCGCAGTACATTGTATTGAGCGGTCGTAATGCCGAACGACTCGCACAGGGCCTGCCCCTTCTGGCGGAGATGATCGGCCGCCACGAACAGGTTGATCACTGCTTCCTGAGCGGCGCTCTGGAACGACGGCTGTTTGATCCTCTCGGAAAGGCGCATGGCATCTCCATTGGTATGTGTTATAACATATAATAAGAAAAATAATTCCGTGTTGCAACATATTTTTTCAGAAAGCATGCCTGTTGTGCTTTCCTGAAATCGAACATGTTCACTTCGAACTCCGGGGGTTGACCCGCCTGCCGAACGTTGCATAAGACGCCATTGTACATTACTTTGAGCATGATAAGACGCCCGTTCACCAGAAAGGAGTCTGCGATGGAATCGGGTCCGGGTATGTTTGTGATCTTTGGAGCCTCCGGCGACCTGACGAAAAGAAAACTGATGCCGGCCCTGTATGCGTTGTTCCGCCAGCAATTGATACCGCCTCAGGTGGCCGTGGTCGGTGTCGGAAGGACCGCGATGGCGAACGAGGCGTTCCGCGAGGCCATGAGGGAGGGCGTGAGCCGGTATTCGGAGCAGCAAACGGACGCCGGACACGTGGCGGAGTTTTCCCGACGGCTGTACTACGAGTCGCTCGACACGGAACAGGACGCGGCCTATCCCGCCCTGAAAACGAAACTTGCGGCCATCGCCTCAGATAGCGGCATTCCGGCCAACTGTATGTTCTATCTCGCTACGCCTCCCTCCATGTACGAAACGATCGCTCTTCGGCTGGCGCACCATGGTTTCCACCAATCGAACGGGACGTGGCGGCGCATCGTCATCGAAAAGCCGTTTGGCTACAACCTCGCTTCCGCACAGGCTCTCAACGAGAAGCTGCTACGGTACTGGACGGAAGATCAGCTGTACCGCATCGATCACTACCTTGGCAAAGAAACCGTTCAGAACCTGCTCGCCTTCCGCTTCTCGAACGAGATCTTCGAGCCGTTGTGGAACAGCCATTTCATCCATCATGTTCAGATCACTTCGTGCGAGAGCATCGGCGTCGACAACCGCGGCAAATATTACGATGGTTCAGGCCTGATGCGGGACATGGTTCAAAACCACTTGCTCCAGTTGGTGGGGATGATTGCGATGGAGCCCCCGGCACGATTCGATGCGCGGTCCGTCCGGAACGAAACCATCAAGGTGTTCGAGTCGCTGAAACCGCTGAAGGGACGCGACGTCGAACGGTGCGTCATCCGGGGCCAGTACACGGGCGCGACCATCCGCGGGGAACACGTTCCCGGTTACCGGGAGGAAAAGGACGTGCCGCCGGATTCACGCACGGAAACGTTCGTGGCGATGCGATTCTTCATCGACAACTGGCGGTGGAGTGGCGTTCCGTTCTACATCCGGGCGGGCAAACGCCTGCCCACGCGCGTGACCGAGGCCGTGATTCACTTCCGGCCCAAGGCGTACCAGCTGTTCGGCAAAGCCAAAACGGCCGCCGATTCGAACCAACTGATCATCCGCATTCAACCGGACGAGGGTATCCTCCTGAAATTCGGCATGAAACTGCCCGGAGCGGGCTTCAACATTAAGTCGGTCGACATGGACTTTCACTACGCCGATCTGTCCGAAGTGTACGTTCCGGCGGCCTATGAACGTCTGCTTCTTGATTGCTGGCTGGGCGACGCCACTCTGTTCACCCGCAACGACGCCGTGGAAGCCTGCTGGAAGTTCGTCGATCCCATTCTGGAAGAATGGCAGAACAACCCGAACATCCGGTTGTACGGATATCCCGCAGGCACGTGGGGCCCCAGGGAGGCCGATACGGCCTCCGGGCTCTTTGCCGTCTTCGACTACGACGAGATGCGCTGGCGGTTTCCGTGCAAGAACCTCTCCAACGATGGGCTCTACTGTGAACTCTGACGGAGCGCGTCAGCTCGCCGACCCGGGCTCCGCCTTCCTGAGCTCGAGGTAATAATCCAGCGACAACCGCCCGGAACCGTAGACAAACACGAGGCAGAGCAAGAAAAGCACCAGCGCCGAGAATTCGAGCGACTGGCCCTGCGAGAACAGGCCCTCCTTGAGGTGCACCAGAAAGACGGCCCCGAACAGGATAGGAATCTGGGCCAGTGCGGACAACCGCGTGATAATGCCAACGGCCATGAACAGCCCGCCTGATATATGGGCCAGCGCCACATAATGAACCAGGAGCGTGGAAACCGCTTCGTAATTGCCCGCCGACAGCACGAGGGACGTGAGCGTTTCCGTTGCCGAAATGAAATACACCCCCTTGACAAACAGCCCGATGCCCAGATACATGCGAATCAGGTCAAAACACATGTCCCTCCGCTCGAGCACCCACTCGACCGTTCGCTTCCACGTCTCCATACATGCCTCCTTATTGGATCATTGAATGGAATCGGAATACGGATCAACGCCGCAGTTGTCGTGGAATCGGAACAGGATGACGGTTCCGGAGGGATCGGTACGCCAGGTATCTCCGGGATCGACGCCGTTCGCGAGAGATCGCTAGGCTAGTATAAGAACATCGGCTTTCTGGTGAAGCTCAGCACTTTGGGCCGGTAGTGTTCCGTGTCGTAGAGCTCCTTCACATCGACCGTCTTTCTTCCCTGGGAGATGATTTCGATCGGGGAGCTGGTGTACTTGCCGTCGCGGAGGGCGGCCATGCTGCCGAACTGTTTCTTCTTCAACAGGTCCACGGCGACCCCGGCGTAACCCATGGCAACCATGCGGTCGAGGGCGTCGGGCTCCCCGCTGCGCATCAGATACGCCACCTGCTGATAGATGATGTTGGAGCCGCTGATCCGCTTGATCGCCTCAGCCGTTATGAGCCCGATCCCTCCCAGTTTACGGTGGCCGTAAGCATCTTCCTGGCCGTACTCGACGACCTGTCCGCCGATCATCGTGGCGCCTTCGGAGATTGTCATGACCGCATAGCGGCTCGGGTTGCTGTTCTTGTCCTCCAGCAGCAGGCGCGACAGTTTTTCCACATCGAACGGGACTTCGGAGATGATCGCCCGGTCCGTACTGGCCAGGAGCGCGCTGATCAACGACGTTTCGCCGGAGTTACGCCCGAACAGTTCGACGATGGCGATACGTTCGTGCGAGCCTGCCGGCGTACGCAACGCAGTGATGAAATCCACCGAACGGGTGACGGCGGTGGAAAACCCGATGCAGAAATCGGTTCCGTATACGTCGTTGTCCATTGTCTTGGGTATGGCTAGGACGGGAAAGCCTTCCCTATGCAGACGGACCGCATAGCTCAGCGTGTCGTCGCCGCCGATGACTATCAAAGCGGAGACCTGCAGATGCTCCAGGACTCGCAGT
This sequence comes from Bacteroidota bacterium, assembly GCA_037445875.1. Taxonomy (GTDB): domain Bacteria; phylum CLD3; class CLD3; order SB21; family SB21; genus JBBIJR01. Next base: position 3,847 of record JBBIJR010000070.1, on the reverse strand, counting down.
ACGTGCGAGGTACAGTCGACCCTGCCCTTCTCGTCCGGCGTCGACTTGTTGGCTGCGCGAAGGAACGGCGGGACCTCATCCTTCGAGACCTTTCCGGGATTGGTCCGCGACGTATGGAGCATCGTGCCTCCACTACGGTCGATCGTTCTCGTGTTGATCTTGTTCAGCGGGATCACGTGGTCAGGCGAAGCCTGCGCGTCGTCCGGGTTGAAGTTCAACAGGCCGCCCCATCCCCGGCGGAAGCCGATCACCTCATACCCCTCGTCGATCGCATCGTACACCACAGACTTGATACACGGATTGAGACCCGGGACGTCGCCTCCTCCGGTCAATATGCCGATTCGTTTCATGGCTTCACCTGTCTTCCGCCTTGCTTGAATGTAGATAATCCAGGTACCGCCTGCAAAATAAAAAAAATAGCCCTCACACACCATGAGGTAGGTCAGGAAACCGGGCTGTCCGCAGCAGTAATTTAAAAAAAATTGATTTGGTGACGGCTTAAACGTATACTTCTTGGCCGGTCATCATAGCAATTATTGGCTCTTACATGAAGAAACGCCTTTTTACGCCCGGACCGACCCCCGTTCCGGAACGCGTCATGCTCGCCATGGCGCAGCCCATCATTCATCATCGGAACAAGGACTTCGAGGAGATCTTTACGGAAGCCAACGAAGGCCTGCGGTATCTGTACCAAACCCGTCAGCCCGTGGTGACCTTCGCATCCTCGGGCACGGGCGCCATGGAGGCCGCGCTGGTGAACCTCCTTTCTCGCGGCGACACCGTTCTCAATCTGGAAGGGGGGAAGTTCGGCGAACGGTGGACGAAGATTCCCCAGAGCTATGGAGTTCCGGTCGACGTGATGAAGATCGAGTGGGGGCGCTCGGCATCGGCGGACGAGGTACGGGCGCGGTTGAAAGCCAATCCGAAGGTCAGGGCCGTCGTCATGACCCACAGCGAAACGTCGACCGGCGCGTTCACGGATGTGCAGGCCATCGCGCGCGCGGTGCGCGATGTGTCCGATGCCCTGATCATCGTGGACGGTGTGACATCCGTCGGCGCGATGGAACTGCGGTTCGACGAGTGGGGGCTCGATGCCGTGGCCACGGGATCACAAAAGGGGCTGATGTTGCCCCCGGGCCTCGGGTTCCTGGCGCTCAGCGAACGCGCCCTCAAAACATGCGAGACGTCCGATCTGCCGAAGTTCTATTTCGACCTGCGCCGGGCGGTCAAAGAGCTGCAAAAGAACACGACGCCGTTTACACCGGCCGTAACGCTGGTTGTCGGTTTACGCGAGTCGCTGCGTATGATTCGCGAAGAAGGTCTGCAGGAGGTATGGGCGCGCCATGCTCGGATGGCGGAGGGATGCCGCCGTGCCGTTCGGGCGATCGGGCTCGAGTTGTTTGCCGAGAAGCCGGCCAATTCCGTCACGGCCGTAAAGGTGCCGGAAGGACTCGACGCAGACCGGATTTTCAAGACGATGCGATCGAAACAGGGAATGACTCTCGCGAGCGGCCAGGACCACCTGAAGGGGAAGATCTTTCGAATATCGCATTTGGGCCATTACGACGTTTACGATATGGCAGCCGTGATCGCCGGCCTCGAAGATGCACTGCAGGAACTGGAGTTCCCGTTCACTCCGGGGGCTGGTGTGCAAGCGCTTCAGAACAGACATGCTCGATAGTTATCGATTCACTCTTAATACAAAGGAAACCACTATGGTCAGATCATTCACGCTCTTGTGCGCGGCGTTGTTCATCTGCCCGGCGACTCTCCGTGCCCAGGTGGAATCTGTGCGTCCTTTCCGTATTAACGAGGATGCGGCGATGGAAAGCCGGCTTGCCCTGCGGTCGTACGTGGGCGAGTTTGTTCTCCTGAAGCTCGATCGAACCGCTGCGGATGGGATCGTCGCGTCCCGATCGGAGCGGATCCATCTTGAGCTTCCCGTGACGGCCGAATCCTTTCGTGCCATGGAACTCCGGCGCTTCGACATCCTGAAGCCCGGTGCGTTGACGGTGGCGGGCACCGAAACGGGGGATGCGCCCGTGCCCGTCCGCGACCGGTTTGTTTCCTACCTTGGTGATTTCGCGAGCAACGAGCGCAGGCTGTGGAGCCTCAGCCTGGGCACCCACGGGGTCACGGGTATGTTCGAAGTGGCTGACGAAACGTACGTGCTGGGCTCGTTAAAGGGCATGGACGGATTCACGGTTGAGGATTACATCCTGTATCCCGTCTCGGCGCTGAAATCAAGGCCCGACTACGAGTGCGGTTCGGAGACCTTCGAAGTAACGGATCGCATCGAGCAGATGATGGCCACCAGCCGGGGGCGCAAGTTCGATCCTCTGACATCCGAACTACTGGACGTTACGATGGCGATCGAGTCCGACTATCAGACGTTCGTTTTCTTCGGAGGCAGCGTCGAAGACGCCACGAGCTACCTGCTCGCCCTCATGTCAACCGTTTCCGCCCTGTATCTGAGAGATATCAATTGTCGGCTTAGCGTCGGTTATACGCGGGTCTGGTCTACGGATTTGGATCCGTACAGCGACAGTCCACCGAGTTCCTCCACCCTCCTCAACGAGTTTCGCAACTACTGGAATGCGAACATGCAGAGCGTGCCCCGCACAACGGCCCATTACATCTCGACCCGCAATCAGGGTCTGGGCGGCGTGGCATGGCTCGACGTGCTGTGTGAAAGCCTGACGGGCGGTTATGGGTACGCTTTCAGCGACATTCAGAACGGCGCGCTGATCGGCCTGCCCACTTACTCATGGCAAGTGATGGTCGTTGCCCACGAAACCGGGCATAATTTCGGTTCACCCCATACGCATAGCTGTTCCTGGAATCCGCCAATAGATACCTGCTACGTGGGATCCGAAACCAGCGGATGTTACTTCGGTCCCTGCCAGGTGGGCCAGACGTGCATTCCGAGGCTCGGGTACATCATGAGCTATTGTCATCTGACCTCGGGAGGTATCCAGCTATACTTTGGCCAGCAGTGCTCGGACTTGATGCGCAGTTATGCCGAAATCGCCTCGTGCGTGGGTAATGTCGCCTCGGGCCTTGTGGTTGGTTATCCCAACGGCGGAGAGTCTTTCAACACGCCAGGTTCGCCGAGCGGCACCAGTTCCACCATTATCACGTGGGGCTCTGATTTCGTCGGTACCGGGCGTCTGGAGTATTCTCCGGACGACGGCCAGCAGTGGATATTTATCGACACCGTAGCCTTGGATTCGCGTGAGTACACGTGGCAGATTCCCTACGTTCAAACGACCGAGGAGGCCCGCGTCCGGATCTCGAACCAGGCGGACACAGCGCAGCGTGATACGAGCGACGGTCCCTTCCGCATCAAGGCGGTCCTGTGGAATCCAACGTGCGCCTTTCCACCCAACCGGGCCGCGATCGGCGTCGACCAGGGCAACTATAACCCTGTCCAGTTCCGGTGGAACATCGCGGGACCCATTCCCGACATTACGTATCGTTTCTACCTGCGCAGGAAGTCCTCCGCGACCCCATCCACGTACTGGG
>JBBIJR010000070.1:0-288 GCA_037445875.1 Bacteroidota bacterium | reverse complement strand
GCACCAGCACGATCTCGATTCCATTCTCACCAGTTGGGGTGCGTGGGTCGGGGATTCGGTGGTGTGTTATTGGTACGGCGTAGCGTATAACGGATCCGACACGATACGGGCCTCGCCGAGGTTCGAGGCGACGTTCAAGCGCGGAGGTGTTGTTTCCGTGGGTGAGGAGAAGGAGCTTCCCCGGCGGTTCGCTCTGGTGGGCAACTATCCGAATCCATTCAATCCAGCCACCGAGATCCGTTACGACCTGGCGGCATCGGGTCTCGTGATCCTCCGGGTATACAACCT
>JBBIJR010000069.1:0-19326 GCA_037445875.1 Bacteroidota bacterium | reverse complement strand
CGTTATTTTTCCAAAATTGGCTCTTTACACGTCCTTTCCGATTCCCTATATTGGACTATTAGAATGGTCCAATAAGTCAACTGGACCGTACGTCAACGAGCAAATTGGACTATAGTGTCGTCAAAAACGCACTTGGTGGCCGGGTTCTGTTCCTACCTGATATGGGGTTTCGTGCCGGTCTTGCTGAAGGAACTGTCCGCCTACGGCGACTATGAGATCATATTCTACCGCATGGTTGTGGCTGCGCTGGCCATCGCGCTGGCCGCCCCGGCCTGGAAAACTTCGCGGGACATCCTTGCCCTCTTCCGAAACTCGCGTGCGAACCTCTTCCGGACCGTGGCGCTGAATCTGCTGGGCGGTGCGTTGCTGGCGGGGAACTGGCTCTCGTACGTCTATGTGGTTAATCACGTGAGCATCCATGCGGCGTCGTTTGCCTACCTGATCCTGCCCATTGCGACGGCCTTCCTGGCATTCTTTCTTCTGCGGGAACGGCTTACAGCGGCGAAGTGGTCCGGAATCGCGATCAGTGCAGTCAGCTGCTACCTCGTGTCGCACGTGGACCTGACGCAAGTACTGTACATCGGCTGCATCACGTTCTCGTATTCGTTTTACCTCATCTCCCAGCGGCACAACACGCTCCTGCCGCGCAAACACAGCCTCGTGATCCAACTGCTCTTTGGAACTCTCGTCATGTCGCTCGCGACGCCGGTCCACAGCACGCCGGTCGAACTGGGAGGGCACTTCTTTGCCGTGATTGGCGTGCTTTCGTTGTTTTTCACCGTGACGCCGCAATTGCTCAACCTGTTCGCGCTCAACGGCATGGAATCTTCGCAGCTGGCGTTTCTGATCTACGTCAATCCGATCATCAGTTTCTGGATCGGCATCCTGTTCTACGGTGAACGACTCGAACCTGTGGCCGTCGTGGCGTACAGCCTGCTGGCCGTGGCCGTTGTAATTTTCAATTGGGACTTGATCGTCAAAACCTGGCAGAAGACGTCCGGCGCCGTGGGACGACTCGCGCCCGAAAAAATACCGGTGGAACGGTCATGATAGCCTCCCCAGCCACCATGGATGTCCGACCCGCCCTTCTGGAAGGGCGCCACGTGCGTCTGGAGCCGCTTCGGAGGGAACACCTCGCCCCACTAACCGCGGCGGGCGCATTCGAGGAACTCTGGACGGTGACGATGTCCCGGGCCGGGACGCCGGACGGGATGCGCGAATATGTCGAGGAGGCCCTGGCGGAACTGGAACGCGGAGACGCGCTCCCGTTCGTCATCGTGAAAGTGCCGGAAGATACGGTCATCGGCAGCACGAGGTTCGGGAGCATTCACCGGGTTTTTCGACGCGTCGAAATCGGCTGGACGTGGATCACGCCCGCCTGGCAGGGAACAAGGGTCAACACGGAAATGAAATACCTGATGATGCGCCATGCGTTCGAAACATGGGGCACCGTTCGCGTGGAGTTTAAGACCGACTCGATCAACCACCGGTCGAGGCGGGCCCTCCTCGGGATCGGGGCCACGCAGGAAGGTCTACTTCGGAATCACATGATCACTCCGTCCGGCCGACTCCGGCACAGCGTGTATTTCAGCGTGACCGGCGAGGAGTGGCCGTCCGTCAAGCGGCACCTTGAGACGAAGCTGGCGGGGGAGCGAAAAACGTATGTGCAGGGGGTGGTGGCCGTGACCCGTACGTATCTCGAGATGAAAACAAGGCCGGAAGAACGCGCTGCCGACGGGATCGAGGGATTCGTGGTACATCGGGCCGTGAAGCCCACCGTGGATTTCTACCGTTATCTGTACAACACCGTCGGCGCACCGTGGCACTGGGTGGATCGCCGCCGGATCAGCGATCACGAGTTGCTGCAGATCATCCAGCATCCTGAGGTGGAAGTGTTCGTCGCCTATATCCACGGAACGCCTGCCGGTTATTTCGAACTCGACCTGCGCGGACGGCCGGACGTGGAGATTGCCTATTTCGGCATCATGCCGGAGTTTGTCGGCGGCGGTCTCGGCAGGAGTTTGCTGAACAGCGCGGTCCGAACCGCCTGGGCCCGCCATCCGCGCCGGGTGTGGCTCCACACGTGCACGCTGGACCACCCCGCGGCACTGCCGCTATATCAGAAAGCCGGCTTCGTGCCATTCAAAACGGAGGAATACCTGGCCGATTTAAGGGAACCGTCATGAAAGTCCCAGCCAGAATAGCTTTTCTGACCAATCTGGAACACGCGCATCTCACGCCCGACGACCGGCTTGTGCTGAAACATCTCGATCCATCGATCCTGACTGTTGAGCCGGCGGTATGGGATGACGAACGTGTGGATTGGAAATCCTTCGATGCGATCGTCGTGCGTTCCCCGTGGGACTATTCGATCCAATTCGACCGCTTTCGTACCTGGCTGTCGGCAATCGAGACGCTTGGGATACCTGTGTACAATCCGATCGATCTTCTTCGCTGGAACTACCACAAATTCTATCTCAGAGATCTCCGGGAACGCGGATTTCTCATTCCCGACACGCTGTTCATCCCAAAGGGAAGCCGCCCTTCCCTGAAGCAGATCATGAACGGCCGCTCCTGGAAAGCCTCGATCCTCAAGCCCGCCGTTTCAGCGGCGGCGAGGAACACGCACCGCCTCGACCTCGAGCCGCATCCGCAAGCGCTGCTGGACGAACTGAGCGCCGACCGGGACGTATTGCTCCAGGAGTTCCACGAGGAGATTCGAACGCAGGGCGAATGGTCATTCGTCTTTTTCTGGAATGAGTTCTCTCACTCGGCCATCAAGCGACCGGGGAATGGGGATTTTCGCGTGCAAACGTATTACGGAGGTACGGTGCAGGGCGCCGGTGTGTCGGACGATCTGATTGCCCAGGCCGGTGCCGTTGTCCGGTCGATCGGCAGGCCGGTGTTGTATGCGCGGGTCGATGCATTGGATCTGAAAGGACGGCTGTGCCTTATGGAACTGGAAGTGCTGGAGCCCAGCCTGTATTTGAGCGTACATCCCGAAGCGCCGGGCCGTTTTGCAGGAGCGCTGGGGCAGCTCGTGGACCGTCTCGCAAAGGAAAAACCTCGATGAGAATCTCGAGACCGCAACCCGAAGAGCGAGGAGATTGGTTCGCTCGCTACATTGCAACCGTGCCGGATGACGTGGATTTCGTCCGGTATCTCCTTGAACAGTTGCAGACGATCGAACTACGATTGGGCAGGCTTTCGGAGGAAAAATTGACCTTCCGGTATGAGCCCGGCAAGTGGACCATCCGCGACATCCTGTCGCACTTGATTGACGGCGAGCGGGTGTTTTCGTACCGCGCCCTGCGTTTTGCAAGAAACGATCAGACCGAACTGCCCGGGTTTGATGAAAGCGAGTATGCGGCACATTCGAATGCGGCGAGGCGGAGCGTCGGGGACCTGCTGGCGGAATTCCGTGCCGTCCGGTTGTCCACGATTGAATTGATCAAGAGCCTGGACGAACCCATGATGACAAGGTCCGGCGTAGCGTCCGGCCAGCGGGTCACGGTGCGTTCCCTGATCTACATCATCGCAGGCCACGTCAATCACCATCTTCGTATCATCGATGAACGCTATCTGAGATGACTACGCTGAGCGCCATATATATTTATCCGATCAAATCGTGCCGGGCCCTGTCGCTGCAGGAATCGGCGATCGACCGCTTCGGGCTGGTGCACGACCGACGGTATATGATCGTCGGTCCCGATGGTGTGGCGCTGACTCAGCGTGACCACCCCCGGCTCACGCTGCTCGATGCGCGCCCCACGGAAACGGCGATCGAGTTGCAGGCGCCGTTTCTGGGTTCCCTGGAGGTGCCGTTCACGGATCCCGCCCGAACCCGGCGTAAGGTCCGGATATGGGACGATACGGTCGAAGTGGAAGATTGCGGCGACGAGGCATCGTCGTTCCTGGAACGATACCTGGGCGTCGCCTGCCGCCTGGTGCACATGCACAGCGGATTCCGGAGAGACGTGGATGGACGCTACCGACGACACGAAGATGACCAGACGGGCTTCCAGGACGGGTATCCGTTCCTGCTCGCTTCCGAGTCGTCCCTGCGGGATCTGAGCGAACGCGCCAGGATGCGGCTGACCATGAACCGCTTCCGATCCAACCTGGTCGTGACGGGCGCACAACCATATGAAGAAGACACGTGGAAAACGATCCGCATCGGTTCTCGGGTCTTTCATGTGGTCAAGCCGTGTGCGCGGTGCGTCGTGACGACGATCGATCCGGCCACAGGCGAAAAAGGCCGCGAACCGCTTGCCACATTGGCCACGTACCGGCGCAATGAAAAGGGAAATGTACTCTTCGCGCAGAATCTGCTGCATGCGCCGGGCGAAGGAGGTGTGGCGGTTGGAATGACGGTCGAAGTGCTTGAGTACAAAGACACACGATGATAAGGAGTAGCCTATGCTCAAACCCACCCAGTGCGTACACATTGGCGCGGTACACGATACCGTGACGCACGGCGCGAACTCGCCGATCTTTACTTCGACGGCCACCGGCTATCTCGACGGCGGGGGGATCGTATATCCGCGATATTTCAATACTCCCAACCAGCGAGCAGTGGTCGAGAAGATGGCGGCGCTGGAACACGGGGAGGACGGCGTGATCTTCGGGTCGGGCATGGCAGCCATCAGTACGACGCTGTTCGCTTTGTTAAAGTCGGGCGATCACGCCGTGTTCCAGAGCGATCTGTACGGCGGTACGTTTCGCCTTGTGCACACGGACCTCGAACGGTTCGGTATCGACTTTACCCTCGTCGACGGTACGATCGCCGGAGATATTGAACGGGCCGTAAAACCGAACACCAGGATGATCTACATCGAAACACCGTCGAATCCCCTGCTGCGGATCGTGGATATTAGAGAAGTGGCGGCGTTGGCGCGAAGCAAAGGCATCCTGACCGTCATCGACAACACGTTTGCGTCACCGATCAACCAGAACCCGATCGACCTGGGCATCGACATCGTGATTCACAGCGGAACAAAGTATCTCGGCGGGCACAGCGACTTGTGCTGCGGCACCCTCGTGTCTTCGAAGGAACTGACGGCCCGCGTGCGAGCCTCCGCGACCCATTTCGGAGGCACACTCGACCCTCACACGTGCTATCTCCTCGAACGCAGCCTTAAGACGCTCGCCCTGCGCGTATCGAAACAGAATGAAAATGCGATGGAAGTGGCACGGTATCTCGCCGGCCATCCCACAGTCAAGGCCGTATACTATCCCGGCCTGGAGAACGATCCGGGCCATGCCGTCGCTCGCAGACAGATGTCCGGGTTCGGCGGTATGGTCGCGTTCGAGATCCGGGGCGACCGTGCCGCCTCCGAGAGATTCCAGCGAGGCCTTAGTCTCATCAAACCGGCCGTCAGCCTCGGCGGCGTCGAATCGATGATCTGTTCTCCCGCGCGCACTTCCCACTCGAGACTTTCCGAACGGGATCGCGCGTCGATCGGGATCAGGGACGAGCTGCTGCGCCTGTCGGTCGGCATTGAAGCGCCGCAAGACCTCATGGCGGATATGGAGCAGGCGTTCGGGAGTGTGTAGGATGCTCGAAGCTCACCCTATCTTTCAGGATCATTTTTCCGATCGGGCGGAACGGTACGCCCGATACCGTCCGGTGTACCCCCCGCCGTTCTTCCGATGGCTGGCGTCCCTGGTCGTGCGGCGTGACACGGCCTGGGACTGCGCAACGGGTAACGGGCAGGCGGCCGTTGGACTGGCCGCGTTTTTCGACCGGGTGATGGCCACCGACGCAAGTGAGGAACAAATCCGATACGCACAACTCCATGACCGCGTGAGGTATCGGGTCGCACCCGCCGAATCCTGCGGCCTTCCGGATCGGTCCGTCGATCTGGTGTCCGTTGCGGCCGGCATCCATTGGTTCGATTTCGACGCCTTCTACTGCGAGGTTCATCGTGTGACGCGCCCGGGAGCCGTGCTGGCGGCCTATGCCTACGATCTGTTCGAGGCGGGCCCCGACATTGACAGGATTATTGCACATTTCTATACAAAGGTGGTCGGGCCCTATTGGCCGAAACAGCGCGCCTGGGTCGAGGAACGTTACCGCACGCTTCCTTTTCCATTTCAGGAATTGGCGGCGCCCGAGCTGACGATGCAACATGACTGGACGCTGGAGCGTTTGATCGGCTATCTGGGCACGTGGTCGAGCGTGCGGAAATACCGTGAGGCCACAGGCACCGACCCCGTGGAAATCGTTCGTGCGGATCTGGCGCTGGCATGGGGCACGGCTCCAACCCGGCGTCTGGTCTGGCCGCTCTTTATGCGCGTCGGATACGTTCATCCCGACAACGAGGTGAAGCATGTTATTTGAACTCGACAAAGAAGGCGGGATTCCGCTGTATGTGCAGATCGAGTCTCGAATCGCAGATCTGATCCGCGGGGGCATCCTGAAACCCGATGAGAAACTGCCCGCGACGCGCGAACTCGCTCAGAACCTGCAGGTGCATCGCAACACGGTCGTTCAGGCGTATCAGGAGCTCGAGGTCAAAGGTCTGGTGTACTCGGACGTGGGACGCGGAACGTTTGTCAATCGCCACGCCGTCCTGCAGCCCCCGGCCCGCATCCGTCCCGTGCGCTCCACGCGGTTCAGCTTTGAAGGCCTGTACGCCGGGGCCTGGGCCAACGCCGAGGACACGACGCTGGCTAACATCGAGATCGTGGCCCGAACGTGTTTCAAGCCGCACGACGCCATCTCTTTTGCGTCCGTCGTTCCGGACAAACACATCTTTCCGTTGAGAGAGTTCCAGAACTGCACGTACCAGGCCATCCAGAAATACGGTGTAGACCTTCTCGAAATGGGCGACACGCAGGGCTTTCGGCCCTTCCTCGAATTTCTGCCGAAGTTCCTCATCCGCCGCGGTATGAACGTGCGGCCCGAAGAGGTCGTGATGGTCAACGGAATCCAGCAGGGACTGGATCTCATCGGCCGTGTGCTGGTCAATCCGGGCGACGTGGTGGTCACGGAGGAATTGACGTATCGCGGAGCGCTGCGGGTATTCAACGCGCTTGGCGCCAACGTGATCGGCATTCCTCTGGATCAGGAGGGCATGCGTCTCGACGTGCTGCAGACGGTGCTCGAACGCCAGAAGGTCAAGATGATCTACACGGTACCGACGTTTCACAACCCCACGTGCCGCACGATGTCGATGGAACGGCGAAGACAACTGCTTTCTCTGGCGGGCCACTACGGTGTGCCGATCGTGGAGGACCAGTATGCGAACGAATTGCGCTTCGACGGCAAGGACGTACTCCCGCTCTACGTGCTTGACGACACGGGTGTGGTAATCTCGGTGGGAAGTTTTTCCAAGATTCTCTTTCACGGTATCCGCCTCGGTTGGATCATCAGCGTCCACCCGGAATTCCTACGTAAGTTAATCTTTGCCAAGAAGGTCACGGACTGGCAGAACAGTTACCTTCTGCAGGGCGCCATTCTGGAATTCTGCGAAAAGGGATATTTTGACAGGTACCTGAAGAAGAAGCTCAAAATCCTGCGCGAGCGGCGGGACGCCATGCATCAGGCGATCGCAAGGTATTTCCCGGAAGGGTGTCAGTACGAACAAGCGCCGGGAGGACTTTTCGAGTGGGTGGAGCTGCCTGCATCGGTAAGCGCCTATGAAGCTCTGATGGAATCCCGCAAGCAGAACGTCCTGTTCACGCCGAAGAAATTCTTTGCCGCTCAGCCCGGCACGGACAACGGGATGCGGCTGGGCTTCGTATCGTATCCTCCGGAAAAGATCGACGAAGGCGTGCACATCCTCGGCGATATTCTAAAGCAAATGCTCGTTCACCAGGAAGGCTCCCGGGTCCTCGAGAGCCAGCTGGCGCCGGTGATATGAAGTCGACCGGGGAGAAAGCGATGACCGACCAGGAACTTAGGCGCTGGCTCGATGCCTACGGCAGGGCGTGGGAGACCAGCGACCGAGCGGCGGCCCAGCGTCTCTTCGGAGAACGGGCCTCATACCGTGAAGTGCCGTTCGACGACCCTATGATCGGCGGCGAGGCTATCGAGCGGTACTGGAAAGAGAATACCGATATTCAGAAAGACGTGAAGTTCACCTACGAGATCATTGCCCTTACCGGCCTGCGCGCCGTCGTGCGCTGGTGGGCGGAATACCTGCGAGTCACAACGAACATCCGGGCAAAGCTGGACGGGGTGTTCCTGCTCACCTTTGATTCGAACGGGCTGTGCACCGATCTGCTCGAGTGGTGGCACCGCCAGGAGCGGCCGGCCTGAGGAAGGCCAGGAACGTGTATAGCAAAGGACAGTCGATGGAACGAGAATATTTTCGAGCGATGCTCGCATACGATCGTGCGGTCAATGAAACGATGCTCGCGAGCCTGCAGGAACTTCCCTCCGCGTCCGACAAGGCCATGGCCATCATGAGTCACATCATCGAGACGGAATTCCTGTGGTATCACCGCATTCAGGGCCGCTACGACCATATCCGGTCCGTGTGGACCGGGTGGTCCGCGGTCGACATAGCGGCGAAAGGGGTCGAACTATACGATCTGTGGACGCGGTGGCTCGACCGTCTCGGTCCCCACGACCTTGGGCGGACCGTCCGTTATCGCAACACGAAGGGCGTGGCATACGACAACACGGTCCACGACATCCTCGTGCACGTGATCAACCACTCCACGTATCACCGGGGGCAGATCGCGATGGAAATCCGCCGATGCGGTGTGGCGCCTCCGTTGACCGATTATATCGCGTACGCGCGGAAGGAGATCTGATGTACGTTCCGCGACGATTCGAACAATCCGACGAGGACCGTGTGCGCGAAATGATCCGGACGTACACATTCTCGACCGTGGTGACGACGCTCAACGGTGAAATGAGGGCAACGCATATACCGCTCGAATTTCACACAGACGCCGACGGTTCGGAGTGGTTGTACGGACACGTGGCGCGAAGCAATCCGCAGCGGGAAGACTTCGAATCCGGCCTTCCGGTCCTCGCGATCTTTCTGGGACCGCATGCGTATGTGTCGCCCGGCTGGTACGATAGTATGAACGTCCCCACCAGGAACTACGCGGCGGTACACGTCTACGGTACGTCGGGACCCGTGACCGATCCGGAAGGATTCCGCCGCGTCATGGCGCAAATGATCGAACGATACGAACCCGCGGGCCTTTGCACGATCGACTCCATGACACGGGGCTACTTTGACAAAGAAGCAGGTGCCCTGTTCGCCTTCAGGGTCCGCGTTGAACGTATCGAAGCGGCGTTCAAACTCAGCCAGAACCGACACGAACGCGATTACGAAAACATTATTGCAAAGCTCAAGGAACGCGGAGAAGCGGGGGCGTTGGGGGTCGCACAGTTGATGGAGGAGAACCGTACGTTGAGAAAAGGCACATGACACGATATCCGAAAACTGTTTGAAACCAAAGGACGAACATGAGTGACCCGAAGTATCCGAGAGGAAAGTTCCAACCCGAACCGCGGTTGACGCCGCAGCGACGCAAGACACTGCTCGATCAGATTGGCGAATTGCCGTCGCTTCTGCGCAAGGCCCTCGCCGGACTTACGGACAAACAGCTCGACACGCCGTATCGCGAAGGAGGCTGGACGGTTCGGCAACTGGTGCACCACGTCGCCGACAGCCACGTGAACGCATACGTGCGGTTCAAACTGGGCCTCACCGAGGAGCAGCCGACCATCAAGCCATACAACCAGGACGCCTGGGCCGGCCTGTCGGACTCGCGCGAGCCGGTCGAAGTGTCTCTGAGAATCCTCGAAGCAGTTCACGAACGGTGGGTCAAGCTGCTCCGGCATCTCGATGAGCGCGTGTTCGATCGCACGATCAATCATCCGGAAAGCGGCGTCATGAACCTCAACGCGCTGTTGAGCCTCTATGCATGGCACGGACGGCATCACACGGCCCACATCACGACGCTGCGGGAGAGGGAGTCATGGTGATGGACGCGAACGTGCGGAGGATACGATGAGCCGAAGCGCCTATCTGCCCTCGCTCGTCATCGCCACCCTCTGCCTGATCTGGGGCTCAACCTGGATCGCCATCAAATTCGGCCTGGAGGATCTGCCGCCGTTCCTGTTCGCCGGCACGAGGTTCTTTCTCGCAACGGTTCTGCTGTTCTTGTTCATGAAGGTTCAACGAATTCCCTTTCCGACGGATCCGGAGAAATGGAAAGTGATGCTCGTGTTGGGCGCCTTCCAGTCGATCGACTATGCGGCCGTCTTCTGGGCGGAGCAATTCATCGACTCGGCCGTGGCGGCCATCCTGTTCGCCACGATGCCGTTCTTTGTCGCGGGAATGGGTTACTTCATGATGAACGACCACCGCATCACGTGGTCCCAGCTGTTCGGCATCACGGTGAGTTTCGTCGGTGTGGTGTTGATCTTCCTTCGCGATCTTGCCCACATCTCACTTTCACTCAAAGGCGATCTCGCCATTATTGTCGGCTCGCTGAGCGGGGCGTTCATCAGCGTCTACGCGAAGAAGCACGCGGAGAAGATCCACGCCGTGACCAACACGACCGTTCAGCTGGGCGTGGCGGCTGTGAGCCTTACCACGCTGGGTTTAATCGCGGAGGACCCCTCGCGGTTCCGGCTGTCCTTCAACGCGGTATTTGCCGTGTCGTATCTCGCGATCGTCGGCTCCGCCGTTGCGTTCGTACTCTACATGTGGGTAATCAAGAAAGTGAGTGTTATGGAGGCGTCGGTGATCACGCTGTGCATTCCGGTAGTGGCGATTCTGCTCGGCTGGCTGCTCCGCAACGAGGCCCTGGGCTTCAACGTCCTGGCCGGTACGTCGCTGATTCTCGTCGGCGTCTATTTCGTCAACGTGCTCGATCCGGAGAAGTTCCGCGCGTTTCTCGGCATGCCTCCGACATCCCGGAAGCCGACCGTGCCCAAGATCTGCGTCGAGGAAGAGATGCATGCTTAAAATTGGAAATCCCGTGCAACAGCGGTCCATAAAACCATACCATTGATACACAAGGAAGAAAGCCATGGAAGCAAACACAAAAGGCGGCAACGGTCAGACCGAGGAAAGGGTTCTGACGGGCACCTTCAAAGTGAAGGTGGGATTGGCGGAGATGCTCAAGGGCGGCGTCATCATGGACGTCGTCAATGCCGACCACGCCCGGATCGCGGAAGACGCCGGTGCCTGCGCGGTGATGGCGCTGGAACGTGTCCCTGCGGACATTCGCAGAGACGGAGGGGTCGCACGCATGAGCGACCCGGAAATGATCCGCAAGATCATGGAGGCCGTGACCATACCGGTGATGGCCAAGGCACGGATCGGCCATTTCGTCGAGGCTCAGATCCTCGAGTCGTTGGGAGTGGACTTCATCGACGAGAGCGAGGTCCTGACACCCGCGGACGAGACGCACCACATTTACAAGCACGACTTCAAGGTGCCGTTCGTATGCGGTGCAGTCAACCTCGGTGAGGCGCTTCGGAGAATCGGCGAAGGGGCGGCCATGATCCGCACCAAAGGCGAGGCCGGCACGGGCAACGTGGTGGAGGCGGTGCGCCACATCCGGGCCATCGTAGGCCACATCAAGAAGCTCACGGTGATGGGCGAGGACGAACTGATGGCCGAAGCCAAGAACCTGGGCGCGCCGTACGAACTCGTGCGGTGGGTGGCCGGGCACGGCCGTCTCCCGGTGCCGAATTTTTCGGCCGGAGGCATTGCCACGCCCGCGGACGCCGCGCTGGTTATGCAGCTAGGCGCCGAGGCCGTGTTCGTCGGTTCCGGGATCTTCAAGTCGGGCGACCCTGCCAAACGGGCGCAGGCCATCGTTAAAGCGGCCACGCATTTCCGCGATCCAAACATCCTGGCCGAGGTCTCCACGGGCCTCGGGGAAGCCATGGTCGGCATCACGATGGAAAGCCTGGGCGAGGACGAACACCTGTCGAAGCGGGGGTGGTAATATGGGCCGGTCGACGATCGGAACGATTCAGGAAGTCCTGAAGGCTTGCCGCGTTCCGCTGTATGCGGTGCTGGAACAAATTCCGGAGGAACACATGAACTGGAAACCGGCGCCGGAATCGCGAAGCATCGGAGAAATGGCACGCCACCTGGTACGCGTCGATATGTGGTTTCTCAAACGGCTCGGCTTGGAAAGTACGGTGGTGGACCGCAAGGAAGCCTCGCCCGCCGAAATACTGGAGTTGGTAAAGGCGGCCGATGCACGGCTGGATGAGATTCTGGCCCAATGCGGAGACGATGCAGAACTCGATCGCCGCGTGGCAACTGCCGGCGCGAAGGCGTACGAATCGCTGGGGGGCATTCTGCTCCACACGGGTCATCACTATCTGTATCATGCCGCACAGATGATTTATCTGCGGCGCGCTCAGGACAGGAACTGGCCCGCGCCCCTCGAGCCGTGGGAGGCGGCCACCCATACGATCGACCGGTTTCTGATGAAGCAGGGGTGAGGCGATGGAAAGATCTCCGATCGGCGTGCTCGCTTTGCAAGGTGACTTCGAGGCGCACCAACGTGTGCTGGACCGGCTGGGCGTGGCGAACGTTCAGGTCCGTACTGCGGAGCAGCTGGCCGCCGTCGACGGACTCATCCTTCCGGGCGGAGAAAGCACGACGTTGATCCGCTTGATACGGGACTTTCGGATGGAAGACGCGCTGCGCGAATTCCACAGGCGCGGCAAGGCGATTTTCGGCACCTGCGCGGGTTCGATCCTGGCGGCCCGGGAGATCGAGAACAGCGAACAATTCCGGTTCGGATTCATCGACATCACGGTCCGCCGGAACGGTTACGGCCGGCAGGTGGATAGTTTTGAGCGGGACATCGAAGTGCCGGCGCTCGGCGGAGAACCCCTACATGCCGTGTTCATTCGCGCCCCGAAGATCTTGAAAGCCGGAAAAGCTGTGACAGTTCTTGCCCGTCTGGACGATTCGATTGTGGCGGCACGGCACGGCCCTGTGCTGGTCACCACGTTTCATCCGGAATTGACGGAGGATGAACGGCTGCATCGTTTCTTTGTGGAGCAGGTGGTTGGCAGGTGACCCATTCGACAGGTCTTCACAAGGTTGCGGGCAAGAGACAGACAAGAGACCTTTCTTTGTATCAAGAAAAGAAAAGAAAAGAATCGAGGAGTTGGTGAGACAACGAGGGCCGGAGTGATTGTCGACCCAGTAAATGCCAACATCACGAACCCCTCTTTGGAGAGGAAGAGGGGACACGACTGGATTTGCAATCCTGATGCTGGATAGGTTCAGGAGACAATACGGGAGAAGGACCCGCACAAGCTGATTGAGACGGACGGATTGAGATCGAGATTACGCAAGATTGTTGACTCCTACCGGGTTCCGAACGAGGCGGCGGAGACGTTCCGCTATGACCTCCGCTACGGCATTTCGAAAGGATTTGTGCTGGCGGGCAGCGCCGGCGTGGCCGGGGTTATTCTCAAGAAAACGTTCCAGGCATCGGATTTCGAAGTGGCGCTACTGCACAGCGCCGTCAGTCTCGGACTGCTCTTCAGCATTTTTCTCGCTTCGCACGCCGAAAAACCCAACAAGATGGACTACGCCTACTATCCGGACCTCGCCGCGCGCTGGCTGTTCGTCCTCACCGCGATCGTCTCCGTCGTGTTTCCGAGTTCCCTGGTGTTTACGCTCATCCTCTGCGCCGCGTTTGCTTTGCATTCGCTAAACACGCCGGTCATCACGAGCATCTACCGCGTCAACTACCCCGACTACGCACGCGGCAAGATCATGGGCATTGTTCGAACCGTATTCAACATCGCCTTCGTGCTGGCGGCGTACGCGTTCGGTCTGCTGTTGGAGTGGGACGGGAGCAATTACATCTACGTATATCCGATCATAGGGATCGTCGGCTTGTGGGGCTGTGCGCAGTTCCGGAAAATCAAGCTCGCCGAAGTACCCGCCAACGGGAATGCCCCGCCGGAGCACCCGTTCGTCCAACTGCACCGCGTGATGACGCAGGACAAGCCGTTCGCCTTCTTCATGCTCTACTGGGCGATCTTCGGATTTGCCGCCCTGATGGTCGACCCGGTCAAGACGATCTACGTGACCGATCCGCGGTTCGGCATCGACGCCGGGTACGAGGAGGCGGTGCTGGCCGTGACGGTGATCCCTCAGGCGGTGATGCTTCTAACGTTCGCCTTCTGGGGCCGCCAGATCGACAAGTACGGGGTGATCCGGATCCGCTTTCTGCTCAACATCCTTCCGACCGTGAATCTGCTGCTCTTCTATTTTGCGACGGACCTGAAACTGATCTACGTGGCGAGCGTACTGCAGGGCATTTCCATGAGCGGCGCCCAGCTCAGCTGGCAATTGTGTGTGATGGAATTTGCTCCGAAGAACCAGGTGGGCATTTACATGGGTATCCACACCATGCTGACGGGCGCGCGGGGACTGGTGGCGCCCTTCTTCGGTGCGTGGCTGATCGGCGCCGCGGGCATCGGTAATACCTTCCTCGTCGGCTGCGGGCTGATGGCCATCAGCACGGTCATGATGATCCGTTTCGCCCGCAACAAAGAACGTCACGATCTGACGAATAAGACCACTCGCGAATACGTGCCGAAGCCGCTGGCGGAGTAGGGCCGCCAGCACATTCTGCCAGTTTTGGAAGAGGTGACCCTTCCTTCGTTTGTCCGGATGACGTAACGCCGACTGGCTGCCGGTCAGGAGGGTGACCACCGGAAGTGGCGGGCCAGTTCGGACGAGTAGTGAGTCCCCACGGTGGACTTGTTCCGCTCCAGCCATTCTGAGAATTTTGTTTGAGCGTTCGCCGGCTGCTTCGACGTCAACAACTCCGCCATCAGTCCTTTTAGTTCGTTTGCGGTGAGAATGACGTCATCAAGAAACAGACCGACGATCTTTCCAGCCAGCATGCCAAGGGCCGGAGGAACCTTGACGAATCTGATTCTCCTCTCAAGCGTATCGGCAACCAGCCGGACCATCTGGTTGAACGTGCACGTTTCCGGTCCGATGGCATCGACCGTTAGCCCGGCGGGCCCTGTCGAACATTGGATCGCGATCCGCGCAAGGTCCTCCACGTACACGGGCTGAATACGATAGTCGCCCGATCCGAAAATCGGAAAGACCGGGCAGGTTCGAATCAACCAGGCAATATTGTTGACCAGGATGTCTCCGTTGCCGAAAACAAGCGTGGGCCTGACGATGGAAAACGACACTCCGCTTTCATGGAGCATAGATTCTTGAATCCCCTTTCCACGGTAGTACGGCAGATCGGAATCGGTCGATGCATGGGTGACGCTAATGTGAACGATCCTCTTCACTCCGGCGTTTCGGGCACACTCGAAGAGCGTGCGTGTGTTCTCGAGTGCGGATTCGTACGTTTGCCCGTCGTAGGGAAATCGAATCCAGTACGTGTTGTACAGGACGTCCGCTCCCCTCAACGTTTCGGTCAACTGGCGGCGGTCGTTGAAGCTGTACGAAGACGCTTTCACTGCGGTTCCGAAGGGACTTGGCTTGTTCGGATGCGTGGTAATGGTCCGCACCGTGCGCCCTTGCTCCAAGAGAGCCCCGGCTATGTACCTCCCGATGTATCCGTAAGCGCCTGTTACTATATCCAGAGTTCTTCAGTCTCCTGGTGTCGAGGCGTTACGAAAAGAAGAGTCTTTCCTGGTCATCTTGTCCGGGCCGCTGGGTTGGCTCCACGTTTCTCGTTGGCGAGTGGACACAGGGTTTATCTTGTGGCCTCGGATTTCGGCGGAAATCCGAACATCATTCTAAATAGGAGCATAGGAATGCAGAAATGGATGGTACTGACGAGCGAACCCACGACGACCAGCAGCCCGCCGAGGACGTATCCCGTCATCGCTTCGCCTGCGTAAAATGCCCATCCCGTTACCATGACCCACACGGCGCCCAGCCCACACGCAAACCGGCTCGGCGCGCCCCGCTTAGGTAACGGTTGTGTGCCGGTGAATGGCCGGAGTGCAAAGTTGTACAGATGGTCGAACGGATGGACGGGAAACGCCGCGGCCCACGCAGCGATGGGCGCGAGGGCCCACAGGAACACCGGCGATGCCAGCACCGTGCCTGCGGCTGCGAACAGAGTACACAGTGCAAATGCAAAGCGAAGCCACGGAGCGGTCTCGGCAAGAGTCGCTTCGTCCACGCCGACGAACCCTTGAATTTCGAGCCGACGGTGCGTCGTGGGTGAGATGTCGGTCATGAAGGCACTCTTTTGTACGTTGCGGACTAGAGGTAATCCTTGACCAGTACAACCTGGTCTTCGTATTCCCTTTCTTCTTGCCGGACAGGCCGGCGATCCACTTCATCCGGAAAGAGATCCCGCCTGCCTGTAAGCGGCAATCGCCCGATGGTTCCTCGCCGACGGTGAGAGGACAACCCAGGTTACGCCGAATTCCTCGTGCAGATAGTTGCTCACCGTTCTCAGAGCGTCCGGTCCCCAACCTTTTCCGCAATCGGCTTCGGACCTGAGCCAGGTATCCACGTCGACCGTTCCGTCCATCCGCAGCGTGTTGTAAGCAACGACGCCGACGTCGATTCCACCTGCCACGATCATGAAACAGCGCCCTTTGTGCCGCCGGGAGCCGTCGAAGTAATGCGGGAGATCGTCCGCGCAGAATTCATCTCATGTGGGTATCGGGTAATGCGGCGGTCCCATCATCGAAGGTGTCAGGTCCGAATGGGTGAGCCATTCGAAGATGCTTGGGCGGTCAGCTTCAGTGATCTCTCGCAATACAGTTGTTGCACCTGCGATCACCATGAGTTGACGAAGCTTCCTGTTGGCGGTTCAATGCCGTCTTGATTTTGCACGGGTTTCACGCACTCTGAACTTCACGATTCTCGCTATAAGGCCGAAGGGCATCGGCTTGTCCAGTGGAAAGCGTACCGCACCTTTCGATCCCTCGTAAGCCGCCAACTCCTTCTTGAATCTTCTGATACCCGTGGGGGTCGGATAGAAGCCGATGTGGTTCTTGTACGCCGCGAAGTGTACCAGATTGCCTTGGAGAGTGAACGTCGGTATCTGATACTTAATCGCTTCCTCCGCGTCCGGCGCAGCCCTTCGGATCGTCATTCTAATTTTCTGCAGAATGTACCGAACCTCGGGGGGAAAAAAAGCGATGTATTCATCGATGTTCCTGGGCGCTTCCGGATGGATTTTCATGGCAGTTGTCTTCACAAGAAATGATATTATGCATCGGTCGTTTCGGCCCCCGCCATACACCGACCGCGGCGGCGGCCACGATGAGCAGAATGTTGGCCGCACCGAACATCGACTCACGCAGATACGCATCCATGTACTCGGCAGCCGCCGGCTGAAACCAGGGCTCGATTCGCGGATATGCGCCAGCGCGCCGCGATAGAGCGACTCAGCCGAGAGTACGCATTCTCAATGTAGCAAAAAGGAATCAAGAGAGTCAATACGATTGGAGCGAGACGACCCGAAGCCGCCCGGTTCGAAATTCCTCCAAACCTGACTTCCGTCATGGTTTTCGAATCCCGGTTTGGGGACATTACCGCGTTAACGATAAGGAGGCGAGCCATGTATCCTTCTTATGCACTTGCCAACCGGCTAACGCAGCTGCTCGACAAGCCGCCGTCGGATTTCACGCGGGACGACCTCATCCACGTGATCGAAAAGAAGCAGGTCGAACGCATCACCTTTCACTATACCGGGCTGGACGGAAAACTGAAGGAACTGTGCCTGCCGGTAACCGGCAGACACCACGTGGAGCAGGTCCTTGCCGAGGGAGAACGGGTGGACGGCTCCTCGCTCTTCAAGGGCCTCGTGGACACGGGGCTCTCTGACCTGTACGTGATTCCCTCCTACCGAACGGCCTTTCTCAACCCCTTCGACGAGGGCAGCCTGGACTTCATCTGCCGCTATTACGCCCCGAACGGAGAGCCCGCCCGGTTTACGCTCGATAATATTCTGCAGAACGCGTACGCCTTGTTCCGCAAGAACTGCGGTATGGAGCTGCACGCGCTCGGCGAACTGGAGTTCTATCTCCTGAGCAGTGAACCGGGACGCACGTATCAGGCGTCGAAACAGAAAGGTTACCACGCGTCGGCGCCTTTCGTCAAGAGCGGCGCCATCCTCAATGAGATGATGCGGCACATCGCTCAGATCACCGGATCGGTCAAGTATGCGCACAGCGAGGTCGGTTACATCGAAAGCGTCTTCAGCCACGTCGAGGAAATCCGCGGCCGGCAGGCGGAACAGCTCGAGATCGAGTTCCTGCCCGCACCGATCACCGATATGGCGGACCATCTCGTGCTGGCGCGATGGCTCATCCGCAACGTCGCCCACCGGCACGAGTGTGTGGCCACGTTCGCTCCCAAACTCGAAGAGGGCGTGGCCGGCAGCGGACTGCATGTGCACGTGGAGCTGATGCACGACGGAAAGAACGTCATGCGAGACGACCGCGGAGACCTTTCGCCGGCGGCGAGAAAACTCATCGGTGGGCTGTGCAAACACGCCGACTCGCTGACCGCGTTCGGGAACACCGTCGCCTCGTCGTACCTGCGGCTCGTGCCGGACCAGGAGGCGCCGACGCACATTTGCTGGAGCGACCTCAACCGCAGCGCGATGATCCGCGTTCCTCTCGGCTGGCACCGGGTCGGCGATCTGTCTTCGCTGGTCAACCCGCAGCAGAAGACGGAACCGGCGACGGGACGCGGGAAGCAGACCGTCGAGTTACGCAGCCCGGATGGCAGTGCGATCATCCATGCCCTCCTGGCCGGCATCACGATGGCCGTCGACTGGGGCCTGACCCACGACGAGAGTCTGGAATTGGCCAAGGTGCTTTACGTGAAAGGCAACGTCTTCAAGGAGCGGGAATTACTGCAGCGCCTTCCCGTCATACCGGGCAGTTGTGTCGAGTCGTCGAGGATCCTGCAGGAAAGGCGGGTCTTCTACGAGCGGGACGGGGTCTTTCCTTCGAGCGTGATCGACTACCTTATGCACCTGCTCCGCTCGGAGAACGATGAGATCATGGGCAAGTCGCTGCAGGAGATGCCGGCCGACGAACGCCTCACCGAGATGCGCAAGATCATGCACAAGGACTTGCACAGACATTGAGAGGCTAAACGAAGAAAAGATTCACAGATTTACACGGATCAAACGGATTCACGCGGAAAATACCAAGGGTGAAAGATCCGTGTGCATCCGTCCGATCCGTGTGTATCCGTGTTCTATGGTATCCTAAAACAGCACACAGATTTGCACGGATGAAACGGATTTGCACGGATAAGACCAGGGGTGAACAATCCGTGGTAATCTGTCTAATCCGCGTATATCCGTGTTCTATGGTATTCGAAAACGGCACACAGATTTACACGG
>JBBIJR010000068.1:0-19766 GCA_037445875.1 Bacteroidota bacterium | reverse complement strand
CCGGACTGACCTCGCACGGCATAATCGCAGGCGTCCGTCGTGTTCAACCAGGCGTGGAACATGTCTTTGAGCGGTGCGCCCGTTTCCTTTTCGAGAAATCGGCGGAAATCATCCGTCGACACATGATGATGGGCCCGGTGGCGAAAGAATTCTCGCATCAGCGAGTCCAGACGTGCCCGACCGAAGTAGTACTCGAGCGCGTACATGAAGATCTGTCCTTTGTACGTCGTGGCGTAACCGTAAGAGCGGTCGCTGGAAAAAAAGTCTGAGGCCGTCAACGACTTCTCTTCGAACCCCTGCTTAGCCCACCACTCGTAACCGGCAAACGTACTCACTCTCGCGTCCAGCAAGGGGTACCACCGACGCTTGAACGCGGTGTCATACTGCAGGTTGGCGTAGCGGCCGAACAGGTGCTCCACCAGGCGAGTGGTGTAATACGACGTAACGCCTTCATCCAGCCAGGCCTCCGCCGTCTCGTCGTTTGCCAGCATCCCGTAGAACCAGTTGTGGGCCATTTCATGGGCCGTAACGCTGGCCAGGCTGAATCGTGGGCGTTCCCCGGTGAGGAAGACGATCGTAGGATACTCCATGCCTCCGTCCCCTGCCTGCGCGATGGTGAACTCCGGGTAGGTATACGGGCCTACGTTTTCATTGAGGTAACGCAGTATCCGGACGGCCCAGTCCTTCATCTCCGCCCATCGGCCTTCAACGCTCGGCTGATAGAGAAGGTTGATCCGAACGCTGCCGCACGACACCGAGTCCCACCGGTAGTCCGGATCCGCGCACCAGGCGAAGTCGTGAACGCGTTCCGCCCGGAAACGCCACGTGCGCATTGCCTGGAGTCCGATCCGCCCGGTACTGTCCTCCCGCAGGTCGAAGGGGGATGCTGCCTCCGCGATGGTCCTGTCCCCCAGGGTAAGCCGCGGATCGGTCGCCATCATGGCCCCGATGCTGCCGGCGTTCACCAGCCGGCCCGTGGCGCCGACAACATACTCGGCGGGCAGGGTCAAACTCACGTCGAACGTACCAAACTCGCCGTAGAACTCACGTCCCAGATAGTAGTTCCTGTGCCAGCCGTCGCGGTCGTACACGCACAGCTTCGGGTACCACTGCGCCATCGAATACTCGATGCCCTCGCGGTTATGCCAGCCCATGCGGCGGATCAGCCAGGGTATTTTGAGCGTGAACTCTAACCGGACAGCCTGCGTTTCCCCGGGCGGCAGAGGCTCGGCGAGGTCGATGCGCAGAACGGTGTCGTCGAGCCATGTGGCCAGTTCCCGGCCCTGTGCGTCCCTCACGGCGCCCACGGTTTGACCGCCGAGAAGTTCTTCTTTCAAGTGCGAAAGGATACTTCCGTTGCGGTCGCGGCTGCGTTCGTTCTGGTGCCGGTGCATCAGGCTGTTCCTGCGGAAGGCATTGGCATAGAGATGAAGGAACAGCGCCTGCAGCGTGTCCGGGGAGCGATTGGTATAGCGGACGATTTCCGTTCCGGTCAGAACGTTGGCGGTCGTGAAGAGTTGAGCGTCGATCGTGTAGGCAACCTCCTGCTGCCAGCCGGGGAGATGCGTCTGCGGTTGTCCGGTCGCCGCCGTCAGGGCTGCCATCAGGACAACACTTGCAGCGAAGAGGGGTTTCATAGATCCAAATGAAAAAGCCTCCCCGCGAGGAGAGACTTTCGTGAAAAAATCGTATGTGGGCAGGTCTAGTCCTGCTCGGCCGAGTATTTCATCCGGCTGTCCTTGGAGGAAAGCCCCAGCATCTTGAGCCGCCTGCGCAACTCAAACCAGCCGATATTGGTGAAACTGTATTCTTCCGTCTTGAGGATCTTCTTCAACTGCCATGCTCCGATGTTCGGATACTTCGCCACGGCGGCACGGATGTGATCGTCTACCGTGAGGTCTTCTTCCCGGACTTTTTCCTGTGCCTTTTCTTCCTCGATCTCCTGCACGACGGACGTCTTGCTGGGCTTGGCCGTAACCGGCTGCGCTTGCGTCACCAGGGTCTCCTTCGCGGCCGCCTCTCGAGGCCGCGCCGTCGCGAGCACCCCGCCTCCCTCTTTGATGAACGAATCGACCGCTTCTTCGACGGTATCGTATGCCTTGAGGATGTAGTGGAACTCCAGGAGTTCGAATACCTCATACACCTCGGGGATCATGCGGGCGAGCTTCAGATCACCGTTGTTTTCCTTAATCCCCTTGATTTCGCTGATGAAAATACCCCAGCCCGCGGAACTGATGTAATCAACATCTCCAAGATCAACGATGATACGGTACTGATTCTTCTTCAGCAGAGAGCCAAGCGAACGTTCGAGTTCGGAGGAAGTGGTCGTGTCGATGTATCCGCCGACTTTGATGACCCCTATACTGTCTTCCGGACCTGTGTATTTAATGGTGGTTTGGATTCCCTCCATACTTCGAGAACTCCCGCGTTAGTCTAGTGTGAGTCGTAGGATGTCTGACATTTGATCCAGGACACATGGCTGGGGATCACCGTCAACTTACTCGATTTGGTGCACAGACGCAAGATAATTATTTGTTTACGCGGACGCTTGAACGGGGTCAACCGCCTGGAACGAATCGTACGTACGGTTTTTTGGCGCTTTTTCCTATGATCCCCGTCACAGAAGCGCGGGGCGCTCGTGTTTACTTTCTGCCCTGTCAGACCATTCATACCGCTTAACCCTAATACACCGATTAGATGTTCAAACAAGGAGGTCCCATGAACAAATCACTACGATCGCTGGTCATTGCAACCCTGAGCATGTGGTGGATATCGGCCTGCGCCGAAGACCAGAAGACGCTTTCTACGTTCGACACCTCTGCGGAAGCCCAGGAATCGTACGAGGAACTCGAAAAGAGCGGCGTGAACCCGATGGAAGTGATGGATCAGGTATTCACCTCCGCCGGGTTTTCGGAAGAGTTTGACGGCTCGGCCGACATCGGCATCGGAAGTGCAGTGTCGAAACGGCGTCATGCAGGACTGGCAAAGACTTCATCCTTTTCGTTCATCTACGATGATGCCACCCACTACTGGACGCTCGATGCAGACACCACAGTCGAGGGTATCACCTGGGACTTGTTCTATCGCGTTCGCTTCACGCCGCGGAATATTTTCGGCCTGCCGTCGGATTCCACGAAAAGGATGGAGTACGAGACCGTCCTCGGTATTAGCGGAACGCTGCAGGACACCACCAATGCCGGAATACTGACGCTCCAGGCGACGCTCAGCAACAACTTCGACGTGCAGAGCGACGAGCCGTTTGTGACGAATACCAATTATCTGACGATCATAGGAACCACGGGATCACACAGCGATTTCGCGTACACATTGGGGGTCTTGACGTATGAGGTCTCTCTCGACGCCGATTACGATGTCGACAGTCTGGTCATCTTTGGACCGGCCAATGACCTGGACGATGAACCCGAGTATCCGTTGAGTGGATCCATCGGGTTCACCGTCGACTACGACGCCAGCGGGCCCAATATATCGGAATCGTACTACGTGGCCGGACGAATTACGTTCGACGGTGACGAAACGGCCATCCTCGAATACGGAGGATTCACGTTCATCTTGAATCTCGAGACGGGCGAAATAACTCCTATCGGTTGAACAGTCCTGACTTTTCACTGAAAAGGCCGTCCATTCGGGCGGCCTTTTCTTTTGTTGGCCGTCAATGCCACACGCACCCTGACCTAGTTTAATCTTGACTTTTTTGTAAAGAATACATATCCTTGGCATGATTAGCCAGCCCTTAGAGGACAGTCGGCAGGAAGGCGGACCAAGGAGTAAGCACATGGCCACAGATGTCAACATGTTGGAAAAACTCGCTTCTCGCGACTACCAGTACGGGTTCGTTACGGACATCGAGGCGGACTCCGCTCCAAGGGGATTGAACGAGGACATAATCCGCTTCATTTCAGCAAAGAAGCAGGAGCCGGCGTTCATGCTAGAGTGGCGCCTCAAGGCGTTTCGCCGATGGCTCGAGATGCACGAGCCGACATGGCAAAACGTTCACTTTCCGAAGATCGACTACCAGGACATCGTCTATTACTCCGCACCCAAGAAACGCGCAGCCAAGAGCCTGGATGAGGTGGATCCGGAGCTGCTCCGGACATACGAGAAACTCGGGATTCCGCTGAAGGAGCAGGAATTGCTCGCCGGCGTAGCCGTCGACGCCGTATTCGACAGCGTTTCCGTGGCCACCACGTTCAAGAACAAGCTCAAAGAACTGGGCATCGTGTTTTGTTCGTTCTCCGAAGCTGTGCAGGAACACCCGGAGCTGGTGCAAAAGTACCTCGGCTCCGTAGTTCCCTATGCGGACAACTTCTTCGCCACGCTCAATTCGGCCGTTTTTTCCGATGGGTCGTTTGTCTATGTACCCAAGGGGGTTCGCTGTCCGATGGAGCTTTCGACATATTTCCGCATCAACGCCGCCAACACGGGCCAGTTCGAGCGGACGCTGATCGTGGCCGACGAGGGGGCCTACGTCAGCTACCTCGAAGGCTGCACGGCACCGATGCGCGACGAGAACCAACTGCACGCGGCCGTGGTGGAGCTGGTCGCGCTGGACGGCGCAGAGATCAAGTACTCCACGATCCAGAACTGGTATCCGGGCGACAAGGACGGCAGGGGCGGCATCTACAATTTCGTCACCAAGCGCGGCAAGTGCGCGGGTCATCGATCCAAGATCTCGTGGACGCAGGTCGAAACGGGTTCCGCCATCACGTGGAAGTACCCCAGCTGCATACTGCAGGGAGACCATTCCGTGGGCGAGTTCTACTCCGTGGCCCTGACGGCCAATCGCCAGCAGGCCGACACGGGCACCAAGATGATCCATGTGGGAAAGAATACGCGCTCTACGATCGTCTCCAAAGGCATTTCGGCCGGTCACGGACAGAACACCTACCGGGGCCTGGTCAAGATCATGAAGGGCGCCGAGGACGCTCGCAATTTCTCGCAGTGCGACTCCCTCCTGATCGGCGACCGGTGCGGAGCGCACACGTTTCCCTACATCGAAACAAGAAACCGCCGGGCGCAGGTGGAGCACGAAGCCACCACTTCGAAGATCGGCGAAGATCAGATTTTTTATTGCAACCAACGGGGTCTCTCGCGCGAAGACGCCGTCAACATGATCGTCAACGGATTCTGCAAGGAGGTGTTCAAGGAACTGCCGATGGAGTTTGCCGTGGAGGCACAGAAGCTGTTGAGCGTGAGTCTCGAAGGGAGCGTGGGATGAGACGCAAGGAACCGACCGTACGAATCAACCTGAGGATGTATGTTAGAGATCAGAAACCTGCACGCGTCGATTGATGGACATGAAATCCTTTCCGGCATCGATCTGACGGTTCGCCGCGGCGAAGTGCACGCGATCATGGGACCCAACGGATCCGGCAAGAGTACACTGGCCCACGTACTGGCCGGACGGCCTGAATACGTGGTCAGCCAGGGGGAAGTGTCGTTCGACGGAAGAAATCTCCTCGATATGACGCCGGATGTGCGCGCGTGCGAAGGTGTCTTCCTCGCTTTCCAATACCCGGTGGAGATCCCCGGCGTGAATAACACGTACTTCCTCAAAGCGGCCCTGAACGCCATACGAAAATACCACGGCGAGGAGGAACTCGACGCGATGGACTTTCTGCAGCTGGTCCGCGAGCGGATGAAACTGGTCGAGATGGACGAAGAGCTGCTCAAGCGCTCCGTGAACGAAGGATTCTCCGGCGGCGAGAAGAAGCGGAACGAGATTTTCCAAATGGCCGTGCTGAACCCGCGGCTGGCCATACTGGACGAAACCGATTCCGGCCTCGACATCGACGCGCTCCGGATCGTGGCCCGGGGCGTCAATACGCTTCGGTCCGCGGACAACGCAATCCTCGTGGTCACGCATTACCAGCGCTTGCTCAACCACATCATCCCGGACCATGTGCACGTGCTGGTCGACGGGCGGATCGTGAAGTCGGGAGGCAAGGAACTCGCCCTGGAACTCGAAGAAAAAGGGTACGACTGGACGCGGGAAACCGCCGCGGCCCCGGTCTGAGAAGGAACCATGACCCCATTGGAAATAGCGAACCGCAAGGCCTGGTATGGCAGCCAGTTTGCCGCCTTTGAAAGGAACCTCAACGGAGGCCGGGCTTCCTCCGTTCACCGCACACGCCGCGCTTCGATGGAGCGCTTCAACGGAATCGATTTTCCAACTGCGCGCAGCGAAGACTGGAAGTACACCAGCCTCGACCCTCTGCTTCAGCACAACTTCGCCGGATACTCTGCAGTCGAGGGTTTGGCGCCGGCTGCCGTTGAACCCTACGTGTGGGAGGATACTCCGCACTACCGTTTGACGTTCGTCAACGGGAGGCATACCGCATCGTCGTCCCGGCTCCCGGAAGGCGGCGCGCCGATTCAGATTCGAACCCTCGGAAATGTCCTCGAAGAGGACCCACAAGGCATCGAAGACTTACTTCGATCCATGCCGGAAGCGCACGATCCGTTCACGCTGTTGAACACGGCGTTTCTCCTCGAAGGAGCGGTGATCGACGTCCCCGACGGCATGGCGGTCGACAAACCTGTCCACTTGCTGTTTCTTTCTGCGCCGGACGAGCGCGCGCTGGTCACGTATCCGCGCGTGATCCTCAGGGTCGGCCGCGAGGCCAGGGTCTCCGTCAGCGAACACTTCGCCTCTGTGACCCCGCACGTGCATTTCACGAACGTCGTGACCCAGATGGCCGTCGGAGCGGATGCGGTCGTGCATTATCACCGAATTCAGGATGAGAACCCGAACAGCTTCCAGATCGGGTTGACGCAGATCGTGCAGGCGCGCCGCAGCCGAGTACATTCGACGGTCGTTACGCTGGGCGGGCGGCTCACGCGGAATTTCATCCATCTGGTGCTCGCCGACGAACATATCGAGTCGACGCTGAATGGACTGTACCTGACACGCGGCCGCCAGCATGCAGACCACCGGACGCTGATCGATCACGCCAAACCGCACGGAACCACGCACGAACTCTACAAGGGCATTCTGGACGGGCATTCGACCGGCGTATTCAACGGCAAGATCATCGTCCGCCCGGACGCCCAGAAAACGGACGCCAAACAGTCCAACAACAACATCCTGCTTTCCGAAGACGCGACCGTCAACACACGTCCGCAGCTGGAGATCTTCGCCGACGACGTAAAATGCACGCACGGCGCTACGGTGGGACGGATCGACGAAGACGCGCTTTTTTATCTCCAGACCCGGGGTCTGAACGCCGAAGCCGCGCGCAACCTGCTGACGTATGCCTTTGCCGGCGAAATCCTCGAACGCATCCAGGTCCCCGCACTCCGGGAAAAACTGAACGCCAGGCTGCGGGACCGTCTGCAGCACTAACCGTCGAATCCCATGAGCATCGCCGAACCCCTGTCCACCACCCTCTTCGATGTTCGCAAGATCCGCGAAGATTTTCCCGTACTCCGGGAACGCGTACACGACCGGCCGCTGATCTATCTGGACAACGCCGCCACGAGCCAGAAGCCTCAGCCGGTGATCGATGCCATGAACCGGTACTACGAGGCGGAGAATTCCAATATCCACCGCGGCGTCCATTTCTTGAGCGCGCAGGCCACCCTGGCGTACGAACAGGCCCGGTCGGCCGTCCGTCGATTCATCCACGCGCGGTCCGACCGCGAAATCGTGTTCGTCCGCGGCACGACCGAAGGCATCAACCTGGTGGCCCAGAGTTACGGCCGCTCCTTCCTCCGCGAGGGGGACGAGATCATCCTTTCCGCCATGGAACACCACTCTAACATCGTGCCCTGGCAGCTACTCGGCGACCAGATCGGAGCGAAGTTACGCATTCTGCCTATGAACCAGGACGGCGAGATCATGGTCGAAAGGCTGGACGGCCTGTTCAACGAGCGCACGCGATTCGTTTCGCTGGTGCACGTCTCCAATTCCCTGGGGACGATCAATCCGGTCAAGCAGATCATTCGTAAGGCGCACGAGCGCAGCGTCCCCGTCTTGTTGGACGGAGCCCAGGCCGTGCCGCATATGACCGTGGACGTGCAGGATCTGGACTGTGATTTTTACGCGTTCTCCGGCCACAAGATGTTCGCCCCCACCGGCGTCGGGATCCTTTACGGCAAGGAGTCGCTGCTCGACCGGATGCCCCCGTACCAGGGCGGCGGCGACATGATCCGTAGTGTGACCTTTGAGAAAACCACCTACAACGAATTGCCGCACAAGTTCGAGGCCGGCACACCGAACATTTCGGGAGGGATCGGTCTCGGGGCCGCCGTGGACTATGTGGAGCGGATCGGTCTGAAGAACATCGAGGCGTACGAGCGCGAACTGATGCGCTACGGTACCGAGACGCTGACCCGCATTGACGACCTGCGATTGATCGGCACGGCCAGGGAAAAGGCCGCCGTCCTGTCCTTCGTATTGCAGGGCATTCACCCGCACGATGTGGGCACACTGCTCGACCTCGAGGGCATCGCCATCCGGACGGGCCACCACTGCACTCAGCCGGTCATGCAGTTCTTCGGTGTGGCGGCGACCTCCCGCGCGTCGCTGGCCTTCTACAACACGACGGAAGAAATCGATGCCCTGGCCGAGGCCGTCCGCAAAACGATCAAGGTGTTCCGCTGATGTCCGACGTGCGTGAACTTTACCAGGAGATCATCCTCGATCACAACAAGAATCCGAGGAATTTCCGCAAACTGGATCAGCCGACCTGCGCACAGGAGGGCTTCAATCCCCTGTGCGGCGATCACATCCACCTGTACGTTCGGATCAAGGACGGCCGCATTGAGGACATCAGCTTCGAGGGAAACGGTTGCGCGATTTCCAAGTCTTCTGCCTCGCTGATGACCCAGGCGCTCAAGGGACGCACCGTCGAGGAAGCCGATCGAATCTTCGCGAAGTTTCATGAGCTGGTGACCGCGCCGATGGATCAACCCGTGGACACGGCGGAGTTGGGAAAACTGGCCGTGTTTTCGGGCGTGCGGGAGTTTCCTGCACGGGTCAAGTGCGCCAGTCTGGCCTGGCACACCCTGCGCGCCGCGCTGGATCACAAAGAAGAGGTGGTGTCCACGGAATGAGCGAAGTTGCCCCTACCGAACGCACATCGGAGGACCGGATCATACTGGACCGCGTGATCGGGGTCCTTCGAAGCTGCTACGATCCGGAGATACCGGTCAACATTTACGAATTAGGACTGGTGTACGACGTGAAAACCGAGCATGGCGCCGTGCAGGTTACGATGACGCTGACCTCCCCCATGTGTCCCGTGGCGGAGTCCCTGCCCGTCGAGGTGGAGGAACGCATTCGCCACCTCGCCGATGTCCGGTCCGTTGCGGTGAACGTCGTGTGGGAACCGCCGTGGAATCCGTCCATGATGACGGAAGCGGCAAAGCTGCAACTGGGTATGTTCTAGGACCTGTGAGGACCTCATTATGAAATTCAGTTCTCAGGAAGAGTACGGACTCCGGTGCCTGATCCAAATCGGACGGCGCGACGCGGACGGAGGCATCACGATACCACAGATCAGCCAGGAGGAGGGTTTGACTATCCCCAACGTGGCCAAACTGACCCGGCTGCTGCGGCTTGGAGGTTTTGTGGAAAGCGTGCGCGGTCAGGATGGCGGCTACAAGCTCGCGCGGCCCGCCGGGCGGATACTGATCGCCGAGGTCCTCGACACGTTAGGCGGACGGCTGTACACGCCGGATTTCTGCGGCAAACACGCCGGGATGGAGGAGATTTGCGCCCATACGGCCGCGGGCTGTTCCGTGCGATTCCTGTGGGAAACGGTGCAGACCGCGATTGACCGAGTCCTTGACGGGCTGACCCTCGAAGATCTCCTCGTGAATCGACAACCCTCCCACCATGCGGTTCAGATCCCCGTGCTTGGCACGCCTTAGACATCCTCAAGAAAATCCGCTGCTCTCGTTTCCGACCAGTATTCGTTTTCCCCGTTCCAGGCTATAAAGCCCACGTGACCGCCCCACCTGGGCGTTTCCATAAAAAGCTGCGGGTTGGCAGTTGCTTCCTCCATCGGAAAGCAATCGGCGGCGAGGAACGGGTCATCCAGCGCATTGACCAGGAGGGTCGGAACGGTTATTCGAGCCAGGAGCGGTCTTGAGCTGCAGCGCAACCAATAGTCCCGTGCATCCGCGAAGCCGTGCAGGGGCGCAGTGTATCGATCGTCGAAGGCCCGGAAATCCCGAATCGTTTCGTAACCGTCGTCCGTGATCTCGGGAAAAAGGGCGTTTTTCGCCCGGATCTTTTCCCGCAGCATCCGGAGAAACCGTCTCATGTACAGCCGGTTGTGCCACCGGGCCATCCGCATCGCGCTGGAGGCGAGATCGCACGGCACGGAGAAGACGACACTCCTGCCGACACGGCCATCCAGCCGTGTGCCTCCCTCGCCGAGATACTTGAGCGTCAGGTTGCCGCCAAGGCTGAATCCAACGAGCGCCAATCGTTGATAAAGGCCTCCCCGGAGCACATGCTGTACGACGGTGTCCAGATCGTCGGTGGCACCGCTGTGATAGAACCTCGGTCGCTGGTTCGGCTCTCCGCTGCAGCCGCGGTAATTCCACGCCACGACGTCCCACCGTCGCCTCAGGAGCGCACGGGCCATGCCGAGCATATAGGCGCGCCGTGAATTGCCTTCCAGTCCGTGCGACAGTACCGCCACCCGGCCGCATCCCCTGTAGAACCGGTCGAGGTCCAGGAAGTCGCCGTCCGGCGTATCGATCCGTTCACGCACAGGGGGATTGTCCATCCGGACCGTTCGGTGCAGGGTCGGATAGACGGTTTGAACATGAGCGCTCCGCAGGTACCAGGGTGGACGGTAGCGGGAATTCAGCAGCGGCATCGAGTCGATTTCATCTTGTTTTTATACGACGGTGCGGCGTATATTAGGGCGAATCTGCCGCCAATCGCAACCGTTTTCTTCTCTCCACCTGCCGAAAGGAGCGGGTTATCGTTCTGCGTCACGTCTCTGTCCGTTTCAGCGTGAGGACCTGCGCATGACCGTCGGTATCCGCCTGCGTATGATCCTCTATATTGTGCCCGTCGTAATTCTGGTCTCTGTGTCGGCGGCCGTCATCGTCCATTACATGATGCGCGGCCTCGTTCAGGATCTGGCTTACGAGAAATCACTCGAGACGGCGCGGCAGTACGCCAACCAGGTCGACGTGGAGGTCAATTCCCATCTGGTCATACTTCAGACGCTGGCGCACGTGCTCGAAACGGAGGGCAACTGGACACGTGAGGAAATCGTGGCATTGTTGAGAAAGCTCATGGAAAGCGACTACAACACGACCGGGATGGGCGTCTTATTGCCCCGTGGAAGTCCGGTCGGATCCGGAGCTTTTCTCCCCTACTGGCACAAGGAAGGCGAGGACGCGGTCTTGCAAACAATGACCGGCAGCCTGGACCAATACGATTTCGAATCGTCGGTCAGCAATTACCTGATCCAGGAACCGGCCCTGCGAGACGATGCGTTGGTGCTGCGTTATGTCGTACCGATTCGGTCCGGCGAATCCGTCGTCGGGGCCGTTGTACTGGACATCTCGGTGGCGTACCTGAACGAACTGATCAACGACATCGGACTGTTTCGGACGGGTTATGCTTTTCTGACCTCCAACCGGGGCATGATCGTGACGTTCCGGGATGATGCGTATATAGGATCGAAAACCCTCGAGGACCTGTCCCGGGAAAAGAAAAACCCGGAACTCCTGGTGCTTCGAGAGCGCGTCGCCCACAACCAGGAGGGCTTCCTGGAGACGGTCGATCCGATGTCCGGCCGTGACGCCGTCATGTTTTACTCACCCGTGCGGACGAGCAACTGGGGTCTCGTCACGGTAGTGCCTCGCAGCGAGATGCTGGCCGGTGTGGACACCGCGGTGCGGCTGATCGCGGTGGTTGGAATTGTGAGTTTGACCGTTCTGGTCCTTCTGCTCCTCATCGTGACGGGACGCCTGGCCACCCCTATTCGCGTCGTGGCCACGCGCATGGACCAGGCCGACCTCAACACGCTCCTCCGTTTGACGCGCGCCGACGAGATCGGCAAACTGGCCGGTTCGTTTGATCGTTTTGTCCTGTCGTTGAGGGAAACGCTCCAGGACGTTACCCGTGTTTCGGCCCAGCTGGCGCAGGAAGGGCAGCGTATTTCGCAGCAAACCGACGGGATGGCCCGGGACGCCCATGAACAGGCGGCGATGTCCGGCCAGATCCACGGGAGCATCGAGGACCTCTCCCGTACGGTACAGGACATCGCTCGCAACGCGGCCAACACGCGCGAACTGGCCCACCACGCCCAGCAGCGTACCGATGAGGGCACCGCGATCATTGAGGACACGACGGCCGGAGTCAATCGCATGGTTCATATGATCAAGGATACGGCCGACGTGATCGAGTCCCTGAGCGAATCGAGCACACGGATCGAGCGCATCATCAGCCTCATCGAAGACATCACGAGGCAGGTCAATCTGATCGCTCTCAATGCGTCCGTGGAAGCCGTCAAGGCCGGCGAGCGCGGAAAGGGTTTCGGCGTCGTGGCCGACGAGATCAAGAAGCTCGCCGACAAGACCTCCCGTGCCACGACCGAGATCAGCGATACGATCCACAAAATCCAATCCGGCATTTCCGGCGCCGTCGTATTGATGCGGCAGAGCAAGGCGGAGGGCGATGCCGGCATCCGGCTGGCCAACGAGGCCCGTACCAGTTTGAAGGAGATCTCGGAGGTCTTCCGCCAGGTATCCCAGATGGTCAATCATATTGCGGAAGGCACGCACGCCCATTCCGGAACCAGCCAGGAGATTGCCGAACGGGTTCGCACCATCACGGGCTATACCGAAGCTTTCGCCCGGGGAACGCGGGAGATCGCCCGTTCCACCGAGTATCTGCGCTTACTGACCGAGCAGCTGGAAGGCAACCTGGCCCATTTCAAAATGGACGGTGCCGTTCCACTCCCCAGGGCCTGAATTCTGCTTGACCCATCTATCGCATTTAGTTAATTTCCATCCCGCGCATCCATCGGACGCAACATGAAGTTTCGCATCGCCAGCATCACGGACCGCGGGCTGAACCCGAACCGCCCGCACAATGAAGACAGTTTACTCGTGGCCGCCCCTCTGTTCATCGTCGCGGACGGCCTCGGAGGCGAACTGGCGGGCGAAGTGGCCAGCCACATGACGATCGAGAAGTTCAAGGACTATTTCGACGATGCCACGCGGGAGAACGGCCTCACGCCCTCGGGTGAGTTGCAGATCGTCGAGCGTGTCTTCAAGCGGGTGAACAGCGACGTCTACGAAGAGGCCCAGAAGCCGGAATACCGGAACATGGGTTCAACGCTTTCCGTGTTGTACTTCTACTCCGGCCGTGCGCTGATCGGGCATGTGGGGGACAGCAAGGTCTATCGGGTGCGGGACGGTCGGGGCGAACAGCTTACCAGGGACCAGAGTATCGTCCAGCAGATGGTCGAGAAAGGCATCATCAGTGTCGAGCAGGCCCGGCGGCACCCCATGCGCAATGTGCTGCTAAGCTGCATCGCGCACAAACCCGACATCGAGGTGTTCACGCTGGAAGCCGACGTACAAAGAGGTGATTTCTACCTGTTGTGTTCGGACGGCGTGGCGGAGTACGTGTCGATCGTCGAGATCACGCGTATGGCATCGTCCGATCTGCCCCCGGATCGGATCTGCGAGCGCATCAAAGAGATCGTCTACGCCGGCGGCGCCATGGACAATCTGACCGCCATCGCGGTGTACGTGGATGAGGAAGGGAAGGTTTGATCATCGGGGATTCTTTGATTTGTCCTCCAGCAGTTTTCTGATCTGCTCGATTTCCTCCGACAGTTGTTTCTGGCGACGGCTCATCCGGGTCACATAATAGAACAGGATGAGCCATACCGCGGCAAACGCAGCGAACAAATAAGACAGGTTCTCCATCGGGGTCTCCGGTCAGTCCAAAATTAGTTCTGGGGTTCGGCAGGTTCGGGCGGATAGAAGCGTGTGTAGACAATGTCGCTCAACCGGATGGCTTCCTTGCAGTAAGGATCGACTTTGTTCGAATACAGTTTGTCGTCGAGCACATTAATGGCTTCTTTCCACGTCTTCGTTCGATTCAAGTGTTTCAGGAATCCCCGATAGTCCGCCACGTCTTCCATGAAGATCCTTTTCAGAAAGATCTTCTCGTCCTTGTCGGAGATGAGCGTTTCGATAGACACCAGCCGGTCTGCCTGTTTAAGGGCCAGCAGCTTGATGGCAGCGGTGTCGTCCGAAAAACTCTCGACGAGCTCCTCTCGAATGAACTCCCCCGTCACGTCCGACGGAGGCTCGAGGGGCGACGGCGCGGGTTCCCCTTCGGGGCTCTCTGCAAGCATGGGCTCGTCCGCCGGTGCCTCATCGAGCGGCGCGTTCCGGCCTTGCTGCGACAGGACCTGATGGAGGTCAATGAGCTCGCCGCTTTCGTCCCTTTGGAGGACACCGTCGATGATCACGTCGGTCGTGTCCTTCGGTTTCCGTTTCTCCTCGGCTCGGGCGGAGGCGGGCTCCTCCGATGAGACGGGAGGAGGAGGTGGAACGCCTTTCTTTTCCTTCAACAGCGCAAATCGATTCAGGACCTGCCGCAGGCCGTAGGCATTGATCCGCTCTTTGCCGAGCTCCTTCTCGATATTGAGCGCCACTTCGAAATCCCGCAACGAACGGTCGGCAAAGGCCATCATGAGGACGGGGATTTCAATGTCCCCCGAGGCGCGGCCCTGCAGGTCGTTCAACTCCTTCATGATCAACCCGCTGACCTTGAGCACGTTCTCCAGCCCGTCCGTCCCGAACAGGCTCTGGTTGATCTCTGTGATCAGCAGGTGGAGTTGCCCCCGGGTCAGATGTTGAATGCTCTTCGCATGGGCGTATTTCTCCAACGCATCGGGATAGTACCGGTATTTGTCGAAGGAACGAAACCTGGAGACGATGTCCGACACCGACCGCGCTGCGTTCTCCGCATACAGACCTTCTTCCACCGTCTTCAACGGCATCACGATGAACCGAACCTGACCCAGGACGGTTTCAAACAGGAGGGACTCGACGTCCCTTTTCTCCACCATCAGATTCCGCTTGAGTTCATCGATCAGGCTCGTCACCTGTTTCGTCACAGCCTCGGACTCGTAGCGCAGGGCGGCATCCGGCGCCCCCTGCACGAGACGGCGGCGTTCCGTTACGAACAACTCTTCGTATCGCAGGGTGAACACCTTCCGAAGCATCGGGTCGACCGAAGGGCGGGTCAGATCGAAGTAGGACCACGAATCGCCGGACCCATCCAGCTTGCGAAGCAGCTGGGCGCAGACGCTCTGGGCCACACGATCCAAGATGTCGCCGTGAGGATCCATCAGCGGCGACTCAACGGTTCTCGATTCATGATGGAGAACGTCAATGCCTCCAGTTCCATCGCAGTATTCTCCTGACGAACCGCCACCTGCCTCGGCACGTTGAGGCTGCGGGGGGCAAAGTTGAGGATGGCACGTACGCCGGCGGCTACCACCTTTTCGGCAACGGCCTGGGCGGCCTCGGCCGGGACCGCCAGAATCGCGATCTCGATGTTTTCCCGGCGGAACTCTTCCCGAAGGGCCTCCGCATCACGGACAATGAGGGATTTCAGGCTGGCGCCAACTTTGCACGGATCGTTGTCGAGAATCAGCCGCACGTTGAACCCGTGGGCGGCGAACTCACCGTAGTCGATCAGGGCCGAGCCGATATTGCCCGCGCCTACGATCGCAACGTTCCACTGGCGGTTGAGGCCCAGGATGTTGGCAATCTGGTTGCGCAGGTCTATGACGTTGTAGCCCAGTCCCCGCTTGCCGAAGTTCCCGAAATACGCAAAGTCCTTTCGGACCTGCGCCGACGTGAATCCGTCGATCCGAGCCAGTTCCTCCGACGACACGTGCTCAATCCCGTCCCGTAACAGGTCGTTGAGGGTACGATAGTACTTCGACAGGCGCCTGACGGTGGATGCGGACACCTTTTGCGTCTTCTTGGACGAGCGTCTGCTCCGTTTGGTATGGGTCGGTTTCATGACTATGCCGTCTCGCCTTCTTCGTCTTCCTGGATGCTGGTGATGTCCGAAATGCTGTCGTCGGTCTTCAGACGGACGAGCCGCACGCCCTGGGTATTTCGGCCCATGGTGCGGATCTCGGACATCTTCAGGCGGATGACCATGCCGTTTTCGGTTATGATCATGAGGTCTTCGGTGTCGACGACCTCGCGGATGGCGATCATGCGGCCCGTCTTATCGGTGGCTTTCATCGTGATGATACCCTTGCCACCACGCCGGGTGACTCGATAATCGGACACCTCGCTGCGTTTGCCGTAGCCCTGGTCGGATACTACCAGAACGGTGCCGTTCTCCCGCTTGAGCGCCACGACACCGACGACGAAATCGCCTTTGGACAGGTCGATGCCGGTCACACCTCGCGCGCTGCGGCCCATCTCGCGAACTTCCGATTCCTTGAACCGGATGGCCATGCCGTCCTTGGTGCCGATGATGATGTCCCGCTGGCCGTCGGTGAGTTTGGCGTCGACCAGATCGTCCTTGTCCTCGATGGTGATGGCTATGATGCCGCCGCGTCTCGGATTGCTGAACGCGGAGAGGTTCGTTTTCTTGATCACGCCTTTGCGGGTCACCATCACCACGGACAGCTCGTCGGTGAATTCCTTGACGTTGATGAATGCGCGAATTTGCTCGTCGGCTTGTTGTTCGATCAGATTCGAAATGTGCTTGCCTCGGGCGGCGCGTCCTACCTGGGGGATCTCGTAGACCTTCAGCCAATAACACCGGCCCTTGTTCGTAAAGAACAACATATAGTCGTGGGTCGACGCGACGAACAGGTGCTCGATGTAGTCGTCCTCCTTGGTGGCGCCGCCCGTGACGCCGGTACCGCCGCGGCCCTGGCGCCGGTAACCGCTGACCGGAAGCCGCTTGATGTAACCCTGGCGAGAGATGGTCACCACCATTTCTTCCTCGGCGATAGTGTCCTCGAGTTCGATCTCCGCCACTTCCTTCTTGACAATGTCCGTACGCCGCGGGTCCCCGAACGTCTTTTTCACGTCGGCCAGCTCATCCTTGATGATCTGCATCCGTTTGGGCCGGCTGGCTATGATGCCTTTGAGCTTCTCGATCAGTTTGATCGTTTCTTTATACTCGTTCTCGATCTTCTGGACCTCGAGACTCGTCAGCCGCTGGAGCTGCATCTTCAGAATCTCCATGGCCTGGATCTCGCTGAGTTTGAATTTCTTCATCAGGCCGTCCCTGGCCGTCTGTGGATCCTTGGCCTTCTTGATCAGCGCAATGACCGCGTCGATGTTCTCCAGGGCGATCTTCAGTCCTTCGAGAATGTGCGCACGCTTTTCGGCGGCTTCGAGCTCGAACCTGGTCCTGCGAAGCACCACGTCGTGCCGGTGCTCCACGAAATTCTCCAACACCTGCTTGAGATTCAGAACCTGGGGACGGCCGTCGACGAGGGCCAGCATGATGATCCCGAACGTCGTTTGCATCTGCGTGTGCTTGTAAAGGTTGTTCATGATCACCTGTGCGTTCGCGTCGCGTTTCAATTCGATCACGATCCGCATGCCGTCCCGATCGGATTCATCCCGCAGAGCGCTGACATCCTCGACCTTCTTGTCCCGCACCAGCTCGGAGATCTTTTCCATCAGCGACGCCTTGTTGACCTGGTAGGGAATCTCCGACACGATGATGCTGGCACGTCCGTTCTTGGCGGTTTCGATGCTCGCCTTGGCACGGAGCACGATCTTCCCCTTTCCGCCTTCGTACGCCTCCTTGATGCCTCCCGTACCGTTAATGATACCGCCCGTCGGGAAATCCGGCCCTTTGACGAATTTCATAAGGTCCTTGACGGAGCAGTCCTTGTGTTCGATTAGATGCACGAGCGCATCGACCACTTCGCCCAGGTTGTGCGGGGGAATATTGGTGGCCATGCCGACGGCGATTCCGGCGGAACCGTTGATCAGGAGGTTGGGGAGAACGGCCGGCAGCACCTCCGGCATGGTGAGGGTATCGTCGAAATTCGGAACGAAATTGACCGTGTTCTTTTCGAGGTCGCGCAGCATTTCCTCGGCAATCCGCGCCAGTCGGACCTCGGTGTATCGCATCGCCGCCGGAGCGTCGCCGTCGATGGAGCCGAAATTGCCCTGCCCGTCCACCAGCGGATACCGCAGCGAGAACGTCTGGACCATGCGCACGATCGTGTCGTAGACCGCCGTATCACCGTGAGGATGGTACTTCCCAAGCACCTCGCCGACGACGCGCGCGGATTTCTTGTACGGCTTGTTGTACGCCAGTCCGAGTTCGTTCATCCCGAACAACACACGGCGATGTACGGGTTTCAAGCCGTCGCGGACATCGGGGATCGCACGCGAAACGATGACGGACATCGAATAATCGATGTAGCTGTTCCGCATCTCGTCTTCAATATTGACGGGAACAATTTTCTCAATCGTAGACATTAATCGACGTTCTCCTTATCGGTTGATACTTTCCAATAATACCCTCCAACGCTCCGTGAGATCGTTTTGTCCCAACTCCCGATCGAAACTTTTCAGCATTGCTCCGATCTCGCCTTGATTCAGTCCCGGGTGAGCGTTCAAGATGTTCTTTGCATCTTCCAGGTCTTTTGGACGTCCGGCAAAGACCTTTTCTACAACGAGGTCTTCAGGCCGGATAAACCGTACGGTACCGTTTCCGATCCTCACATTTCGAGTGCGAAGTACAGCTTCCATTTCAAAATTCGTGCGTCCAAACGTGAAATCAAACCGAATCCCCGTTTC
This sequence comes from Bacteroidota bacterium, assembly GCA_037445875.1. Classification (GTDB taxonomy): domain Bacteria; phylum CLD3; class CLD3; order SB21; family SB21; genus JBBIJR01. The sequence continues at coordinate 947 of JBBIJR010000068.1, read as the reverse complement.
CCGGTGACTGACCGGCAGTACACCGGTGTCCGAGACAAATCTCTTCGGTTCCGCCGCACGGGGCACAAACCCCGCGGGGAGCGAAGACACCAGATGATCAACCTCGTTGAGATCGAGAAGAACGGTGATATCCACATCGGCCGTGAAACGCGGCTCTGCATATTCCACAACGGCCTGTCCTCCGGTTACCATATAGTCTATCCTGTGACGGGCCAATGCCTGGGCGACAGCCATCAGCAGTCTGTTAAGTATGTTTTCGGATGAGTCGGTCAACGGCTTTCAACCTCGCGATCTTGTCAATCAGGTGGCAGAGATGAGGTTCCTTGCGAAGCTCGACGTCGCTCACAGGCGAGTTCGAAAAGAGGTCCGGCCTTCGCTCGCGTACGGCCTGGACCATGTACCAGTAGACAAACGACTTGTCTTCAAAGGTCTTTCCGCGCCATCGTTCTAACCGCTCCTGCAGTTCCCACTCTTCGAAAGCCTGCATTCCCCTCTTCCGCTGCGCCAACAGGCTAGCTTCTGACTCACGGCCGGCCCTCTTTGCCTCAGACATCCAGATTCCTCACGTATTTGGCGTTGTCTTCGATGAACTTCCTTCGCGGCTCGACCGCGTCTCCCATCAGGGTGGAGAAGACGTGATCGGCCGTGGCGGCGTCTTCGATGGTGACCTGCAGCAGGACCCGCTTGTCGGGGTCCATTGTCGTGCTCCAGAGCTGCTCGGGGTTCATCTCTCCGAGCCCTTTGTACCGCTGAACGTTGACGTTGTCCTCGGTCGTGCCCCACTGTTTGAGGTACATCTCCTTTTCCTCGTCGTCAAATGCGTATTTTTCTTCTTTGCCTTTCTTGAGGCGATACAGGGGCGGCTGGGCTATGTACACGTTGCCGTTTTCCACGAGCTCCCGCATGTAGCGGAAAAAGAACGTGAGGAGGAGGGTACGGATGTGAGA
>JBBIJR010000067.1:0-19772 GCA_037445875.1 Bacteroidota bacterium | reverse complement strand
ATGGCCACGCGCCGCCTGCCAGCGTGCCACCGGACTGGCCACGGGCCGTTCGCCCGCCGTCGCCGCCACGCCGGGCGACACCGTGCGGAATTCCACGATGCCGGCGCCGTAGAGTCCGCGATTGCGCGTGATCACGTTGTTCAGGATGCGCGGGTTCCCGTCCCCGGCACGGATTCCACCACCCCCAGCGCTGACCAGCCCGCCGGTCGTTGAAACGGCCTCATTGCGCACAATATAGTTGTTCTTGATCGTGGGCGAACACATGACGATCAGGATACCCCCTCCTTCCCGAAACGTTCCCGGACTGTGTTCGTCCGGCCATTTGGTTCCGGTGCCGCCTGTGATGGTAAAGCCCTCAAGGACAGCGTTGCTGTCCTGGCCGGCCATGATACGAACGACCGAGGCGCTGTCGGGGTTGATGGGTTGAGAGCCGTCGATGATCGTACTCAAAATGTCCTGCATGTTACCCGTCAGGGCATACTCACTCGTCACCACAATGTTCTTGTCCCGGAACGTGATGTTTTCATAGTACACACCCGGTGCCACGAGTACCGTGTCGCCGTTCACGCAAGCGTCGATGGCTGCCTGAATGGTCGCATACTGGGACGGAACGTGTCGCGTGGTCCCAAACGTCTGTGTGGCGAAAAGAAGCCCCAGGCTCAATGAAAGAAACGTCGCTTTCCGCATGATGATCTCCCCACTTGGTCCTGCATAACTCATGGTTGCCGATTGCTGGCCAAGTATACGACCGGACATGTTCCGAAACCAATGCGGTGCAGGGAACGGCCAGGGTTGTGCAGGGAACGGCGGTTGGCGTGGGCTGATCTACGGTTTTAGCTGAGAAAGGGCCCGGAGGCGGGTGTGACGGCTCTTGCTTACCCGGTGCCTCGAGCCGTCGTGCAGCACGACGACGTATTCTGAAACGGCCTCCCGTTCGATCTGACGGATGGCGTCGATACGCACGATCGTCGAGCGGTGAATGCGGACGAACTGCGAAGGATCGAGCTGTTCCTCCAGCCGGTTCATCGTTTCCCTCAGCAGATGGCTCTTCTTGCCCACGTGGATTTCCACATAGTAGTCGGCCGCCTCGATCCGGTCGATTTCGGCCACCTTGACGAATTCGATTCGGTTTCCGGTCTGAACGGACAAGCGGTCGGGGTACGCCGGCTGCAGAACCGGCGCGGACACGGTCCCGTCTCGATTCTCAAGATAGCCTCTGGCCACTTCCAGCAATTGCCGGCCGATGGCTGTGTACCGCTGTGTGCCGATGTGCGCCTTGGCATGCCGCAGCACGTCGTAAAACTGCTCGTCCGTGAAGGGCTTCAGGAGATAATCGACGGCATGTACGCGGAACGCGTCGAGCGCGTACTGGTCGAAGGCCGTCACAAACACGATCACGGGCAGCCGGTCCTCGGGAACACGGGCCAGAGTCTCGAAACCGTCGAGTTCCGGCATCTGCACGTCGATGAACAGCAAGTCGATCCGTTCGCGTCCCATTACCTCGACCGCCGCCCGTCCGTCGGCGCAGATTTGCACGACCTCGATATCGGGATCGTCGGCCAGCAGCAGCGAGAGTCCGTCCCGCGCAAGAGGTTCATCATCGACGACGAGGGTCCGAATCTTGCTCATTCGGCGGTTTCAGCCAAGTGATAGGGTATCCACAGGTTAACGGTCGCTCCCCGTGGGTCGTCGTTGCGGAGTTCAAACCGGTACGCGCTGCCGTAGAGTCTTTCGAGCCGCGCCTCACTGTTGGTCAGGCCGATACCCTTGCGGATGCAGCCGGGATCCGGAAAACCCGGTCCATCGTCGCGTACGGCAATGTGAAGATGGCCGTTTTCGCGTACGGCACGTATTTCGACCGTGCCGCTGCGGGCATGCGGGGCAAGTCCATGCACAATGGCATTCTCCGCCAGTGGCTGCAGGATCATATTGGGCACGGCGGCCTTCAACGCCTCGGGGTCCGTCTGGATCGATACCGTGAGGCGGTCCCGGAACCGTATACGCTGGATCCGGAGGTACAGTTCTACGAATTCCAACTCGTCCTTCAGAGGTACCTCGCGTGTATCCGAAGTGTACAGCGTGCGGCGCAGGAGTTCGCTCAGCACGCTGATGGTCTCGATGGCCGTCCGGGTGTCCTGTACTCGCACGAGATTGGCAATGGTGTGCAGCGTATTGAACAAGAAATGCGGGTTCAACTGCATGCGGAGCATCTGTAGCTGGGCCTGGATAAGGCGGGTCTCCAGTTGCGACGCCGCCAGCTCGCGTTCCCGGAACTGCCGGTAGTAGTCGAACGCATACGTGATCAGAAGGATCAGCAGGTAGCTCATGATACCGTAGTCCATATACAGGTAGGAAGTGGTCAGGAGGCGGTACACGGACAATTCCTCGTACATGCCGTCGATGTAATACCACTGGAAGAGACGTCGAACGGCCATGGTCAGGCACGACAGCAGCACGGCCGCGCCGATGTGTACGATCACGGCGACGGGCCACCGGCGCAGATTGATGGGAAAACGACGGGTGATCGCGATGACGGCCGGCGCAAGGAGGATCCACAACACCACATAGACCATCTCGAAGGCAAACGCCTGCCCCCACGAGATGGGCTGGCCTGCCCGCCGATAGGCCAGATAGAACTGGTTGGTCATGAACAGCCCGAGCAGGATCCAGATCCCGCTGAGGACGGTCCAGTAGTATTTTTTCATGCGCTCTCTTCCGCTCCTTACGGAAAACGCAAGAAATGTACGCTCCGGCGCGTCCCAAAACAAACAGATTTTCAGGGAGAGGCGCCGTTTGTGCAGGGAAAAGCCGCATTCCATGTTGACAATCAGCGGCAGTTTCTTTATTATGTTTTTCACAGCAAGTCCACTCGCGAAGGCCACAGGTGCTTTATGGAAGAAATCCTCAAGCGTTTGCGCAACGACACGCCGGGCGTCAGTGCCGTTGCGCTCGTGAGCAACGACGGATTGATCATCAACTCGCTGCTGCCGGACAACATCGAAGCCGAGCGGGTGGCGGCCATTTCGGCGGCGCTGCTCAATCAGGGGGAAACAAGCGCCGAAGACGCCATGTTGGGGGAGATGAATCAGGTCACGATCCGGGCCCGCGACGGCGTCATCATTATCAGCCGGGCCGGCCAGGACACACTGCTGACGGTCTTTACGACGACGAGCGCCAAGCTGGGGCTCGTGCTCTTCGACATCGGCTGCGCCCTCAAAGAACTGAAGTCCCATGTCAACTGAGCCGACGATGAGCCTTTCTCACCACGCCTACTTCACCCAGATCATTCAGAAAGCAGCGAAGCTCGACCCAAAGTCGCTGATCGCCGTCGTTTCCTCACAGGGGCTCGTGCTTGTGTCCAATACCGAAGACGCCGACCTGGAAGCGCAATTGGCCTCGTACGGTTCCGCTTATCTGGAATACGGGTCCCGCCTCTTCGCCGTACCGCCGGCAGAAGGTACCGAGCAGGACCGGATTCAGTCGGTGATCACGGTGGGCCGTGAGCGGTTCATTCTGATCTGCCAGCTGGTTGCGGACACGGCACTGGTCATTGCCGGCCGAGACAAGGACCGCGTGGGCGACTTGCTCCGTTTCGCCTACGAGGAAGTCAACCGCGTCAACGGTATGCTCCAGTCCAGAGAGATCCTTTTCTGACTCCATTTCCTTCAAGATCATGAGTTGCTACGAAACCATTCTGGAGGCCATCGGCCGTACACCTCTCGTGAAACTGCACCGGGTGGGGGCGCAGCTGGCCTGTACGCTGTACGGCAAGTGTGAATTCCTGAATCCCGGAGGTTCGCTCAAGGACCGGATCGGCTATTCGATGGTGCAGGCGGCGGAACGCGAGGGACGCATCAAGCCGGGAGACACGTTGATCGAGCCCACCAGCGGCAATACCGGGATCGGGATTGCACTGGCAGGCGCCGTCCGCGGATACCGGGTCATCATCACGATGCCGGAAAAGATGAGCCGGGAAAAGCAGGTCGTGCTCGAGGCTCTGGGTGCCGAGATCATCCGCACCCCCACGGAGGCGGCGTTCGACTCGCCCGAAAGCCATATCAGCGTGGCCCGCCGTCTGCAGCAGGAACTTCCCAATGCCCACATCCTCGACCAGTACTCGAACCCCAACAATCCCCTCGTACACTACCAGACGACCGCCGAAGAGATTCTCAACGATCTGGACGGCAAGGTGGACATGGTGGTGATGGGGGCGGGAACGGGAGGTTCCATTACCGGCGTTGCGAAACGCATCAAGGAAGTCAACCCGAAATGCATCATGGTCGGTGCGGACCCGGTGGGCTCGATTCTGGGAGGAGGTACGGAGGTCGGCACGTATCGCGTCGAGGGTATCGGGTACGATTTCATTCCGGCCGTGCTGGACCGGTCGGTCGTGGATGAGTGGGTCAAGACCGAGGACCAGTCGTCGTTCCTGCTCGCGCGCCGGCTGATCCGCGAAGAAGGTCTGCTCGTGGGCGGATCGAGCGGGTCGGTGCTCTTTGCAGCGCTCAAGGCAGCCACGCGTCTCAAGGCGGGCCAGCGTTGCGTCGCGGTGCTGCCGGACGGCGTTCGGAACTACATGACCAAGTTCGTGGACGACAAGTGGATGCGCGACAACGGTTTCTTCGCGGCCCGGCCCATCGAGGGATATGTACGGGACATGATGAGCCGCGTGTCCCAGCATCCGCCGCTGGTCTGCGCCGACGATATGCAGACCGTCCAGCAGGTCATCCAGATCATGCGTGAAAAGGGCATTTCACAGCTGCCCGTCACGTCCGGGGGTGTGCTCGTCGGCCTCGTTTCAGAAGCGGATCTGATCGAGTTTCTGGTTTCCGGGGCGGGCGGTGAACAGTCGCTTATATCGAAGTGTATGAACCGTCAGGCGCCGCAGGTCGGGTTCAATACGCCGATCTCGACGCTGCAGGAAACGCTGCGGAAGGGTCCGGCCGTCATCGTGGTCAATGAGGCCCGCCAGCCGATCAGCATCGTCACACGAATCGATCTGCTCGATTTTCTTTCGTCCAAAGGCTAATACCGTTTGCTATGGACCGGGAGTACTTCGGTCCGACCTTCAAAGGAACATGTATGGGATTTCTTACCGATTCTATCCACGCGGGCCAGACGCCCGACCCGACCACCGGCGCGGTGATCACCCCGATCTACCAGACGTCCACATACGCGCAGGAGGAACTCGGCGTTAGCAAAGGCTTCGATTACGGACGTACCATCAATCCGACGCGCGTCGCTCTGGAAGCAAACGTTGCGGCCCTCGAGAAAGGCCGCTTCGGCGTGGCGTTTTCCAGCGGCATGAGCGCGATCCAGGCCGTGGCCGGACTGCTCAGCTCGGGAGACCACGTCGTCGTGTCGAACAATGTCTACGGCGGCACGTTCCGGTTCTTCGACAAGGTGATGCGGCGATACGGACTCGAGTTCTCCTGGGTTGACACGAGCCGGACGGACATGATCGTTCGTGCCGTTACGCCGAAGACGCGCATGCTCTTCGTAGAGACGCCGACCAATCCGATGCTCTCCATCACGGACCTGGCGGCCGTTGCCGAGATCGGGAAGAAACACGGACTCATCACGGTCGTGGACAATACGTTCATGAGCCCGTACTTCCAGCAGCCGCTGACATTCGGGCTCGGCATCGCGCTCCACAGTACGACGAAGTTCATCAACGGCCACAGCGACGTGATCGGCGGCATCGTGGTAACGTCGGACGAAAGCCTGCACGAAAAGCTGCGCTTTCTACAGAACGCGATCGGCGGCGTGCCGTCTCCGTTCGACTGCTGGCTGGTTCTGCGCTCGACGAAGACCCTGGGCCTTCGCATGCGCCAGCATAATGAAAACGCGGTCCAGATAGCCGAGTTCCTCAGCGAGCATCCGAAGGTGCAGAAGGTGTACTACCCGGGGCTAACGAGTCATCCCCAGCACGACCTCGCGAAGAAACAGATGGCCGGTTTCGGCGGCATGATTTCGATCGAACTGGGCTCCCTGGAAAAAGGCAAATCCATGCTCCGACGCGTACGGGTGTTCGCGCTGGCGGAGAGTCTGGGCGGCGTGGAGAGCCTGATCTGCCACCCGGCCAGCATGACGCACGGATCGGTGCCGAAAGAGAACCGTGAAAAACTGGGCTTGACGGACGGTCTCGTCCGTTTGTCCGTGGGGTGCGAGGACGCCGAGGATTTGATCGAAGACGTGCGCCAGGCGCTCGAAGGCGTGTGAACCTCTTGCAGTTACTATGATCCAGATCAATCACGATAAATGCGACCTCTGCGGGGCCTGCGTCGGTGTTTGTCCGTTTGATGCGCTGGAGCTGACGGAGTCGCGGCTCAGCGTTCTACACGAGCGCTGTACGGAATGCGACTTCTGCGTGGAAATCTGTCCGTTCGAGGTGCTCCACAACGACGGCGTGCCTCTGCGCCCCAGGGCTTCGGAACGGCGAAAGCCGACCGGTTCGTCCGTCTCCTCCCCGTGAACTTTTTCCTGACGGTCTCCATGCAGGATTGGATCCGTACGTTAGTGTCCGCCGTCCTGCTGGGAGCGCTCGTCGTTGCCATGGAAACCGTACGCCGCCGTGCGAGTGGACCGGTGGAACTTACCCGCCGTCTTATTCATCTGCTCACCGGTGTCTTGATCTTTTTTGCCCCCCTGTATCTTCGGTCGCCCCTTCCGGCCCTAATGCTCGGCGGAGTATTCACGGTTATCAATGCGGTGGCCATACGGTACCGCTGGCTGTCTGCCATGCATGCCACCGAGCGGACGACTTACGGTACCGTCTACTATCCGTTGGCGTTCACGCTGCTGACCGGGTTGTGCTGGGCGGAGCATAAGCCGGTCCTTATGATAAGCATGGCCGTCCTCGCCGTCGGAGACGTTGCGGCAGCCTGGGTCGGCGAACGTGCTCCGCGACCGCACCGGTACAACGTGGGTGGAGATGAAAAGTCCCTTGAAGGCTCCGTCACGATGCTCGCCGTGTCTTTCCTTGTCATTCTTGGCTCTTTTTACTATCTTTCGTCGATCCGTTGGATCGAAGGTTCTTTGTTCACAGCGGTCGTCGGTGCATTGGCCGGATCCGTGGTGGCCACGGCTGCCGAAGGCTTCTCGCGGGCAGGTTCCGACAATTTGACCATCCCCGTGAGTACGGCGCTAGTCGTCCACCTTGTGTGGTACGCCGGTCGGGCCGAACCCCTGCTGTGGAGTTTGGGATTCGCCCTGGCCGCGGCGATCGTGGCATACCGGTTTCGCCTCTTGAACGCCTCCGGAAGCGTTGCGGCGTTCCTGCTCGGTACGGTGATTTTCGCGATCGGTGGCTGGTCATGGGCCGGACCCATTCTGGTGTTTTTCGTCTCGTCGAGCCTGCTCTCCAAGTCGGGTCGGCACCGGAAAGCCGGACTGGAACAGATCTTTGAAAAAGGAAGCATTCGCGATGCCGGCCAGGTATTGGGAAACGGCGGTATTGCCGGCGCGGTTGTGGTCCTGAACTATTTCTATCCCGACCACCGGTGGATGGGCGTCTATCTGGGCGTCCTGGCGGCCGTTGCGGCGGATACCTGGGCGACAGAAATCGGGATCTACTTCCGTCACATTCCGCGGAGTATCGTCAACGGGCGCCGCGTGGAGCCCGGTACATCCGGAGGCATCACGGTGCCGGGGCTGCTCGGGGCCGTGGGAGGGGCGGCGCTGATTGCGGCTTGCGGCTGGCTGACGATGGGTGGGTTCGAATGGAACATCGCCGTGTGGATTACGGCGGGGGGCGTGGTGGGCAGTCTGGTGGACAGTTGGCTCGGCGCGACCCTCCAGGGACAGTTTGAATGCGTCGGATGCGGCCTGTCCACCGAGAGGAGATTACACTGCGCGGCGCCGACACGGTGGGTACGGGGGTGGCGGGCGCTGGATAACGACAAGGTCAATGTGGCGTGCAGCCTGGCCGGGGGCATACTGGCAGCGGGTTGGTTTTGGTTCGCTTGATAGATTAGTTTCCCGGGAGAGGTTCAGCGAATGTTCATCGGGCGTGTGGTTGGCACGGTTTGGGCTACGAAAAAAGTGGAGAACGTCAAAGGCCTGCGTTTTCTGCTTATCCATCCCGTCAATATCGACAAGGCTCCGAACACCAACGTGATCGTCGCCGCCGACATGCTCGGCGCAGGAATAGGCGAACTGGTCATTTGTTCGTACGGCCATGCTGCCCGGAGGGCCTTGTCTGATCGCCCGACGGAATTGTCTATCGAAGCCGCCATCATAGGGATCGTGGACGAGATCGAGGTGGACGAGACGCTCCTAAACGGCCTGTCTCCGGCGCAATTGCAGCAGCGCGCCCCCGACGAACCCAAGAACAAGTCTTAATCCTTCCTCTGCATGCACCCGGTCTTCCGCAACACGTTGACCAGCCTGTTCTTCGCCGGTCTCTTCCTTGCATCGGAAGCCCGGGCACAGCCCCAGCCGCTGCACGAGGGCCGCTTTCGCGGGGAGTACGTCGACTCCACCGGTGCGCTCCTCGATTCCCTTCCGATGCTGGACGATAGTGTCTTTGTCACGGGCAATCAGTACCGCTTTGCCAGCATCGACGCGAAGGGCGAAGAGACGGGGTTGTCGGTCTTCGATGATCTCACGCTCAATCTGTCCCTTTCGGTCGGAGAAGAAGAGGATCGCGAGTTGGGCTTTCCGGCTCGGACCGGTTCGTGGCTGGCGAGGTTTGTCGTTCGGGTGGCCACGTTGAGTGTCTGGAGTCCGAACTGGGGCGGCAACCGATATTTTTTCAGCAACGAGATCCTCAAAGAGGATCTGCGTCGCATCCTGTCCTTGTACCAGAACCAGGGTTACTTCGAGGCACGGATCGTGTGCTACCGCGCTCGTTTTTCGGCCGACCGGCGGTATCTGGCGATCACGATCTACATTGAGGAAGGCCAACCGACGACGCTCGCAGGGGATCCGACCATCGGAGTCCACTCCAGTTATGCGGTGGTGGATCCGAGGGATGACCTGGATGACGCCCGGATACTGGAGAAGCTCCTTACGCGAAAAGGCGACCGGCTCGTGCGCGACAACATCGATGCCTCCAAGAGTACCATACAACAGATTTTTGGGGAACACGGCTATCCCAACGCCGAAGTGAAGGATGTGGTGGACACGGCCACTGCCGGTCCTCGGCTGGCCAGGGTGCACTACGACGTGTACCCCGGCCGCTACACGGTGTTTGGCCGCACGCGTGTCGCGGGCAATTACTACCGGATTCAGACGGGCCAGGCGGTGGACACGACCCGGCGGATCGTGGAGGATCAGGTCATCCTTCGCAAGATACGGTACCGGGAGGGACGTCCGTACAGCCCCGAGAGGCTCTCGTTGAGCGTCGGCGAGATCAACGGACTCGGCGTATTTCGATCCGTGAAACCGGCTCTCACGACGCGGCGCGGTGCCGTCGATTCGTCGCTAATCGTGGACCGGCAAGAACTCCAGGCGCTGTTGGATTCCCTGAGACAGTACCGCAACGGCCGTCTTACCGTTCCCCGCTCCCGGGTGGACCGCTACGGAGTGGCCGTGGACACCCTCGACGTTTCGATCAATGTGGCGGAACGCAAGGAGCGCAGCATCAAGCCTGGCATCGGCTTCACGACGGATTTCCGGGACCTTCCCAAGAGCGAAAAAGACAAGGGCCTGTCCACGCTTCCGTTCTTCGCGTTTCAGATCAGCTGGCAGAGCAAGAACTTCTTTGGAGGGGCCCGCAAACTGCAGGTCTCCGGCCAGGTGAGCAAAGGTTTCCAGAAGGACGCTTTTTTTGCCAACTACATGCAGGCCAAAGTCACGTTTCGCCAGCCTTCGTTCCGTATTCCGCTGACCCGCAATTATAACTCCGACCTCGTACTGACCCTGTCCGGTGAACGCAACAACACGGCGGCCTTTGACGTGGTAAAATATGAAGCTTCCCCTACATTGGTCTGGCAGATTTCGAGGCCGTTGGGTCTAAGTCTTACGCCGCTGTCGTTTACGCAGCAGCGTCTGCGCAGCGTGACCGCGGCCTATGACACGACGTCGCTGAAGAACTTCTTTACGACGAATACCCGCGTGGGCGTTACCATCAACACCACCCAGGATTTTTTCTATCCGTCGCAGGGTTTCCTGATCTACTTCATTACGGACTTTGCGGGATTTCTGCTGCCGTCGGACCTGAAATTCTGGCGCGTCAGCCTGGACAACCGCCGCTACTTCCGCTTGAGCGGTCGCGCCACACTTGCCGTACGGGCGCGCGCGGGAACCATTATACCCTACCGCACGGACAAAGGGAAAACGGTAATTCCTGCCAGCGAGCAGTATTATGGAGGCGGCCCCAACAGCATTCGCGGCTGGGGGGTCAAGGAACTCGGTATCATCAGCGAGACGGTGGACCGCCTGACATACTCGGGCGGTAACAGCATCCTCGAGACCGGCATTGAATTTCGCTACAATTTGTACACCGAGAGGGACCCGAGCGAAGTGATCAGCGGCATGGACGTCGCGGGGTTCGTCGATATGGGCCAGGTTTGGACGGAGTATTCTTTCCGGAACAAGCCCAGCGGACTGCCTAACGAACCCTACTATGCCGTGGGTGGCGGGATTCGCCTCAGGACCTTGATCGGGCCCGTTCGCGTCGATGTGGGCTACAAGCTTGTGGATCCGAAGAGTCTGACCGTCATTGGAACGGACGGCCAACCCACGAAGATCGATCCGAAGCTGGCCAAAGACCTGTCTCGCATTGCCATCCAGGTCACCCTCGGGCAGGCGTTCTAGATGAACGCTCCGCCGACCCGACCGGAAGCCCGGAATCTGCGGCCGATGGTTTTTGCGCCCGTGGTGGCGTGGAGCGCCGTCATTTTTTATGCCTCGTCCATTCCGGGGGAAGAATTGCCGAAACTTGATTTCTGGTCCATCGACAAACTGGCCCACGCGGGCGTTTTCATGGTCCTGTCCGCTGCAGCCGTACTGGCGGCTTTTCACGTGGCCAGCGTTCGAGGAAAACCCGTTGCATCGCTGTTAAAAGTGAGTATCTTTTTATGCCTGTTGTATGCAGCCACGGACGAACTTCATCAGGCCGTAGTACCTAACCGCAGTTCGGAGGTGGCCGACTGGCTGGCGGATGCAGCCGGGGTGCTCGCGCTCCACGGTGTGGTTGCCTGGCATCTGCGGCGAAGGACCGTCTAAGATAAGATGTCTCTGCTGGACAAACTGAAAGAGCGTCTCACTAAGACGCGTGCCAACGTGTTCGGCCGCATCGCCTCAGTGCTCGGCACGGAGACGGTACTCGACGAGACCATGCTCAAGCAGATCGAGGAGGTCCTCATCACGGCCGATATCGGATATGCCGTTTCGCACCGGCTAATGGAGCGCGTCCGCCAGCAGGTCCGGAAGGAACGGATCACCGAACCGTCGCGGGTGTACGGGCTGCTGGAAGGCGAGATGGAGAGCATGCTTGCCGGGGCGCCGTCCGCGGAGTTCGATGCGCGTCTGGATGCGAGGAAACCCTACGTGGCGTTGATCGTCGGCGTCAACGGAACGGGCAAGACCACGACGATCGGGAAGCTGGCCGGCCGTCTCGCGGGGGCGGGCCGAAAAGTGCTGCTGGTGGCGGGCGACACCTTTCGCGCCGCGGCTGCCGGGCAACTCGAGATCTGGGCGCAGCGGTCGGCCGTGCAGATGGTGCGGCAGCAGGACGGCGCCGATCCCGCAGCGCTCGTCTTCGACGCTATCGGTTCCGCACGGACGGGCGGGTTCGACGTCGTGCTGGTCGACACGGCCGGGCGCCTGCACACGAAAACGAATCTGATGGAAGAACTCAGGAAGATCCATCGCGTGATCAAGAAACAGATTCCCGATGCACCGCACGACACGATCCTCGTGCTGGACGGCACCACGGGACAGAACGCCGTTCAACAGGCCCGGCAGTTTTCCCAGGTTGTACCCGTAACGGGACTCATCGTGACCAAACTGGACGGTACGGCCAAGGGAGGGGTGGTGCTCGCGATACAACAGGAACTGAAAATCCCCGTGCTGTTCATCGGCGTCGGAGAGGGCGTGGACGACCTCGAAGAATTCCGGCCCCGGGACTTTGTACGGGCGATCGTGGAATAGGAGGGGCTCGTGAAAACGGTCCGTTTTGTGATCGGGATCCACAATCATCAGCCGGTCGGCAATTTTGATTTTGTGTTCGAAGAGGCGTTCCAGAAGGCGTACCGGCCCTTTCTCGACGTCCTGGAACAGTTCCCGGCCGTCCGCATCGGCATGCACCACACGGGCATCGTGCTGGATTGGATCGACCGCACCTATCCGGAGTATATCGTTCGCCTTCGGAATCTGGTGGAACGCGGACAGGTGGAACTGATCGGCGGGGCGTATTACGAACCCATTCTGTCTTCCATCCCCGATTACGATAAGATCGGTCAGATCAAGAAGCTGTCCGCTTACCTGCAGGAGAAATTCGGACCGCGCCCGGAAGGAATGTGGATCGCCGAACGGGTCTGGGAATCCCATTTTCCGAAGCCCGTTTCCCAGGCCATGATGAAATACGTCATCCTCGACGACACGCACTTCAAGTACACGGGTCTGGAGGAAGAGCAACTGACAGGGTACTTCCTGAGCGAAGAAGAGGGATATAAGATCAACATCTTTCCGATCAGCAAAAAGACGCGTTACCTGATTCCGTTCCAGGAACCGCGAAAGACCATCGAATATCTGAAATCCTTCGTAACGGAGGACGGCCGGCGCACGATCGTCTTTGCGGACGACGGCGAAAAGTTCGGTATCTGGCCGCAGACCCACCGGCACGTGTACGAGGAAGGATGGCTCAGGAAGTTCTTCCAGCTCTTGACCGACAACGCCGACTGGATACGCATGACGCATTTTTCGGAGGCCCTGCGCGAACTGCGGCCGGTGGGGCGCGTCTACCTGCCCAACGCTTCCTATGCCGAGATGCAGCACTGGGCCCTGCCCGTCGACGCGTTTCAACAGTACGAGCGGTTCGAGGAAGAAATCAAGAAACAGCATTGGGAAGAGCCGTTCGGCGTTTTCGTACGGGGCGGTTTCTGGCGCCATTTTCTCGTCAAGTATGCAGAATCCAACCGGATGCACAAGAAGATGATGCGGCTGAGTCAGCGTGTTCAGATGCTGCACGCCGCCGCACCGAACCGTCCCGACAGCTATGACGAAGACAAACTGCAGCTCCTCGAAAAAGCCCAGGACCACGTGTGGGCCGCCCAATGCAACTGTCCCTACTGGCACGGAGTGTTCGGTGGAATTTATCTGAATAATATCCGTTATGCGATGTACCGCGAGATGCTCACCGCGGAAAACTTCCTCGATGCCGTGGAATACGGTGATCGGACGGACTGGCATCAGTATCACCGGATCGATTACGACATGGACGGACGGGACGAGGTGCTGATCGAGACGCGATTCATCAACCTGTACCTCGCCGCCGAGGAAGGCGCTCCGGTCGTGGAACTCGACTACAAAGATGTACCCCTTCATCTGACCGACAGCCTGACCCGGCGGGAAGAAGGGTATCATTCGAAGCTGGTGGAGTTCCAGCGAAGGAAGGAGCGGAAGAAAGCCCGTACGCCGGACTCGGAAAAAGAGATTGCCAGCATCCACGATCGGATCCTGACCAAACAGGAAAACCTGCACGAGCACCTCGTATACGATCTCGAGCCGCGCCGATCGTTCGTCGATCGGTTTCTGCCGGTGACGGTCGATCTCGAAAGCTTCTACCGGTGCCGCTATGAGCCGCTGGGATACCCATCCCGGGCATCGTGGACGGAGCGCAACCGCCTGTCCGATGATTGCGTGGAGGTTGCCTTCGAAGGCCTGGTGGCGGTACAAAAGCAGCCGATTCGGATGGTCAAAACCTTTTCGCTGAAGCCCGGCGCTTCCGAGGTGACGGTGTTGTACGAGATCGAGCACACGGGGCGGGCGACCGTAGAGTTCCTATTCGGTGTCGAGCTCAATCTTACCTTGCTGGCAGGTTACGCAGACGACCGATACTACTACTTCAACGGAGTCAACCTGGAAGACCGCTCGTTGGCCAGCATGGGTGTTGTCGATCAGGTTCGAGAGATGGGCATGGCGGACCGATGGTTGAGCGTGGACGTCAACCTTCAGTCGGATCCGCCGTCGACCGTGTGGCGCCATCCGGTCGAAACAGTGTCCTTGTCCGAAGAGGGCTTCGAAAAAGTGTATCAGAACTCGTGCTTGTTCCCGCACTGGAAGATGCGCCTGAAACCTTCGGAACGCGCGAGCGTTAAACTCCAATTGTCGTTGAGCCGATCCGTTTCCCGACCTTAACCCGGAGAATGGTATGTCAAGAAAATGGCTGTTGCCCGTTACCCTGTTGATCGTGGTGATCGTGGCGGTCACCGGTTTTACGACGCTGGCACAAACCACCTACAAGAACCTCCTTAAGGTCTCGCGGGTGCTCGACCTTATCGGTCAGACGTACGTGGAGGAGGTGGATGACACCAAACTGTATGACGATGCAATCGTCGGTGCGCTGCGCGGCCTGGACCCTCATTCGGTTTACATTCCGCCCCGGGAGATGAAGAGAGTCACCGAGGAATTTCAGGGAAATTTTGAGGGGATCGGAAGCCAGATCGACGTCATCAACGGCGTGCTCACCATCGTCAGCCCGATTGCGGGCAGTCCATCCGAAAAAGTGGGTCTCCAGGCGGGCGACAGGGTGATCCGCATCGATGAAGAGACAACCAAGGGCATCACGGTGGAAGACGCCGTGCGGAAGCTCCGCGGACCCAAGGGCACCAAGGTGCATCTGACCGTCGAACGTCCGGGCATGCCCGGCACGCTCGATTTCGAGATTATTCGCGACAAAATCCCCGTCTACAGCGTCGATACTAAGTTCATGATCGATGAAACCACCGGCTTCATCCGGTGCATCCGTTTTGCGGAGACCACCGCGGATGAGATCGAAGAGGCACTGCAGGAACTGGAAGCCAAGGGAATGACGCGCTTGATCCTCGACCTTCGAAACAACAGCGGAGGATACCTCGAGCAGGCGGAGCTGATCGTCGACAAGTTCCTGCCCGGCGGCGAGAAGATCGTTTACACAAAAGGGAGAATTCCCAATTCATCCCAGGATTACTATTCCACACCCAAGGATCGGTATCGGACCATGCCGGTCGTCGTTCTCATCAATCGTGGCTCCGCATCGGCTTCCGAGATCGTCGCGGGCGCCATGCAGGATCTCGACCGCGGCCTGGTCGTGGGCGAGCGGAGCTTCGGAAAGGGCCTCGTACAGAACCAGTTCGATCTGGACGACGGTTCCGCGGTCCGGATCACGACGGCGCGATACTATACGCCGAGCGGGAGATTGATTCAGCGCCCCTACGACGGCAAGTCGCTGGAGGACTACTACGGTGAAGCCCACGGCAACGATACGATGCGCACGGACTCTACGCTCGTGTATCTGACACGATCCGGCCGCAAAGTATTCGGCGGCGGCGGTATCGTACCGGACTATCCTATCGGAAGCGATACCGTGACGCCCTATTACGTCCGCTTGTGGAGCAAAGGGGTGTTCCGGGATTTCGTGAACACGTATCTCGACGATCACGGCCCTAAACTTCGGGATCGGTACAAGAGTGATTTTGCCGCTTTTCTGAAGTCGTTCGATATCTCGGACGGCGACTTCCAGGGCATCCTGCGAGCAGGTGCTGCCAAGGGCATTCCGGCCGACGCGGTCTCCGCCTTGCAGGACCAGGAAGAAATGAAGAACCTCGTCAAGTCCGAGGTGGCCCGTTTCATCTGGGGCAGTTTTGAAGCGGCCCAGGTGCGCTTCCAGGTCGATCCGGCGATCCGGAAAGCCATGGGCTTCTTTCCCGAGGCGGAGAAGTTTGCTGAAAATTATGTGACTAAGTAATGGGAGAGTTTTTGATGAAGAAAAGAACCGTATGGACGTTGGGGTTGCTCCTGGCCGGATTCGTGGCCTTTGGGTTCACCGATCTTGCGCAGAACAGCTACCGGAATATCGTCAAGCTATCGCGGGTGGTCGACCTCGTGACGCAGACGTATGTGGAGGAAGTGGATTCCGAAAAGCTCATCGAAGACGCCATTGTCGGTGCGCTGAAAGGATTGGACCCTCACTCGGTGTACATTCCGCCCAAGGAAATGAAGGCTGTCAAGGAGGAGTTCCAGGGCAATTTCGAAGGGATCGGGATCCAGTTCGAGGTTGTCAATGGAATCCTGACGGTCGTAACGCCTATTCCGGGAACTCCCTCGGACCGCCTCGGCATCCTGGCGGGCGACAAGATCGTCAAGATCGACGGCGTTCCCACTAAAGGCATTACAACGGAAGAAGTGCCCAAGAAGCTTCGCGGTCCCAAAGGCACGACGGTCCACGTCACGATCGAACGGCCCGGCATTTCCGACCTGCTCGAATTCGACATCGTGCGCGACAAGATCCCGATTCTCAGCGTGGATGCGAAGTTTATGCTCGACGACAAGACGGGTTTTCTGCGGTTCAACCGATTTGCCGAGACGACGGCGGACGAAGTGGAACAGGCCCTGCGAGAACTCGAGGCCCAGGGTATGCAGCAGCTGGTGCTTGACCTGCGCAACAACGGTGGCGGGTACCTCGAACAGGCGCATGTCATTGCGGACAAGTTCCTGGCCGGCGGACGGATGATCGTCTACACGAAGGGCCGTATTCCCAATTCCAGCCGCGAGTACTACTCGACCCAGAAGAGCTCGTACCGCAAGCTGCCGATCGTCGTGCTCGTCAATCGGGGCTCGGCGTCCGCATCGGAGATCGTGGCGGGTGCGCTGCAGGACCTGGACCGCGCGGTCATAGTAGGAGAGAGGAGTTTCGGCAAGGGCCTCGTTCAATCGCAGTATGAGCTCGGGGACGGCTCGGCGGTTCGTGTGACAACCGCCCGTTATTATACGCCTTCCGGGCGGCTGATCCAACGACCGTACGACGGCAAGTCGGCGGAGGAGTACTACGTGGAGGCCCGCCATAACGACACGCTTCACACGGATTCCTCGAAAGTGTACCTCACGTCGCGTGGGCGTGTAGTCTACGGGGGCGGGGGCATCGTTCCAGACTACCACGTCGATTCGGACACCGTCAGCGCATACTACGCGAAACTGTGGAGCAAGGGTGTCTTCAGGGACTACACCAACCAATATCTTGAGAAGAACGGTCCTGCACTCAGAGACCGCTACAAGGGGAAGATGAATGAGTTCCTCGCCGGCTTTGACGTGTCCGACGATGACTGGCGGGCCATCCTACGCATGGGTACCGAGCAGGGATTACCCGAGGACCTCGCCGCGTCGCTCAGAGACAAGGACAACATGAAGAACCTCGTGAAAGCGGAGGTGGCGCGCTACGTCTTCGGCAGCATCGAGGCCTCTCAGGTTCGGCTGGCCAGCGATACGGTCGTAAGGGGCGCGCTCAAGTACTTTGACGAAGCGAGGAAGTTTGCGGATACGAAGTAGAGGCCGGCAGAGGTCGGAAGCCGCATGGTGTGTGTCACCTGGCGATTCCAATGGTTATTGCCTTCTGAGTAACATTGCGTGATCCAAAGAACCCAAGCGTTCTTCAGGCCATATGTTCGAAAGCGAAGTTGTTGATCTTGTAGGCGTCGTCTGCGATCTTGATGCAGAACGACTGCATCAGGTTGATCCCACCCCGGTAGTCGATGGCGTAGCGACTGCCGCACCGATAAACCTTCTGTTCCTTGAGCATCTTGTTGAGCGCCTGGCGTATCATGGAGATGTTCTTCGGGTTCTCCTTCATGTGCAGCCGCTTGGCCACCACATTGGCCGATGCGGGCTCGGAATTCAGCCCAAACTTCAGGATGTCCTCCTCGAGTTCAAAAAACACAGGCTTGTCTTTCGGCCGTCGTGCTGAACTGACCTTGGCTTTCAACTCCATGGCTTTCCTCCTGATGAAAGTTCATTGCTCCTTCCAATCGGCCTTGACTCTATCAAATACGCGGCCAACGGGCGCACCACCTCTCCATCAAGAAAAACAATAGCTTGTCAAAAGAGGATTACCGTGTCCGTCTATCAAAGTGTATCATCAATTATCAGAGTGCCTCATGCTGAAACAGTTAAAGTTGACAATTTCCAATATTTGCACTCTCATATCCTGGGATTCTGGGCGGAACTTCGCGCAACGAGACCTCCCCTGTGCATCATGATTGTGTCTACAGGCAATCGACCGCTGCGGATTGATCACTGACCACTGATAACTGTTAGCTGTTAACACGTTGACATTTCATGGTCAAACGAGTATCTTCGTGCACGACAGAATTCCATTTTCATAAAGGAGAACCCATGCCCTACGATGAGCGAATGATAGCCCCCATGAGGGAGGAACTAACGCGCGTCGGATTCAAGGAACTTCGCACAGCTGCATCGGTGGACGAGGCGGTTGCCAACTTGAAGGGGACGACGGTCATTTTCATCAACTCGGTGTGCGGCTGCGCGGCCGGTATGGCAAGGCCGGGAATGGTTCTGGCCCTTCAAAACCGGAACCTGCCGGACCACCTCGCCACGGTGTTTGCGGGACAGGACATAGAGGCCGTGGCACGCGTTCGCCAGTTGCTTGGTGACGTCCCGCCTTCCTCACCGTCCATTGCGATTTTCAAAGACGGAACTCCCGTTTGGTTCATGCCGCGGCACCAAATCGAGGGCCGCTCGGCGTTGGACGTTGCCAAGGGCATCACGGAAGCGTTCGAGAAGCATTGTCGAAAAGGAGTCGCCGCCTGAACGTCCCCCGAGATCGTATTATGCGGCAGGCCGATGCCCTCATTGATACGGTGGCGTCATGAAGACGATGAAGGCCGTAGTTCTACGCGAGATCGGTTCCATCGACAAGTTACGCCTCGAAGAAGTCTCATTTCCCGGTGCGGCGGAAGGCCAGGCCGTAGTTGCCCTCAAGGCGGCGGCCCTCAATCATCGTGATTGGTGGATCGTTCAAGGCCTCTATGCGAGAATCCGCCTTCCCACGATCCTCGGCTCGGATGGCGCAGGGATGGTGCAGCAGGTCGGCTCAGACCAGGACGCACACTGGATAGGGAAGAAAGTCGTCATCAACCCCAGCATGAACTGGGGAGACAATCCAAGAGCCCAGGGCAATGAATACCGCATCCTCGGGATGCCCGACAGCGGCACGCTGGCGGAATACGTTGCAGTGCCCGTCGAGTATCTGGTCGAAAAGCCGGAGTACCTGAGCATGGAGAAAGCGGCTGCCATTCCACTGGCGGGCCTGACGGCGTATCGCGCGCTGTTTGTGCAGGGCCGCCTTCAGCGCGGCGAGACCGTGCTGATCTCGGGCATCGGAGGCGGTGTCGCGTCGCTAGCGATGGAGATGGCCGTTCACGCCGGCGCTCGTGTTGTCGTGACCTCAGGAGATAGCAAGAAGATCGAACAAGCGCTGGCCCGAGGGGCAGCATTCGGCATCGCGTACAGGAAAGAGAACGCGTACAAGCAGGCGCAGGCGGATCTGGACCGGCTCGGCGGCGTCGATCTCGTCGTGGATGGGGCGGGCGGAGACGGTATCAACGAACTGCTCGGAACGCTCAAGCCCGGCGGCCGGCTCGTCGTCTACGGCGCCACGGCCGGCAATCCCTCCTCGATCGACCTGCGGCGCATCTTCTGGAAGCAGCTCACGGTGCAGGGCTCCACGATGGGCACGGCCAGGGACTTCAACAACATGGTGCGGTATTTCGACCGGCACGGCATACAGCCCGTGGTCGACGAAGTGTTTGATCTGAGCGATTTCCCGAGGG
>JBBIJR010000066.1:0-19831 GCA_037445875.1 Bacteroidota bacterium | reverse complement strand
CGTCACCAAGGTCATTAAGTAATGCGTCAAACGGCATAGCGGTTGTGCTGACGGTAAACAGGGGAGTGGCTCAATTGGCAGAGCGGCGGTCTCCAAAACCGTAGGTTGCAGGTTCAAGTCCTGTCTCCCCTGCGCTGAATAGTAAACGGATAAGGGTCACATGGGCAAAATCAAGGAATTCATCGCAAACGTTCAGTCCGAAATGAAAAAAGTAACCTGGCCGACAAGAGACGAACTCATCGGTTCGACGGGTGTCGTAATGGTCCTATGGATACTCATGTCGTTGTACATTTTTGGCACGGACAACGTCCTGCAGTACATCGTCAAGCAGTTTCTTCTCTAAGGTCTCAGAAAGGTTGGGATGGACAAGCCGGAGAACAACGAGGAAGAAGTGAAAGAAGTTGCGGAGGAAGCTGTCGAGCAGCCAAGTGCCGACGTCGACGCACCGGCAGTGGAAGCCGTTGCTTCCGAGAGCGTAGAGGCCGTTCAGGAAGAAGAGATCCCGCGGCCGGAGAACACCAAGTGGTTTACGCTGCGGGTGTATTCTGGTCAGGAGTCGAAGATCAAAGACCATATTCTCAGTGAACTGGAGATTGCGGGTCTGAAGGAACAGGTGTTTCGCATCCTGATTCCGTCCGAGACCGTTATCGAGATGAAGAACGGCCGGAAGAAGGAAAAGACCCGGTCCTTTCTTCCGGGGTACATGATCATCGAGATGGTGGACGACAAGAAGGTCCAGCACGTCGTTTCCAATACGCCCGGCGTGGTCTCCTTCGTGGGCCCCAAGAACCAGCCCCAACCCCTTCGACCCGACGAGATCGATCGCATGCTGGGTCGTATGCACGAGAAAAAGACGTCCGAAGTGTACGATATTCCGTTTAAAGTCGGGGACGCCGTTCGCATCGTAGATGGCCCTTTCACGGATTTCACGGGCTTTATCGATGAGATCAATTATGAAAAGAACAAGCTTAAAGTGATGGTAAGCATTTTCGGGCGCTCCACGCCCGTGGAACTGGATTTCCTACAAGTACGGTTGGAACAATAACGAGATCTTCCACTCAGGAAAGACGTATGAAGAAAATCATTGCTCAGGTCAAGCTTCAGATCCCGGCAGGTTCTGCCAATCCGCAGCCGCCCGTCGGACCCGCATTGGGCCAGCACGGAGTCAATATCATGGAGTTTTGCAAGGCTTTCAATGCCAAAACGCAGGAGAAGAAAGGCCTGATCATTCCGGTTATCATTACCGTCTTTTCCGATCGCTCGTTCACTTTTGTTCTAAAAACTCCTCCGGCGGCCGTTCTGATCAAGAAGGCGATCAATCTGGAAACGGGCTCGCCTCAGCCAAACCGCACCAAAGTGGGCAAGATCGAGAGGGCAAAGGTCCGTGAGATCGCAGAACTGAAACTACCGGATCTGAATACGAACAATGTTGAGGCCGCCATGCGAATGATCGAAGGAACGGCCAAGAGCCTAGGCGTCGAAGTTGTTGACTAGCTGTTATCGCACACCACCCAGGGTGGGAGAGTTTACCCGCTGAATCGGGTTAAGTTCGCAAAGGAGCAGTTATGAAAATCCACAGCAAACGGTACAAGACCGCATCAAAACGGATCGAGAAAGGCAAAGAGTATTCGATCGAAGAGACCTTCAGGTTGTTGAAAGACGTATCGACGGCCAAATTCACAGAGAGCGTTGACGTAGCGGTGAATCTGGGCGTGGATCCGAAACAGGCCGATCAGGCGCTTCGCGGAACCGTTCAGCTGCCCCACGGCAACGGCAAGACGGTTCGCGTGCTTGTTATCACGAAGACCAAGGATAAGGACGCCAAAGACGCGGGGGCCGACTACGTCGGCTTTGATGAGTACGTGCAGAAGATCAGGGATGGTTGGACGGACGTCGACATGATCATTGCCACTCCCGAATCCATGGTGGAACTCGGAAAGTTGGGGAAAATCCTGGGACCAAAGGGCCTGATGCCGAATCCGAAGAGCGGCACGGTGACCAACGATGTTGCCAAGGCTATTCAGGAAGTCAAGGCGGGTCGAGTGGAGTTCCGTGTCGACAAACAAGGCATCATACACGTGGGTATCGGACGGTCGAATTTCGACGTGGAGAAGCTTCAGGACAACTTCAAGAGTTTCATGACCACCATCATGCGAATGAAGCCGGCTTCATCCAAGGGGACCTACTTGAAGAGCGTCTACGTTTCAACCTCGATGGGTCCTTCTATCCGCGTCAGCGGTCAGGAGGTTTCCAGCCTGGTTATCCACTAGCGAATGCAACATTTGAACACTGACAGCAGGACCCACAAGCCATGAAACGAGAGAATAAAGACCAACTGATTGCCGAACTCGCCGACAGATTCCAGCGTGCTCAGAGTCTGTATCTGGCGGACTTTTCGGGTATGAACGTCCAGAAGATGGAACAACTGCGGATCAAGTTCAGAGAAGTACAGTCGGAATTCAAGGTTGTGAAGAACACGCTGGCGCTGAAGGCCTTGGACAAAGCGGGATACAAGATCGACCTAGGAAAGTACCTTGAGGGCCCGACAGGTATCGCATTTGGATACGACGACGCCATTGCTCCCGCAAAAGTAATATCGGACTTCCTTAGGGACAAGGAGAACGACAAACTCAAGGTCAAGGTCAGCGTCATCGACAAGGAGATCTTCACCGCCAGAATCGATGACATTGCGAGAATGCCGACCAAGAAGGACTCGCTGTCCATGCTCGTGGGCCTGCTGAATGCGCCGATGCAAAACTTAGTTCTCCTGATAAGCAGTCCGATGCAGAATCTCGTCGGGATACTCGAATCTCTGAAGAACCAAAAAGCATGAAAAAGATTGTTTCGCGGCACAAATCCATAAACCCGGTCGTCTTAATGGGTCTACCCTCAGGTGGACGGACGACAAAACACTAGGAGCAGTGAAATGCCTGTAAGTAGAGAAGACGTCTTGGAGTACCTTGGCCAGGCGAACATGGTTGAGATCGGAGAGTTGATCAAGGAGATCAAGAGTCGATTTGGAGTGGAAGTCGCAGCACCGGTCGCGGTGGCAGCCGTGGCTGGCGCGGGCGGACCCGGTGCGGGCGGTGCCTCGGTCGCCGCCGAAGAGAAGACGGAGTTCACGGTCAAGTTGACTTCGGCCGGTGATAAGAAGATCCAGGTAATCAAAGTCCTGCGTGAGCTGACCAATCTGGGTCTGAAGGAAGCCAAGGACCTTGTGGATGGAGCTCCTGCAGTAGTAAAGGACGGAGTGCCGAAGGATGAGGCCGAAAAGATGAAGGCGAAGTTCGCCGAAGTAGGTGCCACCGTCGAGATTGCGTGATTACGGTTGTTCCTTGACAGTATGAAGCTGAATGGATGAGGCGGTTCTGTACGGAATCGCCTTCTCTCTTACAAAAATCCAGGCGAGAATATGGATTTTTGTCGTCCCCCAAGCGCAGAAGCCTGTGCGCTTACCCAAGCATAATTAAGGTTGTTCCCCACAACTTAATTAGAAAAAGGCAGGTTACCCTTGAACAACAGTAGTCATGTGATTGATAGAATTTCCTTCGCCAAGAACCCCGGCGTTCTCGAATTGCCGGACATGTTGGATATTCAAATCGCATCCTATCGGGATTTTCTTCAACAGGATGCTCAACCCGAAAAACGAACCAACACCGGCCTTCAGGCCGTGTTTCTGGGTTCCTTTCCTGTGGAGGATGCCAAGGAACTGTTCAAACTCGAATTCATCAAGTACTTCGTGGAGCGGCCAAAGTATGACGTGAGGGAGTGTCAGGAACGCGGCGTCACGTTCTCTGTGCCTCTCAAAGCTACCCTACGCCTGATCAGCAAGAAATCGGTGGACGACAAGCATCCCGAGGTCATAGAACAAGATGTCTATCTGGGTAACCTGCCGTACATTACCGATCGCGGTACGTTTGTGATCAACGGCGCCGAACGCGTCATCGTCAGCCAACTCCATCGATCTCCGGGCGTGTTCTTTGACGAATCGATCCATCCCAATGGAACGAAGATGTTCTCTGCTCGAGTGATTCCCTTCCGAGGCTCGTGGATTGAATTCACCACGGATGTCAACGACGTCATGTACGTGTACATCGATCGCAAGAAGAAATTCCCCGTTACCACGTTCCTTCGCGCATTAGGTTATTCTTCAGACCGGGACATGCTCCGGCTCTTCGGTGTGATCGACGAAGTGGAGACGAATCGCCTGCAATACGACTCCGTCGCTGGCCGGAAACTGGCAATCGAGGTCGTCAACGAAGAAACAGGAGAGATCCTCGCAGACCGGGATACGATCCTTGACGAGGAACTCTTCACCAAACTCAAGAAGCACAAGATCAAGAAGCTGGACCTTGTGAAGACGGAAGACGAAATTCCGGAGGTCATTGCCAACACCATCCGCAAGGACATTACGAAGACCGAGCAGGAAGCCCTGGAGCAGATATACCGCCAACTCCGCAGCGGCGACGCACCGGATCTCGAGACGGCACGCGGACTGTTGGAGCGACAGTTCTTCAACTCTAAACGCTACGACCTGGGCGACGTTGGGCGAAATCGTATCAACAAGAAGCTGGGGCTGAATATTCCCGAATCCATCACGGTTCTCACGAAAGAGGACATCATTGCGATCATCAAGGCGTTGATCGACCTTCGCAACGGAACACGTCCCACCGACGACATCGATCATCTCGGCAACCGGCGCGTCAAAACAGTTGGCGAACAACTCGCTTCCCAATTCAGCGTCGCCCTCTCCCGCATGACGCGGACGATCAAGGAACGTATGAACTTGAGGGATAACGAGAACCTGACCCCACAGGACCTGGTCAATGCCCGTACGATTTCGAGCGTGATCAACACGTTCTTCGGAACCAGTCAGCTTTCGCAGTTCATGGACCAGACAAACCCGCTCTCGGAATTGACACACAAACGGCGCCTGTCGGCGCTGGGCCCTGGTGGGCTCAGCCGGGAGCGCGCCGGTTTTGAGGTGCGTGACGTGCACTATACGCACTACGGACGCCTTTGTCCTGTCGAGACGCCGGAAGGACCAAATATCGGATTGATCTCATCGCTCTGCCTTTATGCCCGAATCAACCGGTACGGCTTTATCGAAACCCCCTACCGCAAGGTCGTCAACGGCAAGGTCAATCCCGGTATCGAGTATTTGACGGCGAGCGATGAGGACAATAAGACGATAGCGCAGGCCAGCGAGATTGTGGACAAGAAGGGGAATTATCAGAATCCGCTCGTCAAGTCTCGGCTACGCGGAGACTTTCCCGTAGTACCTCCGGAAGAGATCGAGTATATGGATGTATCCCCGGCCCAGATTGTGAGCCCGGCGGCCGCACTGATCCCCTTTTTGGAACACGACGACGCCAATCGTGCCCTGATGGGCTCTAACATGCAGCGTCAGGCGGTTCCTCTGCTAAATCCGGAAGCGCCCATTGTGGGAACCGGCCTCGAACGAACGGTCGCCGTAGATTCGCGAGCCGTGGTCATTTCCGAGATCGACGGGACCGTGGACTACGTTTCCGCTACGGAGATCGTGGTCCGAAAGAAGGGTATGGTACGAAAACAGAAACAGGATGTTTCGGATACCGTGACGTACCGCCTCCAGAAATTCTTCCGAACCAACCAGGATACCTGCATCAATCAACGGCCGATTGTCCGGTCGGGTGAAGAGGTGAAAGCCGGCCAGATCGTAGCAGACGGTTGCGCAACCGAGCGCGGCGACCTGGCGCTGGGCCGGAATGTCCTCGCGGCTTTCATGCCATGGCGGGGTTACAACTTTGAGGACGCCATCATTCTGAGCGAAAAGCTCATTTTCGAGGATCAGTTTACATCGATCCATATTGAGGAATTCGAAATTCAGGTTCGGGACACGAAGCGGGGCGAAGAAGAGCTCACGCGCGAAATTCCAAATGTCAGCGAAGAGGCCACCAAGGATCTGGACGAAAATGGGATCATTCGGGTCGGGGCCGAGGTGATAGCCGGAGATATTCTGGTCGGCAAGGTCACACCCAAGGGCGAGACGGATCCGACTCCCGAAGAGAAACTCCTCAAAGCCATCTTTGGAGATAAGGCCGGCGATGTGAAAGACGCATCTCTCAAGGCCCCGCCGGGAATGAAAGGCATCGTCGTGTCAACGAAGCTCTTCAGCCGCAAGCGGAAAGACTCTGAATCGAAGAAGGAAGACAAGAAAAAGCTTGAGGAACTCGAGAATGAGTTCAAGAAGCACGTTCGAAGGCTGAAATCGAATCTCCGTGACGAATTGGCCAAACTGTTGGCAGGAAAACCCTCTGCGGGCGTCTTTTATACCGATGGGACCGACTTCGTGAAGCGCGGCAAGAAGTTCAACGAGGACTCCTTCAAGAATTTCGATCCAGCCGACATAAACCTGAACGAGAGCCAGTGGACGGAGGACGAGGAGGCCAACGAAATGGCCAACTTCCTCATAGACAATTTCGACCGTAATTTCGAGGAGGTCGAAACGGAATACAATTCGGAGAAATACAAGCTGCAGGTCGGCGATGAGTTGCCGCCCGGCATCGTCCAGCTGGCGAAAGTGCAGGTGGCCAAGAAGCGCAAGATCTCCGTCGGGGACAAGATGGCCGGTCGTCACGGTAACAAGGGTGTGGTTTCGAAGATCGTACCGGTGGAAGACATGCCCTTCCTGGAAGACGGAACTCCGGTTGAGGTTATTCTCAATCCGCTCGGTGTGCCTTCCCGTATGAACCTCGGACAGATTCTGGAGACATCGCTTGGCTGGGCGGGGAAGCGCCTGAACCGGTACTACGAAACAGCGGTCTTTGACGGTGCCCGTGTCGAAGATATCAAGAAGGAACTTCAGGATGCCGGGCTGCCTCTGCACGGAAAGGTCCGCCTGACCGACGGACGCTCCGGTGAGCTGTTTGATCAGGAAACCATGGTTGGTTACATATACATGATGAAGCTCAACCATCTGGTTGACGACAAAATACACGCCCGGTCAATAGGCCCGTATTCGCTCATTACCCAGCAGCCGCTAGGCGGCAAGGCCCAGTTTGGAGGTCAGCGATTCGGCGAAATGGAAGTCTGGGCACTGGAAGCGTACGGAGCGGCGCACACGCTACAGGAAATACTGACATACAAGTCCGATGATGTCAATGGCCGCGCGAAGGTATACGAGGCGATCGTGAAGGGCGATAACTTGCCCGAGGCGGGCATCCCCGAATCGTTCAACGTGCTTGTCAGGGAATTGCAGGGTCTCGGCCTAGAAGTGAAGATCGAGTGACCCGCATCCGCTCAACAATCGAAACGACTGTAGAATTCCATAACTGCGTCCAACACCCGGTTATGAGAGAACATCTCAGAGGAGATCACCAGTGACGTATTTGTCCAACACAAGCCTGGCGAAGAATTTCTCGAGCATCACGATCGGTATTTCATCGCCCGATTCGATCTTGAGCCGGTCATACGGAGAAGTAACCAAGGCCGAGACCATAAACTACCGGAGTTTCAAACCGGAGAAAGACGGTCTGTTCTGCGAAAAGATTTTTGGCCCGGTCAAAGACTGGGAATGCCATTGCGGCAAGTATAAACGCATTCGGTACAAGGGAATCATCTGTGATCGGTGCGGCGTGGAGGTAACGCTTAAAGCTGTGCGCCGGGAACGTATGGGGCACATCTCTCTTGCGGTGCCCGTGGTCCACATCTGGTTCTTCCGATCGTTGCCGTCCAAGATTGGAAGCCTCCTGGGCATGAGCATCAAACAGCTCGAGAAGATTATATACTATGAGAACTATGTGGTGGTCCAACCGGGCAAAAGCGGACTGGATACGAAGGAATTGGTAAGTGAGGAAGAGGTCTACCGGGTCAAGGAGGAACTTGGTCGGGCCAACGACGACCTTCCCAACAACGATCCGGACAAGTTCATTGCGCTGATCGGCGGGGAGGCCGTAAAGGAACTGCTGAAACGCGTCGACGTGGACCAGATGACCATCGATTTACGCTGGATTCTGAAGGATCCGGACACCTCGCAGCAGAAGCGCGCCGATACCCTCAAGCAATTGCGTGTTGCGGATGCTTTCAGTGTCAAGAGCGCAGAGATGTTCAACAAGCCGGAATGGATGGTACTGGACGTCATTCCGGTCATTCCACCTGAGTTACGCCCACTGGTACCCTTGGAGGGAGGACGGTTCGCCACGTCGGACTTGAACGACCTCTATCGACGCGTCATTATCCGGAACAATCGCCTCAGGAAACTTCTCGAGATCAAGGCCCCCGAAGTGATCTTGCGCAACGAAAAGCGGATGCTGCAGGAGGCTGTCGACTCGCTCTTCGACAACTCCCGAAAGACCGCTGCTGTCCGCAGCGACAGCAATCGTCCGTTGAAATCCTTGTCCGACATGCTGAAGGGAAAGCAAGGTCGTTTCCGCCAGAACCTCCTGGGCAAGCGCGTAGACTACTCCGGCCGCTCGGTTATCGTCGTGGGACCCGAATTGAGACTGCATGAGTGCGGATTGCCAAAAGAGATGGCCGTAGAGTTGTTCAAGCCTTTTATCATTAGAAAGTTAGTCGAAAGAGGTTTTGTAAAGACCGTAAAAAGTGCCAAGCGGATGGTCGACAAGCATGGCCCCGAAGTGTGGGAAATCCTTGAGAGGATCGTGGAAGACCACCCCGTACTGCTCAATCGCGCTCCCACACTCCATCGCCTCGGTATACAGGCCTTTCAGCCGGTTCTCGTCGAGGGCAGAGCCATTCAGGTTCACCCGTTGGTCTGTGCAGCGTTTAATGCAGACTTCGACGGGGATCAGATGGCCGTTCACATCCCGCTGTCCTATGAGGCCCAGATCGAGGCCCGTTTCCTGATGTTGTCGAGCCACAACATCATCCAGCCGTCGAGCGGACGCCCGATTGCGATTCCGTCCCAGGACATGGTCTTGGGCTGCTACTACCTCACCAAAGCCCGGCCGGGTTGCAACGGGGAAGGCCAGAAATTCGCATCCATAGAGCAGGTCCGGATGGCGCTGGATGCAGGTCTGGTCGAACTGCATGCGAAGATCAAGCTTCGAATCCCGGACGCGGCTCAGGATTCAAAGAAGAAGGAACCGGCGTTCAAGTACATTGACACAACTGTCGGACGGGCCATTTTCAACGAAATAGTGCCTTCGGAAATGGGTTACCTCAATGAACTCCTTACAAAGAAGAAAATGGAGGAGATCATTGCCCGCATGCATGCAGAAGCCGGGACCATCAAGACCGTCAAGTTCCTGGACGATCTGAAGGTCCTGGGATTCACGTACGCGACGCGCTCCGGCTGCTCGATCGGGATCGAAGATGTGCTCACGCCACCGAGCAAGGAGAAGATCCTCAAACACGCCAATGATCAAGTCGAAAAGGTGCAGAAAACGTATCGCATGGGTCTGATGACGGACGGGGAGCGTTACAACAAGGTCATCGATATCTGGACCCACGCCTCGAACGATGTGGCGGCAGGCATGTACCAGAGCATCTCCGCCTCCAACAGCGGTTTTAATCCGATCTTCATGATGATGGATTCGGGTGCCCGCGGCTCGCGGGACCAAATCAAGCAGTTGGGGGGCATGCGGGGTCTCATGTCCAAACCCCAAAAGAGCATGACCGGACAGGTCGGTGAGATCATTGAGCATCCGATAACGGCCAGCTTCAAAGAGGGTTTGTCTGTTTGGGAATACTTCATTTCCACCCACGGCGCCCGAAAAGGCCTGGCCGATACGGCACTCAAGACGGCAGACGCAGGTTACCTGACAAGGCGATTGGTCGACGTTGCTCAAGACGTGATCGTCACCGAAGATGACTGCGGAACGATTCTCGGCGTTCGCACCAGTGCCATCAAGGAAGGCGAGGAGATCAAGGAGTCCCTCGGTGAACGCTGCCTCGGCCGGGTCGCTGCGGACGATGTGCTGGATCCGTCAACCGGCGAGACCGTGATTGAGGCAGGGGAACTTATTGACGATGAAAAGGCCGAACTACTGAACAACTCGGCCATCGAAACCGTTGTGATCCGTTCCGTGCTGACATGCGAGGCCAAGCGCGGGGTATGTTCCCGATGCTACGGCTGGAATCTGGCCACCGGTCATGTCGTGAACATCGGTGAAGCGGTCGGAGTCATGGCGGCTCAGTCCATCGGTGAACCGGGAACACAGTTGACGCTGCGGACATTTCACATCGGTGGCGTCGCCTCGCGGATCGGTGAGCAGCCGCAGGCCCTTGCCAAGTCTGACGGAAAAATTGCCTTTGGCCAGGGAATGAAACTTCTTGAGCGCAAATCGGATGGCTCTCTCATCTCCCTCAGCCGCAGCGCACGGATCGAACTCTGGGACGAGAACCGGCTGGTGTATGCCTACAAGGTTCCGTATGGCGCCGCGTTGAGCGTTCATGACGGCCAGATGGTGAAACGGGACGATCCGATCATGACGTGGGACCCTTATAATACCAGCATCATCGCGGAAAACGGTGGCGCGGTCCATTTTGAGGGGCTCAAGGAAGGCGTCACGTGCCGGGAGGAAGCCGATGAAGCCACCGGCATGAAACACCTTGTGGTGATCGAGTCGAGAGACAAGAAAATGACCCCTATGCTGCTCATCAAGAAGGGCCGGGAGGTTGCGGAGAGCCACATATTGCCAATCCGGGCCTACCTGGTGATCAAAGATCGCGACGATGTGACGGCGGGGGATGTGATTGCAAAGATTCCTCGCGAAATGGCGAAAACGAAAGACATCACAGGAGGCCTGCCGCGCGTTCAGGAACTGTTCGAAGCACGGCGACCGCGCGACGGGGCTACAGTGACGGAAATCGACGGCACCGTCCACATTGGAAAAATCTCCCGTGGATACCGCGAAATCACGGTCGAAGGCAGGGACGGGGAGACGAAAACGTACAAGATACCGTTCGGGAAACATGTGATTGTTCATGAGGGGGACTTCGTGTACGCCGGAGAGCAATTGTCCGACGGTGCCGTGGCACCGCACGATATCCTCCGGATCAAGGGACCTGCCGAAGTCCAGCGCTACCTGGTCAACGAGATTCAGGAAGTATATCGTACCCAGGGCGTGAAGATCAACGACAAACATATAGAGATCATCGTGAGGCAGATGCTGCAGCGGGTACGCATCGTGGACCCGGGAGACACCTCCTTCCTCCAGGACGACCAGGTGGATCGCCTGCGATTCCTCGATGAGAACCAAAAGATCCGTGAGAGGGTGGTCATCAGCGAAAAGGGCGATTCCAACCTCAAAGATGGGCAGATCCTGACTCGTATGGAATTGGAAAAAGTGATGAAGAAGTACGAGAAGAAGAAGGGACCGGAAGTCCGGTCGGCGCATCCGGCCACCGCTGAACCGCTTCTGCTTGGCATCACTCAGGCGTCGCTGAGCACGGAGAGCTTTATTTCGGCCGCGTCGTTCCAGGAAACAACCAAGGTCTTGGCCGACGCCGCCATCAGCCTGAAGACGGATTGGTTGCTGGGTCTCAAAGAAAACGTCATCATGGGCCGCCTCATCCCGGCAGGCACCGGTCTCAAGCGGTATCAGGAGATTCGAGTGATAGCTCCCGAAGGAGAGGAGGAATCAGAGAAAGAGGGTAATGGGGCCAAGAAGGGTAAGAAAGAGACCGTAAAATAGCCCCGCATACATGAAAGCAACTTAAGGGTGATGCCGGAGGCCCCGGCATCACCCTTTTTGTTCCGGAGGTATCTCATGGACGCTCCCGTCGCTCTGGTGACCGGCGGTGGAAGGCGGCTGGGCAGGCGAATCGTCATCGCCCTGGCCGAGAACGGTTTTGACTTGGCTATCAACTATAATCGCTCTCGCATCGACGCGATGGCAACTCTCCGGGTGGTTAAAGGAACTGGACGGGAAGGCTTTCTGGTGAGGGCGGATGTAAGGAAGCGACATCAGGTTCGCCAAATGGTGCAGCTCATTCTAGACCGCTTCGGCCGGATTGATCTCCTCGTTAATAACGCGGCCATCTTTCATCCGCCGACTGACCTTTTCAAAATCTCGGATCGCCTGTGGCATGATGTCTTATCGACCAACCTCTACGGTAGTTTTGTCTGTGCGCAGGAGGTGTCTAAGCATATGGCCAAACGTAAGTCTGGCAAAATCATAAACATAGCATCCATTGGCGGCTTGTCGGCGTGGAGCGGCCACATTCCATACTGCGTTTCCAAAGCTGGACTAATCATGCTGACAAGGACCTTGGCGCGAGCCCTCGGACCGGATATCACCGTAAACGCGATAGCACCCGGCACCATCATCATTCCGAAGGAAGAGAATACCAGGAGCCACCATCCTCCGGTCGAACGAATCCCTCTCAAGAAGTACGGTCAACCGTCCGACATAGTTGAGGCAGTTCTCTACCTGGCAAGGTCCGCATCCTATGTGACCGGTCAGGTCATCGCTGTGGATGGTGGTGCTACGGTCCTTTGATTCCAAGCGGCATCTCTTCTGATTGCCAAGCCCCGTGATGGCGGACGTCATTCACGAAGAGGATAACTTGTCTGTCTGATTCTGGACAGTCAATACATTGAAAATAAGTGAGTTACAAGAATAGTATGTCCTGTACTCTCCATAAATGCATTACGTCCAAGGACTACCTCAGTCTTGACTTAGCAGGCTGTTGAAAAAAAAAGTACAATGCGTCACCCGGGAGCGAAGTCGAACGGTGAGCAACTGCCGCCACATCAAGGCTCGACTCCGCTCGCCATGAAACTATTGGCTCTTCTTTTCGAAGGCTTTTTCAACTAGCTCTTGCGTCGATCTAGGGTGAGACTCGCGAGTGGAGGTCCGGTGACACAGAGCATGGTACTGTGGGGAGCCACATGTCGGATTTGAACCAACGACCTACGGTTTACGAAACCGTTGCTCTACCGCTGAGCTAATGTGGCAACATCGTCGAAGCGTTGTTAAGTCTCGACATCGACCTGAGCGCGGAGAAGATAGAACAACGGGGGTGAAAAATCAAACGGTTTTTTGACCTTTGCAGTGTCGGTTGATTTCGGGGTTGAATTTGGTGTGGATGCACGTTACTTTGTATCACCTATCGCCACCCTTGCCAGGCCTACGCGCATGCTTGCTGAC
This sequence comes from Bacteroidota bacterium, assembly GCA_037445875.1. Lineage (GTDB taxonomy): Bacteria > CLD3 > CLD3 > SB21 > SB21 > JBBIJR01. The sequence goes on along the minus strand of JBBIJR010000066.1, from coordinate 6,734 downwards.
GACAGGTTCCGGATCGGCACGTTGCTCGAAAAGGCGGACGAAAGCCTCGGAGCGGCCGAGACCATGATTGAAAAGGAACAGTATGAGGAGGCTTTGCTCCGGTGTTATCATGCCGTCTTTTTCGTGTTGCGGGCCTTCCTTATGAAGAACCGTGTGCCCGTTCAAAGGACGTCGGAATCCGTCGCCGTATTCAAACGGGTGTTCGTGGATGCGGGTCGGCTTCCCATACAGTATCACGAGGACTTGGTGCTCGTCCTGCAGGTGGCCGATGTCGGTAGCGCGGACAGCCGTACGGCCCCTTCCAGAGGAGTCGCGGTGGACACGCTCGAGCGGGCAAGTCGTCTCTGCGGCGCTCTGATCGCTCGAATGGAATAAAAGCCGTGTGGAGTTCACTCACATGAGTCAGGTAGTCCGGGACGCTACTGCCGTTTTCAACGATCTGTTGCTGCGATATGAGGCGGATCTTGACCAGATCTATCGCGAGTTCATGCTGGCAGCCGTTCAGCAGAAACTGACGTTTGGGGGGCGACCTGTCTTTGCCTTCCTTCGGCCGAACTTCCTGTCCCGCCTCCAGTACGAAGAACTTCAGTTTATTTGCCGGGCACTGCGCGGTGCCGTGACGAAATTCAAAGAGGCGGCATTATCGAGCCCGGCTATGATGGAACAGGCAGGCCTCATTGACCGAGAAAGAGAACTGGTTCAGATCTATCCGGGATTCGATCGCCTTTCCATTACAGCCCGCTGGGACTCGTTCATGCAAAGCGACGGCACGGTTCGATTTGTGGAACTTAACGCAGAATCGCCCGCGGGCATCGCCTATAGCGATGTCGCGTCATCACTCTACCGCACACTTCCGTTTGTTCGGGACTTTCTGGTGTATTACGAAGTTGAGAAATGGAATGTGCGCGGGACGCTGTTGGGTGAACTTCTTTCGACATACGAGCAGTGGCAAGGCAACAAACGCTCGACGAAACCTTCCATCGCCATTGTGGATTGGCGGGAGGTTCCCACGTTTACCGAGTTTGAGCTGTTTGGGGAGTATTTTCGTTCCGCTGGATTCCGCTGTACCATTGCCGACCCCCGGGATCTGACGTACGAGCACGGACGGCTGCGAAACGGGGAATTCGAAATCGACCTCGTGTACAAGAGAATTCTGACCAACGACTGCGTTGAGCGGCCGGAGGAAACGCGTGTTCTAGTTGAGGCGGCTCGAAATCGCGATATTTGTCTTATCAATCCTTTTCGTGCCAAGATGGTCCACAAGAAGAGCATTTTTGCCGTGCTGACTCATGAAAAGAACTCGTCGCTGTTCACAGGGGAGGAACTGGCCGTGATCATGAAACATATCCCATGGACAAGGATGGTTGCCCGGGAATACACGCTGTTCCACGGCCAGCGGATCGATCTCATCGACTACATTGCAGCCCACAAGGATCTGTTTGTGATCAAACCGAATGACGAGTACGGAGGCAAGGGCGTGGTACTTGGCCGGGAGGTGGATGAGACCGAGTGGGCGGCGGCGATTTCGGAGGGCCTCAACGGCGAACCGTTCGTGGTGCAAGAGGCCGTCGAATTACAACGGCAGTCGTTCCCCATCATGCAGGACGGCAGTCTGGCGTTCGTTGACATGATCGTTGACATGGACCCGTATGTGTTCGGCGAGAAGGTCGATGGTGTTCTGACGCGGCTCTCGGCGTCTTCACTGGCCAACGTTACGGCGGGGGGTGGAACAACTCCGACGTTCGTGATTGATGAAATTGCCCCTGGTCCTCGTCGAGTTCAAATTGACGTTCAACGACCCGCCAGCGCTCCGATGGAAGCCGGTGATGCCCGAAGCACGGAGGCGATCGGCAAGGAGAGGCGGCCCCGCTTAAGAAAGAGGCGAGTGGGGAAGAAGACTTCTCGCCGGACCGGGGCGAAGCGAAGCTCTTCCGCGCGCGCAAGGCCGGCGCCGAAAACGCGATCCCGCCGGGCAAGCAGTTCGACGAGCAGGCGCGCTCGAAAGACGTCCGGAAAACCAGCGACTTCAAGGAAAAGAAACACCCGATGACTAAGCCATCATTCACCCTCGGCATCGAGGAAGAGTTTCAAATCGTCGATCCCTCGACGCGCGAGTTGCGGTCGCACGTTAGCGAACACCTATTGGATGAGGGCAAGTTGCTGTTGTCGGAGCAGATCAAAATGGAAATGCATCAGTCTGTCGTGGAGTTGGGCACTAACATTTGTCAGACGATTCAGGACGCTCGCACGGAGGTATTGCGACTGCGCAAGACGTTGGCCGAACTGGCCATGAGGAAGGGACTTCGTATTGTCGCGGCCAGCACGCACCCGATTAGTGACTGGAAAACACAGGAGATCATGGACAACGAGAGATACAAGCAGATTGTGGAGGACATGCAGGATATCGCCCGCGCGAATCTCATTTTCGGCCTTCATATCCATGTGGGTATGCCGGACAACGAGACCTGCATAGCCATCATGAATCAGGTTCGTTACTTTCTTCCGCATATCCTGGCCTTGTCAACGAGTTCTCCCTTCTGGATCGGAAGAAAGACGGGCCTGAGTTCCTACCGCTCGAAGGTGTTCCAACGGTTTCCGAGAACAGACCTTCCTCCGGTGTTCAAGACCTGGTCGCTGTTTGAGGATTATGTCAACATGCTCATACGCACAGGCTGCATTGACGACGGAAAGAAGATCTGGTGGGACGCGAGGCCACACCCTAGTTTTGGGACTTTGGAGATTCGGATCTGCGATCTGCCTACGAGGCTGGATGAGACCATCGCCATCGCGGCATTGATCCAGGCCTTAATGCATACTCTTTACCACCGGTTGTATAATAAGAACATGTCGTGGAGGACATATACAAACGAGCTGATTTCGGAGAACAAGTGGCGTGCGAGTCGATATGGAGTCAATGGAAAGTTGATCGACTTCGGAAAGAAGGAGGAGGTCTGGACGCGGGACCTGATCTACGAGCTGGTTAGGTTCGTGGATGAATCCGTTGAGGACTTAGGAAGCCGCAACGAGATAAACTACATCTACAGGATTCTCGATCAGGGTACGAGCGCCGATCGTCAGGTCCGAGTTTATGATGAAACTAAGGGCGATCTTAAGGCGGTGGTCGACCACCTGATCGCCGATACGCTCGTAGGTCTTTGTTAGGGCGAACCACAAATCTAATATTATGGAGGCGTTATGAGCATTTTTGGTCGAATGGCCGACATTTTGAAGGCAAATATCAATGATTTCCTGGACAAGGCTGAAGACCCGGAGAAGATGATCAAACAAATGGTCATTGAGATGGAAGAAGCCGTCAACAAGGCAACAACTGCCGTTGGGGCTTCCATTGCCAACCAGAAGAGACTGGAAAAGCAATTCAATGAAAACAAGAAGTTAGCTGATGAGTGGCAGAACAAAGCCGTCCAAGCGGTTAATGCCGGTCGGGATGACCTCGCGAGCCAGGCTCTCGCAAAGAAGACTTCGTATGTTACCGCTGCCACAGCACTAGAGCCAACACTTGCGGAGGCAACGCGCACAGCTGAACAGATGAAAGCACAACTGCAGCAGCTGAAGGCGAAATTGGATGAAGCCCGAGTACGTCAGAACACCTTGGTTGCCAGGCATCAGGCCGCCAAGGCAAAGAAAATGATCGCCCAGCAGATGAGCGGTGTTGGCGGGAATGCGTTTGCGAATTTCGATCGCTTTGAAAAGAAGATTGAGGATGTTGAGGCCGAGGCTGATGCGCACACGGAGCTGGCAGGTCAATCGGGCTCCTTGGATGACGAATTCAAGAAACTGACTACGGATTCGAGTGTGGATGCCGAGCTCGCGGCACTGAAGGCACAGCTTGGAAAGTGACCAAGGACATTCGCAATGCCCATTGATGTATAACATATATTATGTAAACCGCCCGATTTTCTTGGCACTAAAACAATTCTTTTACGTATCTCGTAAGAACACTTCACAAGGTCCAAAAGATAACGAGAATATGAATTCATTTTTTGCTTATTTCAAAAGCACTCTCACTTGGCAGCGAGTTCCTGCAAATTCATTCTCATTCAAAGCGCTCGACCGCGAAATTTGGTTTTTAGTCGTTTATACCATTTTCTATACAGCTACAGCGTATTTAATCGGATTGGTTATTCTTCACTTTCCCTTACCCATATTGGGCGCAAGCAAATTTAACCAGGATGTGTGGTATTCGATTATATTTAAAATCATTCTGCTTCTTCTTATTCCATCGATCTTTTACTTTAAGTTATGGGGATATAAGCTCAAAGATTTAATTCTAGGATCAAGAATGAATATTCTATCTGCCATTATAGCTGTTGCACTTGGTTTCTTTATTAATATTGGACATCTAAATGAAATTCAAAAAACGTTTCATAACTTTTCAGATGCTCCTCTTCGTTTGACCCTGGCTATCATCATGCCGCTATTTATAGCCGCAATACCAGAAGAATTTTATTTTCGAGGGTATTTACAAACTCGTTTTGAAAAAAATGGAATCGTTTTATTGCGGTTTTGTCATCCAGCATTCTTTTCACGGTATGGCATTTACCAAGCAGGTATTTATTATCTCAAGGTGTTGAAGGTGAGGCCGGAGACTGGGTTCAGATCATTTTGCATACCGGAGTGCCGGTGTTTATTATCGGTGTAATTTTAGGGCTTCATTGGAGTCGCTACCGAAATATGGCGGTCTTGGTTCTTTTCCATTGGTCGGGTGACATTCTCCCTTCCATTAGTTCATATTTCAAAATTCAGTTTTAACGTTACAATGGAGCTGTAACTTTTACATTCCAATTTCGTCTAACCTATAACCAGTCTTCTCCATAAGTTTAAAACTCAAGATAACAATCATGGAAACGGTCAATCAAAGATTTTCAAAAAAAGGGGTTTTCTATGAATCGAGCTATTTTATTATTTGTACTTACTGTTTCAATTATTGGCTGCGTATCACGGCCTCTCACAAAAGTTGAGGTTAGAAATCTTGAAGGTGAATGGAAAGACCCCGGGAAAACAATTGAGCATACCTACGGTTTTATTGAAGCGCTGCAAAACGGATTTTTTGATGTGAATGCTAAAACAAGTAGCGAACAAACCTTCTACTCTGCTATAGAAAACCTGATGAATGGAACCACAAAAGACGCAGAACCAGAATTCAAACTTTTATCCGAATCTGCAGATGACTCCCTGCTGAAAAAATATGCTAAAGAAATTCTACTGAACATTTATTTTGATCAATCTCAATGGAGCGAACTTCAAAGATCGCTTCCCGATACCGGCAGCGGCGCTCAGATGGGAAAATTGTTTACCAAAGCATATCGCGATGTTCCTCCAGAGATTTATGACTTCCATACTTCCGACACGCCAATCCTTTTTACTTTACAACACGGTATCCCATGTGTTGAAGTCAGGATAAATGGGAAAGTAAAGAAATTTTTGCTCGATACGGGGGCCGGTCTCAGCGTAGTATCTTCCGAAGTAGCGGATGAATGCGGTCTTCGAAGTTTGACAACCGCCGGCGGTGATGCAGGAACCGCCACAAGTAAACAGGTCAAGTTTAATCCGACTCTAATCGACTCTCTGTTATTGGGCAATGTTGTAATCCGGAACCATCCGGCGATGATCATTGATAAAAAGGATTTGCACATCAAAATGTTAGGAATCTTTACCGTTTTGAAAATCGAAGGCATTATCGGGTGGAATGCCATTAGAAATTTTAACCTGGAAATCGATTTCAAGAAACTCATGTTAACGATCAGAAAACCTGAACAGTCTCATCAACACAAAAAGAACCTGTTTTGGCTTGGCTACCCTCTCGTTATTACTTCGGATCAAAATGGAACTCCGCTTATTTTTGGTGTCGATACGGGTGCAAAACGTTCAAGCATCACTCACCAACTTTTGAAAAAGATCAATAAAGATTCTTTAAGCGATCAAAAAATATTAATCGGATCGGCGGGAGGAACGGAGAAAATAGCTTCCAAAACCCTCCCGGCGCTTGATATCAGGATAAACGACCGTCTGCTGCATTTCACGAAAATCGGAACATCGGTCGCAAAGTCCGGTGTTTTTTTCAAAAGAGACGGCACGCTCGGAAATGATGTTGCTCAAGGTAGAATTCTTCGAATTGATTACATGAATGGACGATATGAAATAGAATAGTTTTTCAACTGGGTTGCAAATGATATTTAGACTACACGTTGCTTGGATGTTGTTCGTATCATATCAGGGGTTTTCTCAAAACGGCTGGGAAATTATCCGTACAGATATTACTGACGGTATCCATGATATTGAATTTGTCAATGACACGTGCGGTTTTCTCTATACGTATGGAACAGGAACAATCTTCCGTACCTCGAACGGCGGCATGTCTTGGTTCAAAAATTTTCAGTCAGATTCCCTGTATTTTGAACAAATGCAATTCTTTTCGTCCGGTTTGGGATGGATATGCGGTGAAGGCGGAAAATTTTTGAGAACGACGAATTGTGGCTTATCATGGTCTGACCTATCTCTAAGGTCAGACGAAGGAAAATTACTTCTTTATGGAATGTATTTTATGAATGATACGATCGGATATCTATCAGGAGCAACCGTCATCAATAGAAAAATGGCGCCCATTTTATTCAAAACCCTTAATGGGGGCACTACTTGGACGCGTGTATATAAAGACCTGCTGTCAAGGCTCACGCATATTCCCCACGTCAGGGCCATTCATATTCCCCACCCTG
>JBBIJR010000065.1:0-19909 GCA_037445875.1 Bacteroidota bacterium | reverse complement strand
AGTACGGCGCGGTGGCGAAGACCCATCGGAGAGACGGCACGTTGGCAGGCAACGCCCCCGGACGAACCTGGATGTTTTGGCCATTCGTGAAAGCAGGTCCGGAATGACAGACGATGCATTTCCCCTGCTGTTCGAACACCGCCCTTCCGCGTTCCTGCGCAGGCGTGAGACTGCCGTCCGAATTCTTCCAGGGGTTCGCCGGTACGACGAGCGAGAGTTGATATGCGACGAGCGCGTCCAACTGTAAACTGTCCACCATTCCGAGCAGAATGTCCTCGATCACAAACCGGGTCACCTCACGAAGGTCATTGGATTCACCGAACCACAGATACGGGGCCGTCTGAGCCAGGCCGAAAAGGGTCGGAGTGGAAAGGCTGTCCGGCGCCAGTTGAGGCAGCAGCCATTTCTTGTTGTCCATGTCCCCGCCGGGGTGACAGGACGCGCAGCTGACGGTCCCGCCGAATGCGCTGTCAAACTCCGTGCTGTTGAACAGGACGCGCCCGCGGGCAATCAGAGGATCTTCCCGCACTTCTTCCTTATCGCACGCGGTCATGACCGTCAGACAACCCAGCGTCATAAGAGCGAGTATCTTCATTCGATGCCTCATCACAACGTTTTCAGAAACTCGACCAGATCCTCTTTCTCCTGTTCACTCAAACGGATGTCGAAGCCGGCGGCGCGAAGTGCACCGCTGGTATCGGCGTCGTAGAAATCGATCACATCCCGCAGTGTTGCGGCGCGTCCATCGTGAAAATAGGGATACTGAGAGACGATATTGCGAAGACCCGGTGTTTTGAAAAGACCACCCGTGCCAACGTCCTTGGGCTTGCCGGTCGTGCCCGTCGGCAGCGGATGACAAGGAGAGCAAAGACCCGTCGTTTCGTACACAAGTTTTCCTCGCTCCTGCTGGGCCGTGAGAGTACCTCCAGAGGGGAGCCATGGATTCTGGGGAAAAACCAGCGATCGTTGGTACGCCACCAACGCTTCTATTTCGTCATCGGAGGCTGTGCCCCCCATGATCGTGTCTGTATACAACCGGGTCACATTCCGCAGGTCCTTTCCGGATGCATCCCACAGGTATGGAGGACCCGTTTCCGATACACCCCAGAGCGTCAGGGTTCGCAATGAGTCGGGCACACCGTTCGTCGAATCGTGAATCGCGGGAAAGTGCCACTTAAGGTTATCCATGTGCCCCCCGGGGTGGCACGTGCCACAGGTGGTTAGACCATCGGTGGAAAACTTCGGGTCGCTGAACAGAGTACGTCCCCTCGTCACCAGGGGGTCCTCGCCGATACGTTCCTTATCGCAGCCGATCATGGTTGCAAGAGCCAATCCGGCGACCAACAGCAGCGCTTGTTGCATAGAAGGAGACTGAATCCTTGAATGGCAAGAAAGTAAGCCGAACGGCTCACCATATCAAGCTAAAAATCGTCATGCGGCTTTCCCAACAAGACGTTCACCGTACCCAATGGCCACGTCACGCGAACCGCTCGCCTCCTGGACGCCCTCTCTGCACCAGGAATGGCGCAGATACGTCACTCGGCCTGGAGTACCTGCCGGATCGGTCCGAGGGGCATGTCTACGCCGGTCCAAAGTTGGAAGGAACGGGCCGCCTGGTAGAGTAACATTTCGAGACCGTTGACGGCCACTGCGCTGCCGCAGTTCATGAAGGCGGTCCGCTTCGGCCGGTAGTTCAAGTCGATCAGAAGAGGGCATTTTTGCAGAATCGCCGCCAGGGCCGCGTCGGGCGGTTCCGTCTGGAATGCAGACGTCACGTTCACAGCCAGGGCGTAAGGGAGGTCATCGACGGTATCCAGCGATCGGTCGGCCATTTCGGCCGACGGATTCAACACGGCCAACCGGCGGGCCAGTTGGCGGGCCCTCCCGGGTATCCGGTTGGCAATGATTATCCGCGTGACCCGTGCGGCGTTCAGCAGCGACCACACGACAGCTGCGGCAGCCCCTCCTGCACCGAGCACGAGCACTATGCCATTGGTCAAGCGGTCTGCATAAGGACGCAGTTGCTCGGTGAAACCGTACACATCGGTATTATACCCGATCCAGCGAGCGCCCACGCGATAAACTGTGTTCACGGCCCCGATCTGCTGTGCTTCAGGCGAAAGTTCGTCGAGAAGCGGGATGACCGTTTCTTTCAGCGGCGAGGTAAGATTGATCCCCTCAAACTCCGAGTCGCGTAACTGCTCCCACGCATCTGGCAACTGCTCTGAGCGGATGTCCACCGTCAGGTACCGAGCGCGGATCCCCATTATTCCAAACGCGGTGTTGTGGATCAATGGTGAGAGCGAGTGCTCCACCGGATGTCCCCATAGGGCGTACAATCGGGTCGGCGAAGAATTCATCCCGGACAGGGAAATCTATTACGGCAGGGGCACCGATGCATCCGTGAACAGGCGTTCATCCACGGTCGGACCGAGGCTGATGTTCTTCGTGAGAATCCGGGTCTTGCCGTCGGCGGACACTTTAGTGGTGGAGAACCATACACCGCTCACGTTCACCCAGTCGGTCCAGCGATAGTCGCCCGTTTCGCCATCTTGCAGAAGGAACCGCCATCTCTCCATCCGGCGGGTTGATCGATTGACGTAGGCCCAGTACTGATCGCCGGGCGTCAGACCGACGCTGTCGAAGCTGAGATGCACAACATCGAACGAGCCAAGGCTGTCGGTTACCGGTCCCTCCAGACTTCTGTGGACACCAGGGTCGAATGTCTTCCAGGGCATCAGCAGCCAGTACGTGTCGTTGATGAAACGTGCATAGCCGTACTCGAGCAAGCTCCTTGCCGCGGCCCCTTCCATGTTCTTTTCATTCGAGTATGCTTCTCCCTGTTTGCTGTTAACGTCGGAAAAGAGAATCCGATAGGAGATGCCGTCTTTCTTCATTCCCTCGACCCGGTATCGGCCGGCCCAACGGTCCCAGAGATGGCGGTGAAGACCCAGCTGACGGTCCTCGAGCATAACGGCGAAGTCGAAGCGCACGTACCGGCTCGATCGGAACGCTTCCCACCCACCGAGCGCCTGAATCATGTCCGCAGCGACTCGATCGGCCCCGGACGTTGTCGTCCCTTCCCTCCTTCCGCAAGCGGCCAGAAGCGTCAGGACCACGAGCAAGACGCGGCTCACCGCAACGGGTCTCACTGTGTTACCTTCTTCATCTGGGATTCAATGTACGCCGCATCCACGATGCGCCAGTCAAGCGTATATTCGCCGAATCGACGGAGGTCGAACAACAGTAAGTATCGTTTGTCTTTGAGGCGGAACACCTGGACCTGGAGAAGCTGATCGTCTTCGGATCTCAGGTCTCCGAACAGGTCGTACAGTTTCAACTCGGCGGGGGTAATCTCCTTGCCTAAAGTCTCGTTCAACACGAACGGTTCCACTCGCTGGTTTAGGATGTACTCCTCCGGATTGGAGCCACTGCCGCCAATCAAGGCACCAGCCACACCCCCTCCCAACATGATGGCCAGGGCGATCGGGTGGCCGAGGTTGGAAAGGGATTTACCGCCGCTGCCTGCCTCACTGCCCGCAAAGAAACCAGCCACTCCTCCAAGGACCGTTCCGATTCCGGCTCCCCACCACGTGCGGGTGCGCCGGGACGAACTTTCGAACACGATCCGCGACACGATTTCCGACGGCAGTTCCTTCTGTGCGCCGTCATGAACCACCATGATCTTGTCGGTGGACACGGTGACGATCCGGCACGCAAAGTCAACCGCATTGACGTATACAACGGCTGCCTCGTTCGTTTTGGCCGCACCGCGCGATTGCCATTCCCCCGGCCCGTACAGTTTGCTTCCCGAGCTGCAAGCGCTAAAGCTCAACGCCACGGCCAGCAGCAACGCCGTTTGGACACGCCCGAATCGTAGCATACCTCCTCCGTGCGGGTTCTATCTCTGTTTCAATGAAGTTTCCATCTACGTCGCTTGTGATACGCCATAACCATGAAAAGGGAACTCCATCACTTCCGAACGCAGGACTAACTTGGAAGGTTCTTCAGTATCAACATTGAGAAAACCGGCCTGGCCGAAGTGCAGGCCGGTCATCCAAGGCGCAGTCCTCCGTCATCGCGGCGTCAGTGGGCCAGAAAACGTTCCGCGTCGATCGCCGCCATACAGCCACTTCCAGCAGCTGTGACCGCCTGGCGGTAGTAATGGTCCTGAACGTCGCCGCAGGCAAATACCCCCGGGATGTTCGTGCGCGTCGTCTTGTCCTCTGTAAGGATATACCCGTTATCATCCATTTCGATCACGCCTTTGAACAGATCCGTATTGGGTTTGTGGCCGATAGCGAGGAACAGGCCGTCGATCGGATGTTCCTTCTGTTCCCCTGTCTTCGTGTTCTTGACGATGGCGGCTCTCAACCGGCTGTCCCTGGTTCCTGTTAAGTCTACGACCGTCGAGTTCCACATGAACCGGATCTTTTCGTTCTGCTGGGCACGTTCCTGCATGATCTTGGAGGCGCGGAGCGTGTCCCGGCGGTGGACGATGGTCACGGAGTTGGCAAACTTGGTGAGGTAGGTCGCCTCTTCCATGGCCGTATCACCGCCTCCGACAACCATCACGTCCTTGCCTTTGAAAAAGAACCCATCGCAGGTCGCACAGGCCGACACGCCGTAGCCCATAAGCTCGCCTTCCTTGGGTAACCCGAGCAGACTTGCAGAAGCTCCGGTCGCAATGATCACGGTCTCACCAAGATGTTCCTCCTCCGTCTCATCCGTGACCTTGAACGGCCTCTTCGAGAAATCCACTTTCTCGATACGTCGAAAATGACAGACCGCGCCGAATTTCTTGGCCTGTTCCCTGAAAAGGTCCATCATCTCCGGTCCCATGACACCCTGCGGAAAACCGGGATAGTTCTCGACGTCCGTTGTGATGGTCAGTTGTCCACCGGGTTGATGGCCCTCGAACACGACCGGATTCAAATTGGCCCGTGATGCATAGATCGCGGCTGTGAGCCCGGCCGGGCCGGATCCGATGATGATAACTTTGTGAATCCTGATTTCCATGGTTTGATTACTCCGCTGTATTCCCGTATGCCCACATGAGAATGCTTTTTCCCGTGAATTTATTCCTGCAGCGGCGGTTAGTCTATAAATAATAACCCAGAAAAAAAAGCGAAAACCTCGGCCCTCTAGAGCTCCGTCAGGGCCGTCTTCCGCAGGCGGTTGAACGTAAGCAACTGAAGAGGCACCTGGACGACGCAGGCGATGCTTCCGGCGATCAGGAACTGCGTAAAAAACGAACCGCTCCACTCCGGCAGTATCCAAATTGCGGCGGCCGTTGCCGTTGATCCCGTGATGGCAAAATGAAAGGGAACCCGGCTTGTGTACGCCTTCATAGCAAACGGCTTCTCGAGGCGGCCGGCAATCAGGCGGTACCAGAGCCGGTCGGCCGCCCAACCTGACAGGAAGAACACACAGGCGCACGCGAGGAGACGCAACCACAACCAGAGGTCGAATCGTGATAACGCTGCGCTCCAAACGGACCACACGAGTAGCGTCACGACATTCGCGTACGTCAGATTGCGGACCACGGCGGTGAGATATGCTTCGTCACGGCTGCGGAGGACAGTTTCTTTCATCAGATGATGGTCGGATGGGCGCATAGGTGCTCTGTTCTTTGGAGTCACGCAACGTGATGTGATGAGCGAATCTGACGGGGAGTGCCACAAGAAACGGAAGATTTCCGTTAAGGTTCTAACGCGTCAGCACACGCCTCATGCTCACATACTGGCCGCCGATGAGGACGAGACCGGGAACGTAGTACTCGTAAACCGACTCCGAATCCGTAAGTCGCGTCCTCTAAGCAACGCACTTGAAAGTACCCATGTCCGCGGTATACGCGCAATCGATCGCGACACAATCGACAGTATCGGAGTAAACAAGCCAGGAGTTACTCATGGGAAAGGCGGTCGTCCGTAGCCACCACTCACCAGCTTCCACCGATACTTCGGGTCGAGCGATCGGAAAACCGTGTCGCGACTGCCGAACTCGAAACCGTAGATAGCAAGGCCGAGGATAATCCCGCTCACGCTATTTCATCCCTCTTATCTCCCCCGCAAACCGTCCCTCCGGCGCCTTCTGAAGGTAGATATGGAACTGCTCCTTCGCCTTGTCGTTAATCTTCTTCTGCCGATACAGCATCCCGAGGTAGTAGTGGTATTCGACGGCTTCCGGATCCTGCAGGGATCCCAGCCCCGCTGCCGATGCTTCGAGCAACGGAAACGCCTGATCGTACTGACCCATCAGGTATCGAATAACACCCTCCCCGCCAACATAGACGGCGTTCGATGAATCCTGATTCTGCGCCTGTCGGATCAGGGCAAGCGATCGTTCATAGAGACCCTGGCGGGCCAGCAATAGGGCCGCGCGGTAAGCCGCGTAGTCCAGCGTGGGCTTGAATTCAAGCGCGTTCAAATAATAGAGCGCCGCCATGCTGTCCATACCGCACTCTTCCAGGTCCTTTCCGGTGTCCGTGCAGAGCCGCGCCTTGTCCGGAAGCATTTCCATGACCACGGCGATCTGCGCCAGCGCGTCCTCCACTCGCCCCCACCTGAAGTACACGGCGGCGAGATGCCGGTACGCAAAATCGCTGTACCGGTCGTATTCGATCGTTGCCTTCAGTTCGTTCTCCGCCAGTCGCAGATAATACAGCGCCGAATCAACCCGGCCCGAACTTTGATGCACAACGGCCATCTTCAGATGGATCCACGCCATCGTGTCGAAATAATACGGATTCCGCTGGGACAGCTCGATGGACTTTTCCGAAAGCCGCTGGGCCTCCCACAAGCGCACACTCCGCGTGGCCAGATACCAGGCGTAGTTGTTGTAGGCGGAGTTCTCCTCCGGAAATTTCCGTATATTCTCCGCGTACAACGACTCCGAGACCGCATTCATGTGGCCGGCGGCGTAGATGTCCCCGTACAGCTGGTCCAGGCTGGGGAACGACGGATTGGACCGGCGGATGTGATCCGTGGCCTCCAGGGCTTTTTGAATGAGCTTCGCTCTCTTCTCACCGGTGAGAAACCGGTTATTCACTTCGGCAAGGCTCACACCGCTCAGGCTGATGTAGTTCCCCGCGTTCTCCGGTTCATAGCGCAGGCTGAGCTGGGCCTGTTCATACGCCTTCTCGAACTCCCCGGTTTCGGCAAGGAAGCTCGCCAGCATATTTCGGGGGGTGGACTGGAGCGGGTTGATCCTGATCGCCTCTTTGATTTCGTTGATGGCCTCCTGAAATTTCTTCTGAGAAAAGAGCGCGCTGGCGGAATAGACGTAATTGATGATGTTGGTCTCGTCGAGCTGCTTCGCTTTTCGAGTCAGCTGGAGCACCTTGTCGTAATCGTACTGGGACAGGAGCAGGCTGGCCCTCCTCAAGATCAGGTCGATGCTCGTGGGATTGATGGTGAGCAGAGTGTCCAAGAGCGATTCTGCTTTCGCAAATTCATCCCTGGACAGATGGATCAGCATGATCCCTTCCAGGGCCCCCTCGTAGTTGGGAAGCACCGCCAGTGCTTCCCGGTACAACTCCATGGCCTTTTCGTAGCTCCTCTGACCAAACGCTTTGTCCGCCTCCCATTTCGTCTCGACGGCACCGTGCGAGGCAATCGGTCCCTCGGTCACGACGATGTCCTGATCGAAGGGCAGGACGATCGCACATTCGTTTCCGCTCTGGCGCCATTCTTCGAGGAATTGATCATATGAAACCGCCTGCATACTCGCGACGGTCGGATCGTGCATGATGATCTGGTGTTTGGTCTCATCGTAGCCGATCGCCACGACGACGTGGCCATACCCGAACGGCGTCAGAAACACCATAACAGGAATTCCCTCGTCGATGCGGCCCTTGAGGTCCTCGAGCGTGCCGATATACCCGAACGACTTGTACCCCTTCAGGCTGCGCGGGTAGCGGATGATATCGAGGGATTGGGCGCCGGCGTAGTCGCTCTTGATGGCGGCGTAGATATCGTCCTGATCGATGGACTGCTTGTAGAACGACAGGATCATCGAAAGCGATGCCGCCGCGCACTGAGGCCCGTGCTGCTTGACATACGGCACTCCATCCAGTACGATCTTCTTAGGCTTTTCGAGTTTTTCCGTCTTGACCCCCGTTAGCGTGACCGTATAGTCCGCCGACTGAGTTTCCAGCTTGCCCGTGGCCTCAGAGAACGTCTTCGTGGTGAACCGGTTATGCAGTTTCACGATCAACCGTCGTGTCAGGTCGAAATCAAAGTCCATTTCCCCCTTGTTGTGGACCGACACGCGCCCCACGTCGCCGTATCTCGCGGCGTCGTAGCTTCCGAGAATACCATAGTATTTGAGGGCCCGTGCCGTTTGGCCGCTGACCTCCGTAAGGGCCGTGACGGCATCCACGGAACCGAGTTTGAATACATACTGTTTGGAGCGCCACATTTCTCCCGCGTATACGTTCTTTCTCAAAAAGGACCCGTGCAGGTTCTCCATCACCGATATGACCAGACGGGGCAGGGAATACGGATCGTCCTCGATCAGGCCGTAGATGTTCGTCACGCCGAACACGTCCGACATTCTCAGGTAGAATCGCTGTCCTTCGCTGCGCTTCTCCTTCGGCGTCGCGGCCCGACCCTGCACCGACAGAATATCCAGGGCCAATTCCGCTTCTCCGTACTCGGTTACGTCCAGCACAAGCTCCCGAAACGCTATCGTCAGCTCGCGCGACAGATGACCATTCGCATCTGCGCCCAGGACCGCGTCCCCTTCCGATCGTACCTGCAACTTAAAATAGTTGACATGGCCCGGCTGCAAACGCGGGGCAAACATAAGCATGACCTCCGGCCGCTCCACGAGAGGACTCTCGACACCCACCTCCTCCAGATCGTTCTGGCCCGGACGGAAGTAGTCGGGAAAGAGCAAAACCAGCCGGTCGTATGCCTTGATCGCCTGCGCCATGTCGCTTTTGTCCGCATAGGTGCGCGCTAGATAGTACAGCGCGTCCCCGTCGAGCGAATCCAGGGCCAGCACGGAGGAGAATTCTCGGATGGCCTTGTCATGGAAGTCCATTTGGAAATAAACGAGACCGAGGTTGAAGTGAAACAGTTGGCGAATCCGATCGTCGCCTGCCCATCGCAGACCCTGTGTCAGCGTCTGTTCCGCCTCACGGTACTTCGCGCGGCGGAGCTCCACCAGTCCCAAGTGCAGGAGTGCTTCGGAGTACGAGGAATCCTCGGCCACCGCCCTCTGAAGAAAATACTCACTGGAATCCAGCTGCGCGGCCGAAAGGCCTCGCGTGTACCAGTCATATGCCGCACGCTTGATCTCACCACGAAGCATCTTTCCGATCGTGGAGAGATAGTCCTTGATCTCCGTCTGGCTACTGTCAAGGCCCCATGAGGTTTCGTATTCGGTTCGGGCCTCCTCGAGTTCGTTCTTCTTGAAATGCAGAAACGCGAGATTGGCGTAGTCGGCCGCCGTTGCGTGCCCGGTTCCCTTGAGGCGCCGGTACGCGATCAGAGAGAGGGAGTCGGACCCGACCTGAGACGCCAACGATGCCAGTTCACGAAGGGCAGGTACGAATCCCGACTCCAGACGGATGGCTTCTCCGAGGCGCTCAAGAATGGGCCGAAACGATTGCTCCGCCTGCAGATCGACCTCTCCGCGGAGGAACTTTGCCTCCAGGTACAACTCGAGGACCCTCGGATCAAAGGTGGAGCCCTGAACGCCCTGGACCGCCTTCAAATAAGCAGCCGCAAGATCCTGATCGGGGTACGATCCGACGACCTGTTCCAGGAACGTCTGCGCCTCGTCCCACGCACCGATACGCATCAGACACTCGGCGTACTCGATGGCGCTGGTCCGCTCGAGCTGACCCAGGCGGTCGGCCTTTGCGTACGCACCGGCAGCCCGTCGCCAATCTTCCCGGTCGAAATAAAACTCTGCCAACGACAGCCAGCCATCCGCGTTGAGGGAATCGAGCCGAGTCAGTTCCGTCAGGAGGCTTTCGGCCGAGGCGGAGTGCGTCATCCGTGCTGTGTGCGCCAGCCAGGAAAGTCCCTCCAGATCGGCGGGAACATACCGGCGGTACAGGGTGAATTGTGCCAAGGCCTCTCCGTAGCGGCCTTCGTTGAACAGGGAACGACCGTGTATGAGATATAGATCCGTCTGATTCCGGTTGATCTGGAGCGATCGGCCGTAGTATTCGTTCGCCTTGCGGAAATTGGCCCGTTCGTCGTGCAGACGTCCCAGTTCACGGTACGCCTCGTAGAAACCGGGATCGGCGGAAATGGCCCGCTGGAGCGCATCGGCGGCCTTCGTGAGGTACACTCCGCCGAGCCGGCGGAACTCCATGGCCTCGTGGTAGGCATCTCTGGCTTCCCGATTGACGGTGGAAAGGCGGGTCGAAGAACACGAAAGACTTATGCTGCCCAGCAGCAGGAGCAGTGGCAGCGTTCGCAGGAAATCGCGCATAGCACTCCTTTGGGGATCGGGCCGGCCGGTTGACTCTAATTTAGAAAACAACGATTCGGATTCAATAACAAAAGGCGACCGGAGGCCGCCTTTTGTGTATTCGATGTGCCGGACTGCTTATTGATAGCTGTCCTTGAATTTGTTGGTGTCGATCTTACCGGTCAGGTAGTCTTTCAGAATCTGGCTTTCGTTTCCGCTCTTGATTTCCCCCACCGCTTTGACATACTGGTCCATGTTGATGGTACCGTCCGCAAACGCCTTCTTCATCTTCTTGATCTTGTCTTCCTGGCTCATCGCTCCACCCTTCCTCTGGAACGTCCGCGTCAACTTGATGTCGCCGGTCCCCACCATCTGGGGTTCCTGCTTCACGTTCTCGAGCTTGCGGGCAGTTTTCGACACGCGCTCCTTCACGAAGTTGAACACTTCGTAGGCGCTGACCCAGCCGTCGTTGTTCCCGGTCTCCGGATCGCTGTCGCCACTGCCGGTCAACGCGTCCAGGAGGAAGTGTGTGAACAGACCGTGTTTTTGGTCCGGATAGTCAAAGGCGGACTGGTCGTTGGCTGCGGCCGTCAGAAATATCCGGCCCTCGGTCGTCTCTTTGATGATCTCCTTCGGAACCAGGTTGATACCTCGCGCACCCGTTTTCATGAACGAACGGCCCGATCCGGTGAAACACGCGTCCATGGCCACGAAGACGTTTTTCGCTTTGACCTTGCCCATTTCCTGCTGCAGATAGTCCAATCCGATGCCGGTCTCAGCCAGGAATTTCGGTTGCCCGTCGTAGGGGATCAGGAACGCCGTTTTGACATTCCCCTGGTCGTCCTGTTCCGGAGCTCCGTGGCCGGAGTAGTAGAACAACAGAACGGCGTCTTCGTCTTCCATACCCTGATTGACCAGCCAGCCGAGCGAGACTTTGATCTCGGTCAGCGTAGCCTCCGGCCCCGTCAGCAACTTGACGTTCTCCCTGGGCACACCGCCGATCACGTTGTTCGTCAACAGGGCATAGAACGATGATGCGTCGTTCACCGCATACGTCAGAGGCGGAACATCCTTGTTCTTGTAATCGGAGATTCCAATGACGACGGCGTACACGTTCTCGCGCGCCGGCAGTTCGACGTCGGCCATTGTGCTCTCGCCCTTGATCTTGAGGTTCATGTCGCTGATGGCCTGTGCGACCTTGTCCCGCACCTGGCTGAGCAGTGTCGACTTGTCCTCATGCTTGACGGTGGAGACGACATCGACAACGACTTCCTTCTTGTAATCCGTGCCCAGGCTCAGATTCAGGTTTTCGAGCTTGTTGAATTTTGGCCGCTTCTCCGAGATATCCAGGCTGATCGGCAAATTGGGCGTCTCCTGGTTGTAATTGCCGCTCACCGCAAACACAAAGACCCCCTTCTTGATCTCGCCCGGCTTGACCTCGCCGACCGTTGCGGTGCCCTGGGAGATCACGATGTTCGGGTCCGTGCTTTTGAGGGACAACTTAACGTCCGCGGCCGGTCCAAGACCCGAATTGGCGACGAACACCGTCATTTCGATCGTCTCTTTCTTCTGGATAACGCCGTCGCCATTGCCCTGGCTTTGCCCCGTGTTGTCATCGCGGAGCACGTACTTGTTTACGGCCAGCAACGGCGGTTCCATCGCTTTGGTACTGAATTGCAGGATCACGGCGTCCGCGCCGAATCCGTTTTTTTCCGTCCCCTCCACGCGCAGTTTTACCTTCTGCGTGATAACGTCCTCCGAGGCGTCCACTGTGGTTGTGACGGTCCTCTCCTGTCCGGCCGGGATGTCGCCCACAAAATAAGTGGGATTACCCACAAAGAGCCCGAGCGACCCCTCGATCAAGGTGAACCGGGCGTTCACTCCGAGAGCGGGGCCCTTGCCCGTGTTCCTGATCGTAAGCGTGACCTTGCCGCTCTCGCCTGCCTGAAGGAGATTGTCCGCAGTGTTGTCGGTGAACGTGGCGCTGGCCACGAGGAAGGGCGGCAGCGTCTGCACCACCGTCGTTAACTCGACCCGTGAGCCGCTGATACCCTTCGTGTTCCACATATACACGAAGTGGTCGTCGCTCGATGCCGCCAGTTTCGTTCCGTCCGTGCTGAAAGCAATACCGAAGACTTCGTCGGTTGCATCACCGAGCGTCTTGATCAGTGATCCGGACGCGACATCCCACAGTTTCACCGTCCGGTCGCTGCTGACGGTCGCAAGGACCTTGCCGTCGGGACTCAGAGCCACGGACCAGATGTGGTTCGTGTGGCCGTACAGCGTCTTGAGCTGAGTGCCGGTGGCCACGTCCCAGACGACGATGTTGTTGTTGTAGCCGCCGGCGAAGAGTTTCTTGTTATCCGTCGAAAACACGAGGCCGTCGACCCAGTTGCTGCTGCTGCCGCTCTTCATCTTCCGGACCTGACTCCAGGAAGTCGTGTTCCACAGGATGATCTCATCCCCCGTGTCACCCGTCGCGAGGAGGTTGCCGTCTGTGCTGAACGCCATTCCCCAGAGGCTGGACTGGTGGCCGCTCAACGTGCGAAGCATACTGCCGGATTGCACGTCCCAGATCTTCACGGTGTTGTCAAAGCTGCCGCTCGCCACGTATCGGCCGTTGGGGCTGAACTGTACCGGGACGACGAGGTCTGTGTGTCCGGACAGGACTTTGAGCTGGCGACCCGTCGACACGTCCCAGATGATGACGGTCTTGTCGCTGCTGCCGGACACGAGCATCTGCCCGTCCGGACTGAAATCGAGGCCGTTCACCCAACTCGTATGGCCGCTCAGTGTGCGCACCTTGGAACCGGACAGCGCGTCCCACAGGATGATCGTACCGGAACCGTCACCCGAAGCGACGTACTTGCCGTCGGGTGAAATGTCGAGCGCACGGACCTTGTTCGCATGCCCTGCCAGCTTCTTCGAAAATGTGGCGTCCACGGCGCCCGAGTACTCCGTCCTGCCCGTCCACGTGGTTCCTCCGGACGTGACCGACGAAAGGACGCCCATCGTTGCCCCCCCTTCCCCCTTGCCGATGGCGGGCGATCCCACTCTCAGAGTGAAATCGCTCGTGCTCAGCATCGGGTCGAGGAAAAGGTTGCCGGTCCCGCCGTAGCAGCGCTTGAACGCCTGCCCGCTGTTGAATATGATGTTGTACGATATGCTCGGGAACGAGTTGTACTCGTTATCGATGGCGCTGCCGCCGTTGTTCGCATACATGACGTTGTTCTTCACGATCGCCGATGACGCATTCATCGCGATGACGTCTTGTTCCTGCGAGTATGTTCCGCCGCAGTTGTTATAAAACGTGCAGTTGGATATCGTCGGGGTTCCGCCCCAGATGTAGATTCCGTAATTCGAATTGTCTCGAACGATGTTGTTCGTAAACGTTGCGTCCGACTGCCGGATCTGAACGGCTCCCGCCGACCCCGTAGAGTTCTTGAAGGTCAGGCCGCTCACGGTCACGCCGTTTGCTTTGATCTCCAGGATGTAGTATTTGGCCGAACCGTCGATGATCGTCTGCTGCGGGTCCTCGCCGGTTAGTTTGACGTTCTCCTTGGTGATGGAGAGCGTGTTCTCGAAATACGTGCCCTTTTTCACCTGGATAATGTCTCCGGAACCGGCTGCGGCGATGGCGGCCGCGACGGTCGCATACTGGCCCGTCCCGTCCCTGGCCACCGTCAGGGTCCTGCCGGCGCCGGAGTAACCTCCAGATGTGGTCGTCGTGCCGGATCCCCGGGCACCCACACCGCTCACGGACCACAATTTGATGGTGTTGTCGTCGCTGGCCGTGATCAGCTTCTTACCGTCCGATGTAAAAAGGACCACTCCAATGTTCTTCGTATGGCCATACAACGTCTGCACGCTCTGTCCCGAGACTATGTCCCACACTCGCACGACGTTGTCCGCTCCACCGCTCGCCACGTACTTATCGTCCGGACTGATGGAGGCCATCCAGACGTTGCTCGTATGACTGAACGACTTGAGTTCATACATGCCCGGGAAACTCCAGACCTTGACCGTATTGCCGTAGCTGGTTGTGACCGCCCGCGTACCGTCGGATGAAAATCGGATGCTCGTGATCCACCCTGATTGGAACGCCGTTTTCTCCTGCAGCCATGTGCTCGTGCTCCACACCTTGATGTTCCCGTCCGAATCGCCGCTGATCAGATACTTGCCGTCCGGACTAAACTGGACGCTCCAGATATTGTCGGGGTGGCCGTACAGCGTCTTGATGAGATACCCGCCCGAGACGTCGTAGATTCGCAGGGTCTGGCCGAAACCGCCCGCCGCGACGTACTTGCCGTCCGGGCTGAAGGCGACGGCGATCACGTCCTCGGGAAAATCGGAAAAGGTACGAAGCGCGTAGCCGCCATTCACGTCCCAGATCTTCATGGACTTGTCGCTGGAACCGCTCGCGAGTTTCGTCCCGTCCGCGCTGAACGCGAGACCGTTCACGTAACTCGTGTGCCCGTACAACGTCTTGTCTGTCGAGCCGTCGCTGGTACGGTAGATCTTGAGGTCCCCTTTCGCCCCTCCCACGACGAACTTCTGTCCATCGGGGGAGACCGCACCGCCGCGATTGTAGTCCCCCGACAGCATGTAATTGACCGTATTGCTCAGCGTCGCATTGAACGCACCACCTTCGAACGTACCGGATCGGCGGTCGTCACCCAGCGCTCCCCCGTACAGACTCGCGGTCGAGACTCCGCTCACGGACCACAGCTTGATCGTATTGTCGTCGCTGGCCGTGACGAGCGACTTACCTGAGGACGCGAACAGCACGACACCGACGTTCTTGCTGTGTCCGTACAACGTCTGCACGCTGTTCCCCGTGTTGACATCCCATACCCGTATGACGTTGTCTGCGCCTCCGCTGGCCACGAACCGGTTGTCCGGGCTGATGGCGCTCATCCAGACATTGTCCGTGTGACTCATCGTCTTCAGTTCATACATTCCCGGAAAACTCCACACACGAACCGTGTTGCCGTAGCTTGTGGTGACGGCCTTTTGACCGTCCGAGGTAAAACGAATGCTGGTGATCCACCCGGACTGGAAAGCCGATTTCTCCTCGTACCACGTCCCGGCGTTCCAGACTTTGATCGTGCCGCTCGCATCGCCGCTCAACAGATATCTTCCGTCGGGACTGAACTGCAGGCTCCAGACGTGGTCACTGTGGCCCGTCAGGGTTCGAAGGGCATAACCGCCCTGCACATCGTAGATCTTGATCGAATTGTCGAATCCGCCCGCTGCGACGAACTTGCCGTCGGAACTGAAGGCCACGGCAATGACATCGCTTTGGAAATCCGAGAAGGTTTTTAGTGCATATCCGCCGTTTACATCCCATATCTTCACGGACTTGTCGCTGCTCGCGCTTGCCAGTTTCATCCCATCCGGACTGAAGGCGAGGCCGTTGACCCAGTTGCTGTGGCCGTACAGTGTCTTGTATACGCTGCCGTCCGACGTCTGGTAGACCCTCAGGCCTCCGTTCGCACCACCCACGGCGAACTTCGACCCGTCGGAGGTAATGGCGCCGCCGCGATTATAGTCGCCGGACAGATCGTAGGAGAGCGTTTTTGTGACACTGGCCGAGAATGAACCACCCCCCCCGCCGCTGCCGTATCCGCTCGTTCCCGAATAACCGCCTGTGTAAATCCCGCTCCCGCCGGTCTTCTTCACAACGATCTTGTCGATTTCGACGCGCTGACGCTTCGTCACCACAAAGCCGATCTGATTCCCCTTGGGAGCTTCCCAGACGGCAGAATTCACAAAATAGTCATTGATGTAAAAACTGACGCGGGTGCCCACACGTTCTACCCGAATCTTGTTGGTGACCGCGTAGCTCGTGAATTTGTTGATGTACGACGATGATGTCCAGTCCGTCAACGTGACCCACGATCCGGCCGCCCACTTGCCATACAGGTAACTCCCGTCTCCGCTGAGGCCAAAGGCATAACAATTATCCGCGTCCTGGTAACCCCACACGACGCCGTAGATGTTGTTGGTGATGCCGCTCACTTTTCGAATCGACGCCTCGAAGGAAAATGCATCGTCAGCCAACAGGCCGGCGCCCTTGGCAATCGTGTACGTCTTGTCGCTGTAGTTGTCGAACACGTAAGCGCCGTACTCGACCTTGAACAGATAATCCTGATTGCTGCCCTCCCACCAACTGTTTGAGTTGTCCGAGAAATCGTCCTGGAAGATGACGTCCCCCTGGGCACGGCCAGAAACCGGCGTCCCCAGCCACATCAGAACAAAGACACACATCAGACGTACTGCTGTTTGCTTCATTGTCCTCCTCCTTATCCTCGTAACAGTTGGTATGAAACGTCCCGGTCGCATAGATATGGCTAGATCGGCCGAGATACATCATTCAACTTACATGCCAACGTTTCCATTCGTGTAAATAGTAATTTATGAAATACTTAGAACTCACTTCGAGATTGCAAGGCGGACATCCGTTTCACGAGTGCGACGGTGCGACGAGTCCGGTGTGTCGCTCCCTTGCGACTACTGGCCATCAGAGGATACGGAAGATGATCGACTGCTCGACCGTACAGTCCTGCCCATCCTCAGCCGGCTTGAGCAATGTTTGCGCGAGGATCCCGGCTATACAGTCGATGAATGCCCTGTTCTTGGTGCCTTCGTGTATGCACTGAATGTTCGTAATCATGCCCGAACGTTTTGCCTGAAACCTGAACCTGAGCTTGAAGACGGGAGGGGCTCCCCTCTGAAAATGGGTCTTGTAGCACTTGGCAAAGTAGATCAGTTTCGTTTGCACCGCCTGGGATACTTCGACTTCACTGCGGCTTCCTCCGTAGACGGCAGGGGCGGGACAGAAGATATCGAGTTTTCCTCTCTGCTGGCCCTGCACAGACAAAGGGAGGAGTACCAACATCCACAACCAGACACGCGATGGGCCCATGCTGCCGATGACCTACTGAGGAACGGAAGATTCGTTGAAGATCGTGGCACTGAATATGTTTAACACCGTGTCTTTCCACCGCCACGCATCTTTCGGAAGACCGGCCTTGACGCAGGTTTGCTCGAGAAACACCGTGCGGTCCCACCGATGCTCGACAGCCACCTGCGGGAGGAGGAGCCCGTGATGGAAACCGCATTGTATCAGGATTCCGTGCTCGCCGACCGTGATCTCATCGACCGAGGAGGGCACCCGCAGAGGGGACAGGACCGAAATCTCGATTTCAACGGCGGCCAATTCCTCGTCCCGCAACGGAGGGAACCGCGTATCGTGCAGAGCGGCCGACACGGCAGCCTGGCTCACCGTCTCCCACAATGCGCCCACGCCCTCTATAAAACCAACACACCCTCGCAGGTCCTTTCCGACCTCCAGTGTTACGAAGGCCCCGGCCTCGCGTTCGAGCCCGGCATGCATCGGCCCCTGCATCCGGAAATCGGGAATCCGCTCTCCTCGAATGGCGGCCTCGATGGAACCACGCGCAATCCTGAGCAGAAGGGCCTTGTCCGAATCGTCCAGTTCCATACCTACCCCGCCCTGATTCTGGTTGAATATACGCAACGCCTCGCTGGTATTCAAGCACCCTTGCCCAAGAGTTTAAGTTTGGCTATATTGGACGACCATGTCCGTGCGCACACTCAAGATCAACGAGATCTTCTACAGCATTCAGGGAGAGTCGTCCTATGCCGGCTGTCCCTGCGTGTTTGTGCGTCTCACGTTCTGCAATCTCCGCTGCACCTACTGCGACACCGA
Organism: Bacteroidota bacterium; assembly: GCA_037445875.1. Classification (GTDB taxonomy): domain Bacteria; phylum CLD3; class CLD3; order SB21; family SB21; genus JBBIJR01. The sequence continues at coordinate 1,743 of JBBIJR010000065.1, read as the reverse complement.
GTATGCCTTCTACGGGGGCGAGGACCGGACCTTTGACGAGATCCTGGCCGCCATCGAGGCGTACGACTGCAGGACCGTGGAGATCACCGGCGGCGAACCGTTGGTGCAGGCGCCGGTATTCGATTTCATGCGGATGTTGTGCGATCGGGGATATCGCGTTTTGCTCGAAACCGGAGGCAGCCTCGACGTCTCACATGTGGATCCGCGGGTCATCAAGATCATGGATCTCAAATGTCCCTCCAGCGGCATGAGTCACAGGAATTTTCTGAGTAACATCGACATCCTGTCTCCCCAGGACGAGGTGAAGTTCGTCATCGGAACGAAGGAGGACTACCAGTGGGCGGTGAAGACCGCGAGGGCGCTGCGTCTTCACGAGCGCATCGGGGCCGTTCTGCTTTCACCGGTCTTTGGACAGCTGGAGCCGGTGAAGCTGGTTGAGTGGGTGCTCGAAGACCGCCTTCAGGCTTCTCTTCCGAACCTCCGCTTTCAACTCCAGCTGCACAAGTTCATCTGGTCGCCCGAAACCCGCGGAGTGTGATTATGGCCTCCCCCGCCTCAAAAACCGTTCGCATCGCAAAGTCCTTTCACTGGGAAATGGCGCATCGGCTGCCATACCACACGGCCGGATGTCAGAACGTTCACGGCCATTCGTATGAACTCCATGTAACGCTCGCCGGGCGGGCTGACGAGCGAGGCATGGTTCTGGACTACGGCGACTTGAAAGCTCTCGTGCAGCCGCTCGTCGATGAACTCGACCATGCGTTTCTCTGCTCGACCGACGATTTGTTGATGCTTGATTTTCTCAGGAAATCCCCTCTGAAAGTGGTATACGTCGAGTTTCCTACGACGGCTGAAAACCTTGTGCACTACTTTCTCGACCGGATCCGCCGTCGTTTGCCAGAGCACTCCAACCTCACGGAAATAGGCGTTCGCGTGTGTGAGACGCGTACGACGTACGCGGAAACAACCCTGCCGCTGGGTCCAGCCTGATCGATATCCATCATGTCCGGAAAGCGCATAGCGGTGGTGCTGCTCAGCGGAGGGATGGACAGTTGCGTCACGGCGGCCGTGGCTGCACGCGACTACGAGCTGGCCATGCTGCACGTCAATTACGGCCAGAAAACCCAGCGTCGTGAGGAGAAAGCGTTTCTCGATATTTGCGATTTCTACGGAGTGCCTGCGTCACGGCGATTGATCTCGAGCATCGACCATCTCAAGGCCATCGGCGGGTCCAGCCTCACCGACGATCGGATTCCGGTCGCACACGCCGATCTGACCCGGCGCGATATCCCGCCGTCCTACGTTCCCTTTCGGAATGCGCACATCCTGTCCATCGGCGTGAGTTGGGCTGAGGTATTGGGCGGAACGGCGTTATTCATCGGAGCGGTGGAAGAGGACTCGTCCGGCTACCCCGACTGCCGCGAGGCCTTCTTTCGTTCCTTCAACGATGTGATCCGCCTGGGCACGAGGCCCGATTCCAACATTCGGATCGTGACGCCCGTCATCGCCATGAAGAAGCACGAGATCGTCCGGAAAGGCGTAGAGTTGGGTGCGCCGTTTCACCTGACGTGGTCGTGCTATCATCGCGAGGACAGGGCCTGCGGTGTTTGTGACAGCTGTGCGCTGCGGCTGCGGGGCTTCCAGCAGGCCGCTGTCAAAGACCCAATCCCCTATCTGCAGTATCCACCGTACAATTAACATAGGTAGGCGGTCGCCCGCTTTACCTGTCACACCACCGTGCGT
>JBBIJR010000064.1:0-20116 GCA_037445875.1 Bacteroidota bacterium | reverse complement strand
CGGTGCGATCTGTGGGGCCACGATATCGGACACGATTGGCCCACGTGGCGTTTGATGCTGCCGCACTATCTGGCCACACGATTCTGAAACCGAACATCGCAAACCATGATGACACGCACGCTTCCGATCTTCGCGACCCTTCTGCTCGGCATCTCCGCCGCGGCCTTCCTTGAATCGCCCGGTTTTGATACCTCTCCTCGAGTACTTCCTCCGCTCAACACGGACACCACGGCGTTGTTCTCCGGGTCCGGGAATTGCGAAACCTGCCATGCAGCGGCGGCGGGGGCGAACTGGTCCTCCGCATGGGGTGATGTCTCGCAGATCCAGCTCTGGCAGGGCTCGATGATGGCCAATTCCGCGCGCGATCCGTACTGGCAAGCCCAGGTGACCGGCGAGGTGGCGCTGTTCCCGCAGCACCAGTCGGCTATCGAGGACATCTGCACGACGTGCCATGCTCCTGTCGGGAGGACGCAGGCGCACTACAACGGACAAACGTACTACAGCCTGGCTCAACTGCAGGGCCAACCGATTGCTCTCGACGGCGTGAGTTGCACGGCCTGCCATCAGATCCAGGATGTGAACATGGGCAGCCCGCTCAGCTATAACGGCAACTACGTCATCACGAATCTGCGCACGGTTTTCGGTCCGTTCGTGGCCCAGTTCCCGAACGTGATGGAGACCTGGCCGAAGGTCAACTATACGCCCGATTCGAGCGCGCACGTCCGCCGGTCCGAAATGTGCGCGACGTGTCACACGCTCATTACCGAATCGCTGGACAGTACGGGCGCCGTCGTGGGCCATTACTTCGAGCAGGTGCCGTACATCGAGTGGAAGAACAGTGTGTACGAAAGCCAGCAGGTCGAATGCCAGACCTGCCATATGGCCACGCTCGGCGAGCCCATTCGCGTATCGTCGCTGCCCTCCATGGTGCTGCCCCGCGATTCGGTGCATTTCCACGATTTTGTCGGCGGTAACTCGTTCATGCTGCGGCTGATGAAAGATCATGCGGGGCTGATCGGAGGGACGTTCAACCCCTCGTCGATCGACACGGCCATCGAGAGAACGGAGCGTCTGCTGAAGCACCGGTCCATCGACATGAACGTGACCACCCAGCTTGACGGCGATTCGTTGCACATCGAGGTGTTCCTGCAGAACCGCACGGGACACAAATTCCCGACCGCCTATCCCACGCGCCGTGCGTGGCTGCACGTGAAGGTTCGCAGCTTAAGCGGAGACGTGGTCTTCGAATCCGGCGCGTACGACTCCAACGGGGTGATTACGGGGGAAGACCCCGGGTTCGAGCCGCATCACGGGGAAATCCGGAGCGGCGACGAAGTCCAGATCTACGAAATCGTGGCGGGGGATTATTATGGACAGGTGACGCATGCGCTGCTCAAAGCCTATGTGCCTCTGAAGGACAACCGGCTGCCCCCGGCGGGGTTCTTGACGGCTCATGCGACGTACGACACCGTGCGTATCGTCGGAGAGGCGGAGGCCGATGCGGATTTCAATCATGAAGCAAGTGTGGAGGGGAGCGGTTCCGACCGCATCCGGTACGTTGTGGCGGTTGGTCAGCCCGTTCAGGTCGCGGTGGAACTGGTCTATCAGTCCATCAACCCGCGGTCGCTGGACCATCTCTTCACGTTCAGCACGCCGGAGATCGACGCCTTTGAATCCATGTACCTCGCCGCCGACAAAGCGCCCGTGGTCATGAGAGTCTTCGAGACGACGATTACGTCGGTCACTTCATCGCCATCTCTTCCGGGTTCGTTCCGCCTGTATCAGAACTATCCCAATCCGTTCAACGCTTCCACCTCGATCGCCTTCGACTGGCCCGAGAACGCCGAGATCGAACTGGCTGTTTACAACCTCCTCGGTGAGCGCGTTCGTCTCCTCGCGTCCGGTTATCGCGGCGCAGGGCGTGCTGTCGTACACTGGGACGGCCGCAGCGACAAGGGCGGGGCCCTCGCGTCGGGGATGTATCTGGTCAGATTGCGGGTCGGCCGCGAGAATCAAGCTAGGAAAGTTTTGTTGGTGAAATAGACTCTGGGCTGGCAAGCAGGTGAGGATTGAAAATAGAAAGTCTACGGGCAAATGACAATTGTCAATTCCCAATCACCACACCGCCCTTAAGATGCCGGCGTGATCTACCTGAGGGTATCCTCTCAAAACCTCGCAAATCTACGTTTTGCAGCCGCAGACCCCCATTCGCAAATCGCAACTAACCACCAACCCCGCCTTAATTGACCATTGCTAACGGGCTTTCCTTTCGCTATTTTCCCCGCATTCGAAAAGGACCTGCGTTTTTGCCCGACGAAAAGAACCCACCCACTACCTGCGAACCGCGCGCTCCGACGCTGCCGGAGATGGGGAACAACCATGTGCGCACTTCCGCCGACCTCGTGCGTTTCTTGGACGAACTCGATGAACGGATGGAAGACATTTCCACTTGCTATAAAGCCGCGCTGTTCAGTGCGTACGCGGGAAGCTCGGAAGTGGAGTTCACCTCGCTCGAGGAACGTCTGCTCGCGATCACCACCGACCGCAATCTGCTGGAGTTCGTCAAGCACTGGATCCCTCTCACGCGAGACCGGAAGACCCTGCGGCGGCTGGTACTGTGGAGAGGGGAACTCGAAAAGACCCAGGTCGAATTCGATCACACCATCCTCCACGCGTATCAGGCGTGTCAGTCGCATCTGCGGGATTACACGTGCGCGGAGGGGGAGCAAAACCTGTCGCTGGTGGAACTCAGCCGGCGGCTGCAATCGGAGGAGAGCCCCGACGCGCGGGACCGGACACAGGGCGCTCTGGTTGAATTCACCCGCCGCTACGGTGGGGACTTTGAGGCGCTCGCCCTTCGCCGCAACCGGTCGGCGATCAATTTCGGCTACACGGACTATCCGTCGCTCCACCTGAATCAGCTGGAAATCGACGGGGCATCGGCGCGTAAGGGCCTCGACGAGTTACTGGAGTTGACGGAATCGGTATATCGCCGGTGGATCGAGGACGTGTCGAAACGAATAGGGCGTATGCCACGCCCGGCCGATCTGCAGTTTGCCATCGTGAACAGCTACAACCCGGCATGGAACGACCTGTTTTCTTCACAGTCGATCCAGACGCTGATGGTGGATAGGCTGGGCGAAGCGGGTCTCGACATGGACCGCCTGCCTCTGGCCACACAACCCGCCGAAATCCCATCGACGGCCATTCCCGTCGGCATCCCGAATGATATCCGGCTTCTCGTGGGACCGTCCGGCGGGCTCCAGGCGCTCGTGCGGCTCGCGCGTGAATACGGCAAGGCGCTGTATTTCGCCCACGTGGATGCATCGTGCTATACGCTGCGGAGCGTGCCGGAAGTGTTGCTCGAGATCGGCGCAGCCCTCGCCGCCGACGTTCTGCTGGCGCCGCCGGCCCTTGGGAGCCTCGTCCGCGATGAGTCCGTGGTCCAAAACGTGGCCCGTTACATGGAACTCAGTGACGTGTTCCATGCCCGTGTGTTCGCTGCCGTCTCGGGGTTCGAACTCCGGTGGTATGCGGAAACGGAACACGCGGACGAAACGTGGAGGAATGAGGTCAACTCCGCGCTGTGCGTCGAGGCCGATGCGGATTGGGCGTCACAAAGCCTGCTGGTGGCGAAACCGTTCCACGCGCTTCCTACGGCCCTCGCGTATCGTAACCTGCCCGCTATGAAACGGCGACTGGCCCAGGTTCCGGAAAAGAAGCAAATGGAATTCCTGATTGAGCGCCTGTTTGTTCACGGGAGTGAAGTTCCCTGGCCCGACATCATTCGAGATTTTCTTGCCGAGTAAGAGGTAGTGCATGATACCGACGTTATTCGAAATTCCCATATTCGGAGGTATTCCCATCCACAGTTTCGGCCTGATGATGGCCGTCGCTTTTCTGGTCAGCAGCTTTGTGTTGACGAGACTGTTTCGTCAAAACGGTTTTCCGTCGGAGGTGGCGGAACAGGTTATACTGGTCGGGGCGGTCGCAGGTCTGGCAGGATCCAAGCTGTATTTCCTCTTGTTCGAAGCCTTCGATCGTTTTATGCGGCACCCGATCGACATGATCTTTTCGGGTGCCGGCCTGACGTGGTACGGAGGGTTCGTACTTGCTTTTGCGGGTATTGTGTACCTGATCCGAAAGCGCAGGCTTCCCGTCCTGAAAAGCATCGATCTGATTTCCGTCCCACTGCCGCTGGGCTACGGCATTGGCCGCATCGGCTGCCACCTGGCCGGTGACGGAGATTACGGTCTGCCGTGGGACGGCATCTTTGCAACCAACTACTCTCGGGGAATTGTGCCGCCGTCTCAGGCGTTCCACGGGACAGAGGTTGCCCGACAATTCCCAAATGGGGTTGTTCCAGACGATACGCTGTGTCATCCGACACCGATGTACGAATTCGTCCTGTCCACTTTGATTTTTGCGGTGCTGTACTGGTCGACTCGAAAGAAGCTGCCCGTGGGCTTCCAGATATCCCTGTACCTCGTGCTTGGGGGCATCGAGCGGTTCTCCATTGAGTTTCTACGTCTCAACCCGAAAGTGGCCGTGGGGCTTAGTGGGGCGCAGCTGTTCAGCCTTGCAATGATAGCAAGCGGGGGATTGTCACTCGTCTACCTGTTCAATCGGCCGAATCCGGCCGTAAAGGCACGATAAGATGTTGCTGGTTCTTGTCTCATGGATATTGTTTCATCAGCTTTCGGGAGTCAACGACAGCCGCTTCACCGTGGCACGACTGAAGTACGGCGGCGGCGGCGACTGGTACGGCAACAAAACGGCACTGAACAACCTGCTCCAGTATCTCAAGAAGGAAACGAATCTCCGAGTGAAAGAAACCGAAACGTACGTTGAGCCGTCCGATATCCGGCTGTTCGACTATCAGTTCCTGTACGTGGCGGGACACGGTAACGTGAAATTCAGCGATGAAGACGTCAAAGGCCTTCGCACGCACCTCACGAACGGCGGCTTCCTCTGGTGTGACGATGACTACGGCATCGATCCGTTCTTTCGGAGGGAAATGAAGCGCGTGTTTCCGGAATTGGAGTTCACAGCGATCCCGTTCTCCCATCCGATATTCCATGTCTATTATGACTTCCCCAGCGGCTTGCCGAAGATCCATGAACACGACGGGGGACCACCGGAGGCGTATGGTCTGTTCTGGCGGGGCCGGCTGGTTTGCTTCTACTCCAAGAACACAGACATCAGCGACGGCCTCGAAGGACCGAATGTATTCCCCGAAGACGGTGTCGAAAAGCACCGCCAGGCCCTGGAGATGGCAACCAATATCGTCTACTACGCCCTGAGTCACTGAAACAAGAACAAAGAAGGTGCCGGTATGAATTCGAACGTGTGGCAGAAGACATTTGACGGGCTGGTGCTTGCCGTGATGCTGGCAGCGCTGTATATGACGTTCATTTGGGTCCCTAGTGAAAAAACCATGGGCATCATCCAACGGATCTTCTACTTCCACGTGCCGTCGGCCTGGATCGCGTTTCTTGCGTTTTTCGTGGTGTTTGTTTCGAGCATCCTGTACCTGGTTAAACGCGACAACAAGTGGGATGCCGTCGCAGTGAGTTCCGCGGAAATCGGGCTGGCCTTCTGCAGTATTGTGCTCGTAACGGGGCCCATCTGGGCCAAGCCGGTCTGGGGTATCTGGTGGACGTGGGACGCGCGGTTGACGCTTACGCTGGTTCTCTGGCTGATCTACGTGGCGTACATCATGCTTCGAGTGTATGTGCGGGACGAGAGCCGCCGCGCCCGGCTCTGCGCGGTCGTCGGGATCATTGGATTCCTGGATGTTCCCCTGGTGTACATGTCCATCCGGTGGTGGCGGACGCAGCATCCTGCGCCGGTCATGGCGGGTGGGGAAAGTTCGGGTCTCGCACCCGAAATGATGGCTACGTTCTTGGTCTCGTTGCTCGCCTTTACACTTCTGTATGCCTTTCTTCTGCAACGGCGTTATCGAGTCGAGAAATTGCAGGACGAGGTCAACGAATTGTACCGTGTCGTCGAGGCCCGGTGAACGTTTCTTGACATCTGTGGGACGTGTCGTTATATTGGTTGGAAGCAATCTCAGAAAGCATCTTATGATCTGGCGTGTATGGCTTGTTGGCCTGCTGTTGACTAGTGCGATGTCGCCCGCTTTGTTCGCGCGCGAGCCGGGTTACCATTTTTTGCGCGTGGGGGTTTCGCCCCGCGCGACGTCCCTGGGTGACGCATTCACTTCGAGTTTTGGCGACGTGACCACCTTCATGTACAACCCGGCCGGGGTGGCAGTGATGGAGACACGGCAGGCGTCGGCGGGTTACATGAATCACCTGCTTGATATCCAGTCCGGATTCCTGGCGTACGTGCAACCGATCGGAGAGTACGGCATGTTCGGTGCCGGCCTGGTCTATTTTAATTATGGCGACTTTCAGGGGTACGATGCCTTCGCCAACGAAACCAAGGACTTCAGTGCTGGCGACGTGGCGCTGAATTTTTTCCATGCTCACAGTGCTTTTGATAACGCCTATTATGGCGTGAATTTGAAGTTTATTCATTCCACGATCGAAGATTATTCTTCTACGGCCATTGCCATAGATCTGGGGATGATCTACCGGATCGCCGATCAAGACGCTCAAGTGGGCATCAGCCTCCTTAATGTCGGTCAGGTGACCGATGCTTTCGCCAGGACCAAAGACGACCTTCCTCTGAGTCTTCAAATAGGCTTCTCCAAGAAGCTCGAAAAGGCGCCCATCACCGTCAGCGGTAATTTTTCCGACCTGAACCTTGCAGGGTCGATTGGCGACAGGCTCAAACGGTTTGCCGTCGGCGCCGAGTTGAGCCCGAGGGAGTACCTTTTCGTGAGAGCGGGTTACAATCATCAGCGCCACAACGACCTGAATCTCGACTCGGACGAATTCATGAACCGCATTGCCGGTTTTTCGGCGGGCCTGGGTTTCAAGTACCGGCAGTATACCTTCGACTATTCCTTCGCCTCCTGGGGGATCGGAGCGATCAATCGGCTGTCCCTGACGATGAGTTTCCCGTGAACGGTGCCATGACCCCTGTGCTCGTTGTTGGTCTGTCCTCGACGCATTCGGAAGGGGAGTATTCGGTCGTTCTGCAGGAACTTACCGGCAAGAAGAGGCTGGTCGTTCCGGTAACGCCCTTTGAGGCAAAGGCGATTGCGCTGTCGCTGGAGAACGTCCGGATGCCGAGGCCTCAAACGCACGATCTGATCAAGACTCTTCTGGATAATTGCGAGGCGAGACTGAACAAGGTCGTGATCTACGACGTGCGCGAAGACGGCTGTTATGCACAGGTGACGGTATCTTCGGGTGGGGGCGGCAGCGATATCGAGGCCCAGCCCGGCGACGCGATAGCGCTGGCTCTGCGAACCCACACTTCGATCTTCGTGCGTCAGGGCCTCCTGCAGACCCACGGCACAACATCGTTGTCGGACGGCCACCCCGTCGGCAGGGACCGTCAGCTGAAGGAACTCAGAGAACAACTGCAGCAGGCGGTCCAGAACGAGAATTTCGAGGACGCCGCACGCCTTCGCGATATCATTCTGCGCCTTAACCAGCAGACACCCTAGTCACCGTCACCCCGGATCCTCGCAACATGGATATGCTGCAATCGGAAGACCTGTGGCTCATAGGCGTCAACGCCTTCGTGGTCCTGGTCGTGGTCTTCAACACCTATCTGGAACTCGGAGCGTTGTTGGGCTTCGTTGTCCGTACAAGCGGCCGCGAGGGGTTCCTGGTCACGAGGGTATATCGGTCTTCGGTGCGTCTGCACTATGCCCTGTTTCTCCTGACTGGCGCTCTGCTGATGACCGGGTTCTTCCTCACATCCATCGAACCTTCCCTCCTGGTCGCCGTGAGCGTCCTGTGTGTGGGTTTTTTCGTCAATGCGATGGTATACCAGACCTGTTTCGTGAATGAGACAGGCCTGGGCGGGGTATCCTCGCGATACGAAATGGAAATCCAGTGGAACGAGATCGCCTCCTATGAATGGAGCGACAACCGCCTGACGCTCCGCCTGAAAGGCCGCCGTTCGAATCATCGCTTTCGTTTCTATGATACTTCCGTCATACTGGCGGTCAATGATCGCCTCAAGGCACTCGACGTGGCCGCCACGATCGTTCCCTAGCTTTTCCGGATCACCTTTTCGGAGAGTTGCATGAAAACCATCGTCCATCGCCATCACACTCGATTCTGGATCGCCGCCATTGTCCTGTTGACGGTTTCGATCGGCTGGTATTTCAGCGCAAACCCGGCCTTCCGGGGTATGGAGGAGAATGCCCTGGATTTGATGTTCGGCCTGCGCTATCGTCCGTCCGGTGAGAAAACGCCGGAGGTGGCCGTCGTGATGGTGGACGAGAGAGCCATCGAAAAAGACTTCGGCTACTACGACCCCTTACCGCGGCGTTACCTGGCCCGCCTCATCGATACGGTGGCGTCCAAAGGAGCAAGGGTTATCGCGGTGGACATTGCGTTCTATGATCGACTGGAGCAATTAGACGCGCGCGGCGACTCCGTCCTGTTGCAAGCCATGCTGCGCGCCGGCAATGTCATTTCAGTCTCCATCTGGCACAGGCAGGAGGACGGATCGGTTCGCCTGCAGCAGCCCCATCCCTTCTTCGCTGAGGGTCTCAGAGGAGTTGGCTACGCGAATCTGCAGATCTCCGGCGGCGGAGGTCTATCGACGGTCCGCGAATTCAAGCCGGCGGCCAATCTGTCCGACGGTTCCCGCGCCCTTGCCTTTGCTTCGCTGGCGTACTGCCTCTACCGGGAGAAAGATCCGGACGCCTTCATAGCAGATGTCCTGGAACGTAGATCCCTCCCACTGACAGCGTCTGAAGGCGTCATCATCAACTATACCGGACCGCCTCCCATCTGGGAAAAACAAGCAGACGGGGACTGGCTGCAAAAAGAGGAAGGACCGACGGCGATCTATCGGAGCAGCCGGCTCACCGGTGATCTCGCGTGGCCGGACGACCTTTTCAAGGACAAGGCGGTCATCATCGGTAACGGAGGGGAATTCGTCCCCGACCGCTTTGTCACGCCGTATTACAAACCGACCCTCGGTAACTGGATGTACGGAGCGGAGGTACACGCCAACGCTTTTCTGACGCTTCTGCGCGAGACGTACATTGTTCCGGTGCATTCGGGTTGGGTGATCGCCGCGCTGCTGCTTTTGACGATCGTGATGGTATGGTCGACGGTACGGTTGGGATTGGTCGGGGAATTAGCAGCGGCTTTCCTGCTGATCGTGACGGTCTGGGTCGCGGCATACAGCCTGTTCGCCTCTCAGGGACTGTGGGTGCCGGCGATGAGCGCCACGCTGACGGTTCTGGTCGCGTACTTTGCCACCTCGATCTACCAGGCGTTCACCGAAGAAAAGACGAAGCGGCAGATCAAGACGATGTTTGCGAGATACGCGCCGCCTGCCTATGTGGAGGAACTCATTAAAGACCCGACGAAACTCGAGCTGGGCGGAGAGGAGAAGGAAATCAGCATTCTCTTTTCCGATATCGAAGGGTTCACCCATATCGCGGAGAACCTCTCGCCCAAGCAACTGGTCGAATTGCTGAACCAGTACCTGGGTGCCATGACGGATACAATCTTTCGGCAGGGAGGCAGTCTGGACAAGTACATCGGGGACGCCATCGTGGCCGTCTTCGGTGCGCCGCTGCCGCAGAACGAACACGCACTGCATGCCTGCTATGCCGCGCTGGAAATGCAGAAGCGCCTCGCGGACCTTAGAGAGCAGTGGAAATCTGCCGGCCTGCCGCCGATCCGGAATCGCATCGGCATCAATACGGGAAACGTCGTTTTCGGCAACATCGGATCGGACATCCGGTACGACTACACAGGGATCGGTGACAACATGAACCTCGCCTCGCGCCTGGAAGGTGCCAACAAGCAGTACGGTACGTACATCATGATCAGCGACTTTACCTACCAGCAGGTTCGGGAGCGCGTGATCGTTCGAGACCTCGATGTGATCGTGGTCAAGGGAAAAAGCAAACCCGTGAAGGTGTACGAATTGCTGGGTCGGGCCAATGAGCCGCTGCCGGAGGCGACCCGTAAACTGATCGAGCACTATCAGGACGGCATCGAGTTGTACCGCAAACGGCAGTGGGAGGCGGCGGCGGTGAAGTTCGAACAGGCCCTGGCGCACGCGCATACGGACGAAGCGTCCAAGCTCTATATCAAGCGCTGTAAAGCCTTTTTGACGCAGCCGCCGGGAGAAGATTGGGACGGTACGTTCCACATGACGGAAAAATAGCCTTGAGTTTCGGAGGGCTTTTGGATAAGTTTTGTTTACGTGCATGCATCTGCGATCATTCATTCGCGTTCGATAACCAACGGGTACAACCCTAGCGAAAGGCGGAGCGAGTTTTATGGTACATCGTTTCATGGCATTCGGCATGGCCGTGTGGCTATTGCTGGCGTTCGGTGTCCGGGCGCAGGAGAAGGGTGTTGCGTTTTTCTCCAAAGTGAAAGGCTCGGTCAAGGTGGTGGACGCGAAGGGCAAGGAGACGAAAGCGACGACGAGCACCAAGCTCAACGACGGTGACCGCGTTGTTGCGGGGAAGGACGGCAGCGCGACCATTACGTATTACAGCGGCAAGGAGGTAATACTGGCGGCGGGGAAAAGCTACGCCGTCAAAGGAAAGCAGGAGGAAAGCTCCTTTCTCTCCAGTCTCTACTCCACGCTCTCCAGCCTCGTCTGGGGCGAAACGTCGAGTTCCTCCATGGCCGGGGCTACACGCGCCTGGGCCGGTGACGCCAATCGGATGATCACAGCCACCTATCCGTCGGAAACGAAAATCCTCGAAAGCGAGCCGGTGTTCAAGTGGGTGGACCATCGCAAGACCGCCGGAAAGGACTACCTCGTGACGATCCGAAGCGAGATCACGAGTTTCAAATACGAGATTCCGGTCGCAGGATCCACCGAGATCACTTACCCGAAGACCGCCCCCAAGCTGAGCGAGGACGAAAAGTACGTCTGGACCGTCAAGGATCCCAAAGGAGCGGACGTTTCTCCCGAGGTGCATTTCTCGCTGATTCACCCGGACGACAAGACCACCATGGAGGACGATCTGAAGGAGGTTATCAAAGTCTGCAACGGAGATAACACCAATCCGCAATTCTACCTCCTTTCGGCTGCACTGTATCGCGACTACGGACTGATGAAGCAGGCGGAAAATGCCATCCTGAACCTCATTGCTCTCAAGCCGGACATGGCACAGGCGCATATCATGCTCGCCACGCTGTACAAGGAAACGGGGCGCCTCGAAGAAGCCAAGGTGGCTGAAGACACGGCGCGTAAACTGGCCGAGGGAGGCAAGTAAATATCTCCCGTTGCCGGGAGTTGTCAAGGGCCGTCTGCTGCAGACGGCCCTTTTTTTGTCCCGACATACTGCAGGATATGCTCCGCCACGCGAGCAGAAACTCCCGGTGTTCCAAGGGAGTCGGCTATGCTGTGCAACTCCTCGGACAACGGTTGCTGGTCCTTTTCCAGCAGAGCCGCCAGTGAAGCGGCCAGTCTGCCGGAGGTGGCATCGGACTGAACCAGTTCTTCTACGATCTTCCTGCCTGCGAGAATATTGACCGGGGAGATGAAAGGAATACGAATCAACAGGCGGGCGACCAGCCACGTCAGCACGGACGTCCGATAGGCGACCGCAAAAGGCCGGCGAAAAAACGCAAGTTCCAGATTGTTCGTCCCCGATTTCGCGAGCGCAACGCGGGCCGCACGCATCAATGGGTAGGGCTCACGGTACCACTCGATGTGCACCGGCTGAGGAGAGGCGGTAAAACGACTCACGATGGATTCGTAAAGACCGCGCGGAACGGCATCGCAGGAACTGATCCCGACGGTTAGCATGCGGCCAGCGCGCCGGCCGTATTCGGCACACGCGTCCAGAAGCATCGGCAGGATCCGCAGAACCTCCTGCGGCCTGCTGCCGGGAAAGACTCCGACGTCGGGCCTGTCTTGATTTTGAGGGTCCTTTTGGTCATATTGAAAAAGAAGATCATGGAAGGGATGGCCTCCAAAGAAGCAGGGTATCCGGTATTCACTGTATAGCCGCGCCTCGAACGGAAATATCGGGATAACGAGGTCGCAGTACTTTGCGATTTGGTGCAGTCGCCGCTTTCTCCAGACCCAAACCTTTGGCGGAATGTAGTAGACGACGATGGGTTTGCTCCCGCCCGGCCGACTTCTCCACCGATGGATTTTCCGGGCCAATCGCAGATTAAAATCCGGAAAATCGATCAGAACCACCAGGTCGGGGCGAAGTTCTTGAATGTGGTCGACCAATTTGCGGTGGATGCGGGCGACCGCCGGAAGACGATGCAGGACCTCTTGAAAACCCATGAGGGAAAGTTCCCGGACGTGGGCCACCGACTTGACCCCCGCATCAATCATGTGCGGGCCGGCGATTCCGCTGAGACATACTCCCGGGATCAAGCGCCGAAAGGCCCTGGCCAACAGCGCTCCGTATTGCTCTCCGGAGATCTCGCCGCAACTGAACACAACCGTGAAGGGAGCGGAATTATTCTGCATGAGAAGAAGTTTCTAAGTTAAAGAAGAATCTACAAAAGGCGTCAGAAATCCACAATGATTGAGCGTCAGATCGAAGAAGTCCTCAAAGGTGTGGTCGAGATCGAATACGTGTTATCCGACGGCCAGTCCGTATACCTCAAGTTCCTCACCCGCCACCTGAACCAGGCGCTGATGGATCTCATCCAGGACCGCGTTTCGCCACTGGGCTTGCGTGCGGCCATATCGAGTCAGACCACCGTCGCGCGGCAAGACGGGACAGCCGATCAAGTGATTCTGCGCCTTCTTCCGCACGGGAACGGTCACTTGCAGTTGGATCAGCTCGCCCGGCGACTGCCTCGTTCGACGCGTTGGAAGTGGCTTGGCCACCCGATGGTCAATCTTGGACTTTTTCTCATCACGCTGGTCGTCGTTTTTGTTACGGGAGCCGCCACGATCATCAACCGCACGATCGTCGATACATGGAACTGGTCGATCGGGTTTCAGTTCTCCTTTTCTCTGCTGGGTATCCTGACGGCCCACGAATTCGGTCACTACGTGGCCGCCCGCTATCACAAGCTCGATGTTACACTTCCATATTTCCTGCCAGGCATTCTGGTTCCTCCGGGCCTGTTTGCCGGGTTTGGTGGAACTACCATCATCCCCGGAACCTTCGGCGCATTCATCCGCATCAAGTCGCCCATTCGAAACAAACGGCAACTGATGGATGTGGGTGCGGCGGGGCCCATTGCGGGTTTCTTGGTCTGCCTGGTTATTCTGATCTACGGCTTTGTGACCATTCCCGAAAAATCGTACGCCTACCAATTCTACGATGTCGAGGACCTCTACAAAGGCGAACCGGAAATGTTCTTCGGGAGTTCGCTGCTCTTCAATTTCCTCGGCACTGTCCTGGCGGGTGACCGCATGCCGGCCATGTACGATATTGTTCATTACCCTTTATTGTTTGCTGGATGGTTCGGATTGTTGGTGACCGCCCTCAACCTGCTCCCCATCGGCCAACTCGACGGAGGACACATCACGTACGCCCTGTTGGGCAAGAAACAGAAGTATTTTGCGATGGTCACATTTGCGATGATTCTCTTTATGGGGTTGATTCTGGATATACGAAGCTGGTTGGTGTGGGCGCTCTTGATCATCCTCGTGATCCGTATCAAGCATCCTGCCGTTGCGGAGGAAAACGTGCCGCTGGATTCGAGAAGGCAATTGATTGGGATCCTTGCGCTCATTATCTTTGTTCTGTGTTTCATTCCTGCGCCAATCTATGAGGCTATGGTGACCCGCTGAAAGGGCAGCAGTACTCACTCCCAAGGCGGATTGATGCGTTATTCAGGATACCGTTGGGGTGGTTGGATGGGCGGTGACTATCCGGTCGTGAGGACGATTCTGGCGATCAACGTGGCGGCATTCATGATGCACTCGCTGGCGGCTTTCACCGTGGGGGATGGATTCGTACTTGAACATCTGGCCCTGTCGCCGCGCATCTGGAGCGGGGAGATCTGGCAATTGGTGACGTACATGTTTCTTCACAGCACGCAGGGTCCCTGGCACATTTTGTTCAACATGCTCGCGGTGTGGATGTTCGGCAAAGAACTGGAGACGACCTGGGGATCGAGAGAGTTCCTGAAGTACTATCTCGTGTGCGGGATCGGGGCCGGACTGACATTCTTGTTCTTCTCACGGGGCGTCGTAATCGGTGCGTCGGGGGCGGTGTTTGGTATCCTCCTTGCATTCGGAATGACCTTTCCAAACCAGATCATTCTCATGGGTCTCCTGTTTCCGATCAAGGCGAAATACATGGTCTTGATCTACGGCATTATCACGTTCATGAGTATTGCGCGGCCGAGTCATGACGGGATAGCGCACTTTGCGCATCTCGGCGGGATGGTGTTCGGTTTTCTGTATTTGAAAAAGGAAGCCGTACACTTTCTTCTTGGACGGCTGAAGCCCTCGCCGCGGAAACCGAGGATGAAGTTGCGGGAAGGCCGGTCCCGCCCGTCGCAGGCCGCAGATCGAGATGAAAATCTACGCGACAAAGTAGATGCCATCCTCGACAAGATCAATGCGGTAGGGTATGAGAAACTGACGGCGGAGGAAAAACAAACGTTGTTGGAGGCCAGCAAGACGCTCACGGAGAGTCCTCGGGGTCCGGGGAGCCACTGAGTCATGACATTCCAATTTCGCTGCGAGAGGGCTCTTATCCGCAGCCCGCTTTGCGTCGGTTTGGACCCGGACGAGGCGCTGTTGCCGCCTGCCGTCCGTTCCGGTGCCGACGCGTTGCTCCAATTCAATCTTGCGATCGTCGATGCCACGTGCGATCTGGCGGGTGCTTACAAGCCCAATCTTGCTTTCTATGAGGTCCATGGCACTCGCGGCTTCGAGGTCTTGGAGGCCACGATCCGGCACATACGATCCAGGCAGCCGGATGCACTGATCATAGCGGACGCCAAGAGAGGGGATATTGGCAACACCTCGAAGGCCTATGCGGCGGCCATGTTTCATAAACTGGGCTGCGATGCGGTTACAGTAAACCCGTACATGGGCCGCGACTCGGTGGAACCGTATCTTGAAGACGATTCAAAGGGAGCGTTTGTGGTGTGCCTGACGTCCAACCGTGGATCGTCGGACTTCCAGTGGCTGGATTGCGGCGGTCGGCCTTTGTATGAAATAGTGGCCGGACAGGTCTCGTCATGGAATACGAGGGGAAACTGCGGGCTCGTGGTGGGTGCGACACAGCCCGAGCGGAGGGCCGCGATAAGAAAAGCGGCGGGCCGGATGCCGTTTCTGGTACCCGGTGTGGGTGCTCAGGGGGGAGATGTGGAAACCTCGGTTCGCATCAACAACGACGGGGCTTTCGTAAACGCTTTTATCAATGCTTCCCGCTCGATCCTCTATGCCTCCAGGGAAGAGGACTTCGCGGAGGCGGCAAGGGCAGCGGCCGCCGAGCTGCTGGCCCGAATTCGAGGGGCTGGCACGCACAGACCCTGAAAATATTTGCAAGTGAATGCCACTCGCTCTATATTGCGCACCGTTTGAGGGCGCTTAGCTCAGTTGGTTCAGAGCGCTGCCCTTACAAGGCAGAGGTCATAGGTTCGAGCCCTATAGCGCCCACCATGAAGCCGTCGCAACCGCAGCACGACTTCTTCTACCCGCAGGTCGGACCTCGCGAACCCTCCGGAAAGGCCCCGGTACGCCGTGCGCGAGGCAGGAACGCTCCCAAAAAATGTTGCAAAAATGAGCTCATTTGGTTAACGTTCTAGACGCCGCGGCGCCCAGACACGAAAGTTCGCTCGTCTTATGAATATCAACAAGAAGATCGAGGAACCGTCCTGCGAGGACTGCGAGTCAAGGGATTGTTCTATTTTCGAGGTCCTCAACGACAAAGAGGTGACGAGCCTTTCGAGCAACAAGGTTGGCAACTTCTATAAGAAGGGCCAGATCGTCTTCTACGAGGGAAACCGCCCTGCGGGGTTGTTCTGCGTGAACAAGGGCAAAGTCAAGTTGTACAAGCTGGGATACGAGGGCAAGGAGCAGATTATCCGGCTGGCAAAGGATGGAGACATTCTGGGGTATCGTTCATTGATCAGCGGGGAGATCTATTCGGCTTCGGCGACGGTGCTGGAAGATGCGTACATCTGTTTCATCCCGAAGTCCGTGTTCTTTGGCATGGTCAACTCCAATTCCGATCTGTCGATGCGACTCATGCATCTGTTGTCCCAGGATCTGCGTGCCGCGGAGAATCGGATAGCGGAACTGGCGCAGAAGAGCGTGAAGGAACGGCTGGCGGAGACGCTGCTGATGCTCAAAGAATATTACGGTGCCGACGACGACCACGGCAATCTCAATGTGTCGTTGAGCCGGGAAGATCTGGCCAATATTGTCGGTACTGCCACCGAAACGGTGATCCGGTTGTTGTCAGAGTTCAAGGCGGAGAAGCTGATCGACCTCAACGGTCGGAAGATCAGGATCATCAATCAGCAAGCTCTCATCGACACCGCCCACATCTACGACTGAAGTCCCTCGCAGTCGACTTCCCTGATTACCATCCCTCGAATCTACCGGGCATCCTGTGGACCTCCGTTCTGTCGCGACGAACCACGGAAGGACGAAGAACGGCGAAACCTCTGAGAATCCTGCTGCACGCCGGCTTACAGTGAGAGGTCGAACCACCCTGCGTAGTTTGTGGGAACGGACGGTTGTCGGCGGTGACTGAATTCGTTGGTGTGGCAGTCGTAAACGTAGTCGGCCTGCCATCGGCGGAAGTTTTGGGCGACATCCCGGATCGCTGCGGTGATATAGTCAATCTCCTCGTCCGTCATCGTGGGATGCAGCGAAAGTCGAATCCAGCCAGGCTTGTCCGAATAATCGCCCCCGTCGATCTCATCGGTGATCTTCTTGGACAATTCGCGCGTGACGTTGAGTAGATAATGGCCGTACGTGCCGGCGCAGGAACAGCCTCCGCGTACCTGGATACCAAAGAGGTCGTTCAACAGGCGGACACCGAGATTGTAGTGCAGCCCTTCGACAAAGAACGAAATGATGGATAGACGATCCTCGATGGAACCTGCCAGCAAGTGAAGGCCGGGGACGGATCGTAGTTCACGAAATACCCTGGGCAGGAACTCATCTTCCCGTTTCAACATGTTCGCCGATCCCATTTGTTCCTTCAGCCGGATGCAGAGGCCAGCCTTGATCGTTTGGAGGAACGGGGGCGTGCCTCCGTCCTCCCGGATTTCAATATCCTGAAAATACTTGTGTTCGCCCCATGGATTGGTCCATGTGACGGTGCCGCCGCCCGGCTGGTCGGGCACGCGATTGGAGTAGAGGCTCGAGTCAAAGATCAACACACCGGGCGTTCCCGGTCCGCCGAGGAATTTGTGGGGAGAAAAATAGATTGCGTCCAGTTTAGCGAGGGGGTCGTTGTCTGGATGCATATCGATGGGAACGTACGGGGCCGAGCAGGCGAAATCGACGAAACACAAGCCATCGTGCTGATGCATGATCCTTGCCACATCGTGGTAGGGGGTTCGGATGCCCGTCACATTGGAACAGGCCGTGACCGATGCGATCTTCGTTCTGCGGGACTCATACCGCTCGAGCAGACGGTTCAGGTCCTGCAAATCGACCAGGCCCCGTTCATCCCTCCCAACCAACTCCACGTCCGCCAGCGTTTCCAACCATGAGGTATGGTTGGAATGATGTTCCATGTGGGTCACAAAAACGACGGGTCGTTCTTGTTCGGGGAGGCGGACACGTTCCATGAATTTTTCAGGAACGCGGAGATTGAGGATGCGATGAAACTTGGCCACGGCACCGGTCATTCCCGATCCGGCCAGCAGGATAACGTCGTGGTCGGACGCATGAACATGTTCTTTGATGATGTGTTTTGCTTCATGGTACGCGTGCGTCATGGTCGTGCCGGTGACGGTCGTATCCGTGTGGGTATTGGCTACCCAGGGCCCGAACGTCCGGAGCAACTGCTCCTCGATAGGCCGGTAGAGGCGGCCGCTGGCTACCCAGTCGGCGTAGAGGATTTTTTTTGAGCCGTACGGTGATTCGAAGACCTGGTTGCAGCCGACGATATTGTTGCGGAACGGTGCGAAGTACTTCTGAAGCGACATGGGGACGTTCTCCGAAATCTCACCATTGTAGTGAATATGACCGTAGGAGTCAATGACCGTCTGGGCGAACAGGGAGGTCCGACGTAGCAAATGGCATGCTAAAAGGGATATTGATTTTAGTGGTGCGAAGCCATAATTTGCAAAAAGTAAGCCAGACTGCGATGGGAATCCAGAAGACAGAGGCCATAGTCCTCAGAACGATGCCGTACGGCGAAACGAGCAAGATCGTCACGGTTCTCACCCGTGATTCCGGCAAGGTTGGTTTGCTCGCGAAGGGGGCAAGGGACACGAGAAGCAAGTATGGCGGTTCTCTGGAACCCTTCACCCATATTGTCATGGTCTACTACGACCGCGAGCAGCGCGACCTGCAGTACTTGTCCGATGTGTCTGTGGTCAACGCGTTCCTCCGGGTCCGCGACCAGCTGGAATTGACGTATCTGGCGTTGTCCATGTCGGAGATCTGCAATCGTGTCGTACACGGAAATGAGGATTCGCGGGGAATCTTTCGACTCCTGCGTTCCTCGCTCGAGGACCTGGACCTCGCTCCCGGGCGCCCGGTCAACGGCCTGCTGAGATTCCTGGTTGAGCTTGCGGACGAGTTGGGTTTTCGGTTGGTTGCAGACGGATGCGAACTCTGTGACAACGTACTGGACCACAGGGAACTGGCGTTGAACGTGGATCGCGGGCGGATCGTCTGCGAGGTTTGTCCAGGTTCCCTGCAGGGGCCTGCGGTAAGGTTGTCCGTAGAAGCCGCCGCGTCTCTGTCTCATCTGGTCCGCGCCCGCCATCGCGGCGTGCATCATCTGGTCATGTCGGAACCCGTATGCCGGGAGATATACAGTGCTCTGATGAAACACCTGCAGTATCATGTGGAAGACCTGAAGGGCCTTCACTCGCTGCAATACTTGAGGATCTGACCGTCGTGCGCGGATCGGCCATACCTGCGTTGTGTTTCCTCGTTCTGGGCTGCACGGACTTCGAGTCGGCAGAACAGCGCAGTCCGGCAGGCGCGGAGGTTCCGAATCAGGAAGGCTGGGATGCGACGGTTGTATTCACTACGGAGGGGATCGTCGATGCGGAGATTCACTACGGCCACATGATGCGGTGGGACCAACGTCAGGTGACTACGTTTCGCAACGGCGTCAAAGTGGATTTTTTCGAGAACGGACATCATACGGCCGTTCTGCATGCGGACAGCGGCGAAGTCCGCGGCTCGACCAATGACTTTACGGCCGTGGGCCACGTGGTGATCGTCTCCGACAGCGGAGTCTCCATGATCACCGACAAGATCCACTGGGAAAATATGAAACAACGTGTCTTTGCGGACGGATTCGTTACAATGTTCTCCGCGGAGGATACGTTGTATGGATATGCCTTCGAATCGAACAAGGACCTGACCAACTGGAGAATGCAGAACGCTTACGGACAGTCGGCCCGTGACATCGATCTGAAGACGGGAACCGTTCGCGACAGCCGCAGGAAGCAGACCGCCGACGCGCAGGACCGCCTGCTGGATGAGGAAATGAAAGAGATCCTCCGGGAGCCGAAGTAGATGGCGCGCCGTCTGCTCCCGATCCTGGCGTGCATGCTGTTGCTGAGGCTCGATGCGCGTGCTCAGCCGACCGATTCGTCGGGGCATCGTGAGGCGTACCGCCCCCTTCGTCTGGAGAGCGCGGACGAGATCGAAAACCAGCGGATCGACGGACGGGACGTGATGAGAGCCAAAGGGCACGTACGGTTCTCGCAGGACACGCTCACGGCGCGGGGAGAACAAGCGGCGTTCTTCCGGGACGCGCAGCTGGCCATCCTGGTGGGAAATGTCATTCTCGATGACGGGCACCCGAGCGCCTCGACCTTGGCCTGCTGGCTGACCAGCGGGCCGTCGCTGACCACCGCCAGCGCGACCCGGCCGCACAGGCGCTCGAGGCAGGCGC
>JBBIJR010000063.1:13930-20485 GCA_037445875.1 Bacteroidota bacterium | reverse complement strand
CGGCCGACCCGTACTTCCACATTTGTACCAACGACAAGTTGCAACGCAACAACTCAAGGAGACATGGTGATGGAAACCACAACACCCGCGCCATCCGGCATGAACGTATTCTCCCGCATTTTCAATGTTTTCGTGAGTCCGTCGCGGACGTTTGAAGCCTTGATCGCAAAACCCGACTGGCTCACGCCCGTTCTGGTCATGGTGATGCTGTTTCTGGCCGCCGGCATTCCGCTGAGCGACTTGATTCAGAGAGAACAAGCAAAGGCAGCGAGGGCGGCGATCATGAAAAGCGATCGAATTCCGCAAGGTCAGAGGGAGCAGATCGCCGACCAACAGGTCGAAATGATGAAGCGTTTCTGGGTGGTGGGGTTTGGCATCGGTATCGCGGCGGTTGTGATACTCTTTTTCATTGGCGCCTTGTTCCTGTGGTTCAGCGGGAATATGATGGGAGGCAAGGTCTCCTACATGGTCGTCCTGTCCGTTCTGGGCTACAGCTTGATGATCGATATCGTGGCGTCGGCCGTCAAGGTGCCGCTGATGGCGGTCAAACAGTCGCTCCGCGTCGACACGGGCCTGGGACTTCTCATACCGGACACGGACCTCACGTCCCCTTTGTACGTCTTCCTCAGCAAGTTCGATCTCTTCACGTTCTGGCAGTTGAGCGTGCTGGTCATCGGGTTGTCGATGGTGTATAAATTCTCCACAGCCAAATCGGCCTCGCTGGTGGTGGGATTGTGGTTGCTATGGGTGCTGGCGCAGACCGGACTGGCGGCGGTGGGGATTCGGTTCAGCTAGGACGCCCGTCTCAACGCAGTCCCGTCAAAGAGTCTACGGGGCGAAAAAAACCTTGCATTGTTTGCACTCTTGGTCTATATTTGGGGCCCAAAAACGCAACAGGACCGTCTGAAGGAGTTAGCGTGTACGCGGTAGTCGAGATCAAAGGATTTCAGTACAAGTGCGAGCCGGGCAAGAAAGTCATCGTGCCGCGCATTGCCGAAGCGGAAGCAGGAGACAAGATCGTGTTTGAAAACGTCCTGTTGCTGTCCGACAAAGGCGACATCAAGGTCGGTACACCGACCGTAAAAGGAGCGACCGTGGAAACAACGGTGCTCCATCACGGACTGGCCGACAAGGTCATCCATTTCCGGAAAGTGCGCCGCAAAGGATTCCAGAAGAAGAAGGGACATCGGCAGCCCTACACGGAAATCGAGGTCACGGCGATCAAGAGCAAGTAAGGAGATACGAACATGGCGCATAAGAAGGGTCTCGGAAGCACACGCAACGGACGCGACAGCCACGGCCAGCGGCTGGGCGTCAAGCGGTACAGCGGAGAACGCGTGCTGGCCGGTCATGTGATCGTGCGTCAGCGCGGAACGAAGGTCCACCTGGGCAAGAACGTCGGTATCGGCAAGGACGACACGATCTATGCACTGGTGGACGGTGTGGTCAAATTCGAAAACAAAGACAAGACTCGAAAGAGGGTCAGCGTGTACCCCGTCTCAGAACCCCAGGCTTAGATCAAGACTATTCTTGCTCGTGAGATCATCGAACGGGCCCGGGACGAGTTTCCGGGCCCGTTCTCCTTTTTGGACAGCGGTACGTCTTGATTAAGTTGTCGTACGGCCTTACATTGGAGTTGTGAATGCGAATAACCTGTACCAGCTATCAGGAGTTGTGCGATGAAAATCACAGTAGTCGGAGGCGGAAACGTCGGGGCCACGGCGGCCCAGCGGATTGCGGAAAAAGAACTCGCCAATGAAGTTGTTCTCGTCGACATCATCGAAGGTGTTCCCCAGGGAAAAGCGTTGGACATGTACGAGTCGGCCCCGGTCGAGGGTTTTGATGTTCGGATGGTGGGCTCCCAGGGTTACGACGAGACGGCCGGGTCCGACATCGTCGTGATCACGGCGGGACTGGCGCGCAAACCCGGTATGAGCAGGGACGATCTGTTGATGAAGAACGCCGAGATCGTTCAGGGAATCAGCCGCGAAGTGGCCAAGCGTTCTCCGGGTGCCATCATCATCATGGTGACCAATCCGCTGGACGTGATGTCCTATGTGGCCTACAAGGTCACGGGATTTCCAAAAGAGCGAGTTATCGGTATGGCGGGCATCCTGGATTCGGCCCGGTTCCGCTCGTTCATAGCGATGGAGCTTGACGTCTCGGTGGAGGACGTGAGTGCGTTCGTTCTCGGCGGTCACGGCGATTCGATGGTTCCGCTCGCCCGTTATAGCACGGTGGCGGGCATACCGCTGCCGGATCTGATGGATACCGAAACCATCAAGCGTCTGGTGGACCGCACGGCCAACGGCGGAGCGGAGATCGTCAAGTTGCTGGGTACCGGTTCGGCGTACTATGCGCCGTCGTCGTCCGCGGTGCAGATGGTCGAGGCGATTGTCAGGGACAAGAAACGCATCCTGCCGTGTTCGGTGTGGCTGCAGGGTGAATACGGCCAGCGTGACGTGTTCTGCGGCGTTCCGATCAAACTGGGACGTACCGGAATCGAACAGATCGTTCAGATCAAGTTGACGCCCGAAGAGCAGAAGGCTCTCGACAAGTCGGCGCAGGACGTCCGGGAGAACATCGCCAAGCTGAAACTGTGAATGTCTTTGTGGTTCCTCTTGGCGAACACGAAGCTGACCGGAGACTCAACAACTGATGTTCACGCGGAATTATCCCGACCAATCGAGATTCAATCCATCCACTCATTTGCCGTTTGAGTTGCGACTGAAGGATTTCGAAATGGCGATGCAAGATGTGTATGATTTCTTTTACGACGTGGACGTTGGGTTAGCAGAGATGGGGCTGGATCGATTGGGAGTCATGCTTAGACCTGCGATCATGTCGGGTATCATCTCCGACATGCTCACGTCAAGTCTGGCCAGACACTCCCGGGCCTTAACCGTCAATCGGTGCTTCAATGGGCATCCCGACCTCATCGTTAGAGAGTGTACGCAGATAATGCCGTCAAGGCGGGAACAGAGGGCATCGAGATCAAGACAACCAGAAAGGTCGGGGGAGCCGTCGATACACATGGAGCGCGAGATCAGTGGTTGTGCGTCTTCGTGTACGAGGTAGATGACAAGACCGAACCCCTTATCGATCGCAAGCCCATGTCCTTTACAGAAGTGTACCTTGGCTACGTTAACCGGCAGGATTTTCGAAAGAACCCGAGGGGAGAACTTGGGACGCGTACCGCAACTCTTCACAAGCGTGGCGTCGAGAAACTCCGCGAGAACTGGGTCTACAGGTTATAGCCGGAACTGAGCGAGTTTGGGAATACTTCGCGTGGCCAGGTCGAAATAGACTGCGTCCTTTTCCGTGCCGATACTGGCGTACCCGATGTGCTCAGCAGCTGCGAGCGTTGATCCAGAGCCTGCAAACGGATCACACAGGACTCCTTCTCCTAACGGAAGAACTGCCCGCACGAGTTGTCTGAGGAACGCTTGCGGTTTCAGGCTGGGATGGGGGGCAAGTCTCCGTTCTCTCCGGTTCGTCGGTGACGACTGAATTACGTCTCCGAAAGGACGATCCGCCGACGGACGGCGAAATCCGCCTGTCTTCCATTTCCTTAGATTGTCCTGCACGCGACCCTCAATCGGCTTGCGAAACAACAGCCACGGCTCCCACATGGAGCGCGGCATCACACTGACTTCAGCGAACTTCTCGTGGGCAAGCTTGGGTCGATCACCGCCTCTCATGGTCATAACCAGGCGGATGAGTTCTCCCCGCCGTTCGAATCCGGCCCTCGCAATGGAGGACGATACGAGAAACGAGAGGAGCGGATTGGACGCTATCACGACATTGGCGCCCGGAACGAGCACTGGCATGAGTCGGCAGGCCCACAGAAAGAAGAAGTTCTCCAGCTCCTTTAAGTCGTTCTTCGTCAAGACGGTGAATCGTGGGAGAGGTGAGCGCTTCGTTCCGTCGAAGGACGGCGGTATGCGCCATACGCCTCCTTTGCCATTGCGGAGTTTTGACTGCTGGTCTTCCGAGTACTCATGGAGACCGTAAGGGGGATCGGTTACGACTGCATGCAGTGAATTCGGAGGCTGATCCGTGAGCCAATCCAGACAGTCTGTCCTTATTAGTCGGGCCCTTCCGCACTCGAATTCCGCGACTGCGACATGTGTAACCTCCGAGTGATCTGACCTGGGTGCATACGACCGTAGGAGATACACGCCTCTCTCTTCGCGGATGAACAGCTTGTCGGTATTTAGTCTAAGGTAAGAACGGACGGATGACGAAGAAACGTCTCCCAGGACCCCGCTGACTTCTGTTTCGATTTGCCTCAAGCTAGCCCCGTTAGGATACTTCTCGAGAACGGCGATGATCGCGTCGCGCACTTCTCCCGGGCGTTTCTTCTCGGCCAGTGGATTAGAGAAAGGCAAAATAAGACGTCTGGACGTCTTATGTCAAGCAGAAACTAGGCGAATAGTCCAGCCGTATTCCCTTCAGTGTCCGGAGATGTTGCACATCACCCGAGCCGGGGTTACATTAGAGGAAAAAGTCGCGTCTGGGCGTGGAACCGTGGTTAGACTTTTTTCTCACGACGGAGGCTAAATAGCGTACGGGTAACCGACAAGAATAACTCATGAAAAACAAGATCCTGCTCGCAATCATTCTCGTCCCCCTGCTGATTGCCGGCCTTCTCTGGTATGGGGGTTCACCCACCGAGGCGCCGCCGGACAGCCGTGCGGCCAGCATCGTCAAGCGGGTCATGCGGGTTCATCGGGGCGACATCCGCGTCCGTGTCAGTGCTACCGGTGTGGTCACGCCCATAAACGTCATCGAGATCAAGTCCAAGGCCAGCGGCATCGTGGAGACGATCCCCGTCGAGGCGAGCGACCGCGTCCGGATTGGACAGCTCATCGCCAAACTCGACCAAACGGACACGCGCAATCAGTTCGAACAATCGTTGGCCGATTCCCAGGTGGCGTCCGCCGTACTGATCCAGCAAGAGAACAACTGGAAGCGTGCCCAGGATCTTTTTGCCAAGAGTCTGCTGTCGCAGGAGGAATTTGACCAGATCCGGGTCGAGCACGTCCGTGCAAAGTCCCAGCTCATCAAGGCTCAGTCTAACCTTGTTTTGGCGCGCCAGAAGCTTGCCGAGACCATCGTACTGTCGCCGCTGGACGGTATCGTGTTGTCTCGCAACGTTTCCGCCGGCCAGATCGTGTCGTCGGCCGTGTCCAACGTAGGCGGGGGGACGACCATCGCCCGTATTGCCAATATGGAGGAAGTATACGTGGTGGCCGCCGTGGATGAGGTGGACATCGGCAAGGTGCGAATCGGGCAGGAGACCTCGATCGTGGCGGACGCGTACCCCGCTCAGACGTTCCGCGGCAAGGTGATCCGCATTGCGGCACAGTCCACCGTTGTGCAGAACGTGACCACATTCGATGTGGTGATCCTCGTGCCGAACCAGGACAACAAACTGAAAGCCGGCATGAACACCTCGATCACCATCGACGTCGAGCAGAAGGACGACGTTATCCTGATTTCCAATGAACTGCTCCGGGACCCCGCCGAGTTGCAGAACGACCGGCAGGTGCTGGCGGATGCGGGCGTTGAGATACCGAACTTGCGAGGCAGGGGTAAGGCCGATTCCTCGGGAGTGGTGCTGGCGGGGGACCACGCCGGATTTTCGCCCAAGAAAGTCCGACAGGACCGGAACCACACCGACGGGGTAACGCGTTACGTGGTCGTGCAGGAGGGTGATCGGATGGTACTGCGGGCCGTACAAATCGGCCTGAGCAACTTCGACGATGCGGAAGTCCTGTCCGGGCTGTCGGACACGTCCACGGTGCTGCTCGTGAAATTCTCGCAGGTCAAGCGGGACGCCGAACGATTCAGGGAAGTACTGAAAAGCCGTCAGAGTTTCGGACGCTGACGATGAATCTCTGGGAGAGCACACGCACGGCCGCCGCGGCACTTCATGCCAACCGCCTTCGGAGTTTGTTGACCATGTTGGGCATCATCATCGGCGTCGGCGCCGTCATTACGATGGTGGCGATCGGAGAGGGATCCCGACAGCGGATCGCCGAACGCATGAACCGGCTCGGTACCAATCTCCTCTTTGTTCGTCCCGGGGCCCAGAGTCAGGGCCGGACGTCCCTGGGGTCGGGCACGTCCGTTACGTTGACTTCAGAGGATGCCGTTTCCATCAAGAAGCATTCGCCGCTGATCGTGGACGTGTCCCCGGAAGTATCACGGAACGCTCAGGTGAAATTCGGAAACCGCAACGTCAACACCTCGGTGGTCGGCGCGACGCTCTCGTATCCTTCGGTACGAAATTTCCGGGTGGTGGACGGCCGCTTTTTCAACGAACAGGAATATCAGGCACGTTCGAAGGTCGCGGTTGTCGGCCACACGGTCCTGATGGACCTCTTCGATGGCGATCCGGCCGTAGGCAACACAATCAAGATCAGCAACCAGAACTTCCAGGTCATCGGTGTGCTGGAGCGCAAAGGCTCCACCGGCATGCAGGACCAGGATGACCAGGTCCTTGTGCCTCTTCAGACGGCCCAACTGCGGCTCTTCGGCATCGCCCAC